>PLYO01000051.1 GCA_003151825.1 Ignavibacteriota bacterium
CGCAAGGCGCGACGGGCGCAACAGGAACCGCAGGCACCAACGGAACGAATGGCACGAACGGCGCCACGTGGTATGCCGGAAACAACAACCCATCGAACAGCACGGGCACGACGAACGACCTTTTTCTGAATAACAATACGGGCGACGTATTTCAGAAATCCGGCGGCTCATGGGGACTGATTTCGAACATCATCGGCCCAACCGGGGCCAACGGCGCAACCGGAGCGGCCGGAACGAATGGGGCGACGGGAGCAACCGGCGCACAAGGCCCACAGGGATCGCAAGGCTCAGCAGGTGCGCAAGGCCCGACCGGCGTCCAGGGACCGACCGGACCAACAGGATCGACTGGCGCGCAGGGCATTCAAGGCCCGGCGGGACCGAACACGCCTTCGACGGATAACACCGTCAATCTCGGTTCGGCCATCCACCGTTTTGCGAACCTTTATTTGGGAGGTTCGATCAATACCTCGCTTTCGAACGGTTACGTGAAGAGCGTGAGCGGCGTGCTCACCTCCGGCGCGATTCCATCATCCGATCTTCCCGCCATTTCGGAATCGCAGATAACGGGCCTTTCGACCGATCTCGCCAATTTGAGCAGCGGAATCTCCGGGGACGTCACGACCATCGAAGCGGCGGACGACGCATACACGAATTCCGCAATTTCGACCGCCATTGGCACGGCCACTACGTCCATCGAGTCCACTGACCAAAACTATACAACGAGCGCCATTTCAACCGAAGCGGCAAACAGAAATAGCGCAATTTCCACCGCCATCTCGGCCGCCGAGTCCGCAGATAACGCATACTCGAATAACGCGCTTTCGAACGCGATCGCGTCGGAAGTATCCAACCGCAATGCCGCCATCGGCACGGCGACTTCGACCATCGAAGCGGCGGACGACGCCTACACGAACGCCGCCATCGCCAGCGCGACGACGAACATCCCTAATTCCGATCTTCTGAATTCTTCCATTACCATCAACACGGCATCCCCGCTTTCGGGCGGCGGTGCGGTGCCCTTAGGCGGCACGCTTTCGCTCTCGCTCGGCACCGTCGGGGCGGCGAGTGGCGGAACGGGAATTACGTCCTCGACCGGAACGGAGTTCCTCCGAGGCGACGGCTCCAGCGGATGGACTTCCGGAACTATTTCCGTGAACGACCTTCCTTCCCTTGCCGGAAGCTATATCCAAAACGGCAACGGCCAGCAGACGGCGAATTTCAACATCGGCGGCAACGGCACCGTCGGCGGCGCGCTCACGGTGGGCGGCACGCTTTCGGTGGGTACGCTCAACGCCGGAACCGCAGGATACGATCAGAACGGCGCGCAGGTGTTGAATGCCAATTCGACACACACCAGCCTCTATGTCGGCACGACCGCCGGCGCGAGTTCCACGGGGATGTACAATGTATTCGAAGGCCCGTTTTCCGGCGTGAACAATACGACGGGCGCGTCCAATGTGTTTCTCGGCCACCAGGCCGGGTATTTCAATAGTTCCGGCAGCCAGAACGTATTCTTAGGCGATCAAGTTGGCATGGCCAATACCACCGGAAGCGCGAACATCCTGATCGGCTCGAATGCGAACACCTCGGCCAATAACTGGACGAACGCCAGCGCCATCGGAGTCAATGCCTACGTCGGCGAAAGCAACGCGATGGTGCTTGGCGAGATTGCCGGCGTAAACAACGCCACCGTGAACACCAATGTCGGTATCGGCACGTCCACTCCGGCCGCACTGCTCTCGGTGGGGTCCGGCAGCGCGTTGCAGGTCGATGCGAACGGCAATCTGACAACGACCGGCACCGTTTCGACCGGTAATCACGTCATCGAGACATCGAGCGGCGCGGCGGCAGATGCTGGAGCAGGTGTCACAGTTACAGACAAGCCGGTGTTCATCATAACAGGTGCTGGTGGCGGAGCGATAACGTTGCCGGGAGCTCCAGCAACGGGAGATGTGATTGTCGTGATAAATAATTCCAGCGGAAGTGAGACATACGCAGGCACTGTGGTAGTCACAATTCCCACAGGCGATTCGCGCACATTTTATTATGATGGCACGACTTGGCAATAACGCTTAGTCAGTAATTTTTCCCCCGGCTCGCGCACGTGCGTGGGCCGTTTTTTTTGTGGGGGCGCATGTAGCGGCACGCTCCGGCTTTCGTCGTGAACTAAAAGGCGGGGGAAATTCGTGTAACTTTTCATTTTGGTGGCGGGGTAAGGGTCCGTATGGATACGCTCGCGACGAAGGAGGACATTCTTCTGCTTAAAGTGGACATCGCGAAGTTCGGAAGCACATCGTCAAATGGATGTTCATCTTCTGGATCGGCCAGATCGCGACAGTGATCGCGATCATGAAGTTGCTGTGAGTTGCCAATTTTAGTGCGCCTCGAACCAGGTTGGCCCAATGCCGGCCTCGACTTCGATGGGTACGATCATCGGCATCGCGCCGGACATGAGCTTAGGAATGATTTCCATCATCGTGTCCGCCTCTTCGGGCACGACATCGAAGACGAGTTCGTCATGCACCTGCATCATCATGATGGAACGCATGTTTCGTGCTTCCATGTCGCGGTGTACGTCGATCATGGCGAGCTTCATCATGTCGGCTGCGGTTCCCTGGATAGGCGCGTTGATGGCGGCGCGCTCGTCCGCGCTTCGAACGGCCTGGTTCGCCGCCGCGATATGGAGCATGTAGCGCCGGCGACCGAGGAGCGTTTCCACGTATCCCATCTTGCGCGCAAATTGGATGGTATCGTCCATGTATTTTCGGATGAGTGGGAACGCGGTGAAATATTTTTGAATAATCTCGCTTGCTTCTTTTTGCGGAATGCCTAAGTTACGCGATAGCCCGAACGGACCGATGCCATACATGATGCCGTAGTTCACGCCCTTGGCTTTGCTGCGCATCTCGCGCGTGACTCCACTGAGCGGCAAGCCATAGACACCGGCGGCGGTGCGCGTGTGAATATCCACCCCATTCGCAAATGCTTCAATGAGTCCCGGATCGCGCGTGACATGCGCCATGATGCGAAGCTCGATCTGGGAATAATCGGCGGATAGAATTTGTCCACCTTTGAAGCGCGATACAAATGCTTTGCGAATATCGCGGCCCATCTCGGTACGAATGGGAATATTTTGCAAATTGGGATCGGTCGAGGAAATGCGGCCCGTCGCCACGACGGCCTGATTGTAACTCGTGTGAACCATCCCCGTTTTTGGATTCACAAGCTTGGGCAGCGCATCGACATACGTGCTGCGCAGTTTCTGATATTGGCGATAGGAAAGCAGCGCCTCGGCAATGGGATGTTCGTGGCGAAGGTCTTCCAGGACGGCGGCGTTGGTTGAAAGTCCCGTTTTCGTTTTACGCCCGGATTTCAGGCCGAGCTTTACAAATAAAACTTCTTGCAATTGCTTTGGCGAGTCGATATTGAATGGCCCTCCGGCGAGTTCATATATTTGCCGGCAAAGGTTATCGGCTTCGCGCTCCATTTCTTTGCTCGCTCCGGCGAGGCGTTCGGTATCGATTTTCACGCCATGAAATTCCATTTTCGTGAGCACTTCGACCAGCGGGAACTCGACCTCTTCCAGCAGTTTCCAGATTTTTTCGGTTTCTTGAAGTTTTGGTTCGAGCGCATGTTTCAGTCGTAGTGTCACATCCGCGTCCTCGGCACCATATTCTGCAAGCTTCAGCGTCGAGGCCACGGCCATGGAACGCCTTGCCGAACCATCTTTAAGAGTTCCAACCACTTCGCTAAGCGGCACGGGCCGGTATTTCAAATGCTCGATGGAAAGCGCATCCATCGAATGCGGGCCATCGAAGCGATAGAGGTAGGATGCAATCATCGTGTCGAACGTCAGCGGTCGAAGCTGCGCACCATAATGGCGAAGAATCAGCGCATCGTATTTAATATTCTGACCAACTTTCGCAATCTTTGGATTTTCGAGCACGGGACGAAGAACGTCAAGCACTTCTTTGAGATCGAGTCCCATCGTAAGTGCATTTTCGCTTGCGGCGGTTTGTGCGAAGAGGGAAGTAGCATCGGCGTCCGAACCAATGTCCGGCAGACGAATTGGAATATAAAATGCTTCGCGCTCCTTAACGGCGAAGCTGATGCCGATAATCTCCGCGATATTGGCATCGCTGCCCGTTGTTTCCGTATCAATACAGAATTCTGCCGATTTTTGCAGTAGCTTCGCCAGTTCACGCACACCCTCCATCGTCTTAACGATCACATACGCATGAGGGGTGGAACGAATATCCTGAAATTCACCAACAGCTCCTTCCGCAAAATCGAAGCTTCCGAGTTCTTCCTCCTCGGATCGCTCTTTGGGAACGGTATCTTTGTTGAGTGCAAGCGCGGCTTCGAGCGCCTCCGGAGATTCCGCTTTCAGTAAATTCTCTTTCTCTTTATGAACACGATTCGCAAGTGATTTGAAGCCGAGATCGAGCGTAAGGCTTTCGAGCGCGTCGAAATCGGGCAGGACGCCGTATGATAGTTCCTCAATGGTGATGGGCAGCTTTACGTGGCAGTCAATCGTGGCAAGCTCGTAGGAGAGAAATGCGTTGTCGCGTTCATTCGTCAGCTTATCTTTGACGCCTTTTTTATCGATTTGATCGAGGTGCTTATACAGTTCCGCGAGCGTGCCAAATTTCTGGAGCAGCGGCGTTGCCGTTTTTTCGCCGATGCCACGAACGCCGGGGATATTATCACTACTATCGCCGACAAGCGCGAGATAGTCGATGATTTGATTTGGCTCAAGCCCATACTTTGTGCGAACAGCTTCGGTGTCGAAGATTTCCATGGCATTTCCATCGCGCGATGGGCGCAGGAGCTTGACGCTATCGTTTACAAGCTGGCAAAAGTCCTTGTCAGGTGTGACAATAAGTGACTCGATGTTGTGCTCGGTCGCCGAGCAAGCAAGCGTACCGATAATATCATCGGCTTCAAAGCCGGGAACTTCAATAAGTGGAATGCGAAAGGCGCGCACCAGTTCTTTGATTTTATCCAACTGCGGGATGAGGTCTTCGGGCATGGCCTGCCGCGTGGCTTTGTAGGCTTCGAACTTCTTATGGCGAAACGTCGGCTCGGGAGTATCGAAGCAGACGGCAGCGTGCGTGGGAGTGTGGTGATCCAGGAACTGAAAGATCGAGGTCATGAAGCCATAGACTGCGCTGGTGTTTTCGCCGCGAGCGTTCGTCAGCGGATGCGCAACGAACGCGAAATAGGAACGATACGCGAGTGCCATCGCATCGAAGAGTACGATGAGCGGTTTGCCGTTGGAATCGTATTTGGGTAGCTTCATAGTGTGTAGCCGTGACCTTTAGGTCACGGTCTCTTTTACGTTGCGGTCTTGTCGGCTTCACACCGTGACCTAAAGGTCACGGCTACAAAACGAAACCGTTCATCATACTTCCCACCCGCAAATTTTTCGCAGCACGGCCTACAAGCATACCGCAGCGCACGGCGAGTTCGATAACGATATTCTTTATTGCAATGTGGGCAACGCACCCGGACGGAATAATGCTCCGCAAGAAACCTATCGCGTTTCACTCGAAGCAAAGTTGTCATCGGCGCTTTGCGTCCCGACCCACCGATTTTGCGCAAGACTTCATAAAATCGCGGCGAATGCGATTGCTCCGCAATATGCGCGATTTCGTGCAGTAGTGTTTCGAAGAACTCTACCTCGCCATGCTCGACGGCCATCGCAATGGAAATGCCGATGGTGTGGCGTGTCTTGTTGTAATATCCACCGGTGGAACGATTGCAAAAGATGATTTTTGGGCGAGTAAGCAAACCGGAAAAATGCTTTCGGTTGATTTCGTCGAATTTCCGATAGGCATGAGCGATTAGCGCGCTAAGTTGGAAATGCCAATAGAACTCATTTTCGAGATCGAGCGAGATGGCGTCCGTTCCATGTTTTACAAGCGCGCGGCGATAGGAATGGAGCAGTTCCAGCTCCGATCGCTCCCGTTTGGCAGAAAGGGATTTCTTTTTGACCTGTTTTCGGGGAGCCAGCAATCTTTTTAGAGCGTTCACACGTGTTCGAAGGATATATTAGTAACAACGTCATTGCGAGGAGTCCCGGAGGGATGACGAAGCAATCTCGTGGTTTTCAAGTCGTAAGCCGTAAGCACGAGATTGCTTCGTCGAAGGAAGCTCCCTTCGGTCGCATCCTTCTCCTCGCAATGACGTAAGAATAATAATAACGATCCAATATTATTAGTAGTGCGCAAAGTTCTTTTCACATTTTTAATGCTTCTCTCGATTGCCCTGCCCCTCCATGCGCAGACGGTCGTGGATTACGCCGGCGAATTTCTCGAACTCGGCGTGGGCGCTCGCTCGCTCGCGCTGGGTGGGGCCGGAACGGCCATCAGCGAGGATGCCACGGCCGGTTATTGGAATCCCGCTGCACTCAATGTATTGAAATTCCCGATGGTTACAGCTATGCACGAATCGCGCTTCGATGGGACGGTTCAATACGATTATGGCGCGTTTGCCACGCCGCTCAATGCTACTTCATCAGCGGCGGTATCCATACTTCATATTGGCGTGAGCGACATTTTGGATACGCGCAATGCACTTGTCGATTTGAACAATAATGGCCAGCTCGACCCAGGCGAATATCTTAATTACGATAAAGTTACCACCTTTTCGAATTACGATTGGGTCGCGATTCTCTCCTACGCAAAGGAAGTGAATCCGAAATTATCGTGGGGTGTAAATGCCAAGTTAGTTGACATTCGGCTCGATCCGCAGACAACAGGTTCTGGCTTGGGATTCGATCTTGCTACACGCTATAAGCCGAATGACGATCTCACACTTGCGGTCGTCTTAGACGATGCCACCACTACTCTGCTCTCTTACACCACCGGAACGAAAGAGCTTGTTTCTCCAACGCTCGTTTTAGGTGGCTCGTACATATGGAATATCACATCCGATGGTGCTCACCGCCTGATGCCGACGGCCGATATCGACTTGCGCTTTGAAAATCGCGGCCAGGATGCGCAGCTTTATGCGGGTCCTGCTTCCGCAGATTTTCACGAGGGATTGGAATATCAATACAAAAATCTCTTCGCGATACGCGGAGGGTACAACGACATGAACATGTGGAGCGTCGGGGTAGGCGTTACGATTTCAAAGCTCCACATTGATTATGCTTATGTTGGCGCCAACGCGCAGGATCAACTCGGCTCGACGAACCGCATCAGCATTTCCTTCCTGCTCGATAATCCAAAATGGAAGCGGAGTGGGGAGTAACAACATAATCTCTGATTAAGATAGGAATGTCATCCTGAGCGGAGTTCGTCTCGACGAAGGAGAGACGAACGGAGTCGAAGGATCTCGTGTGATTTGGCAGCGTGGTGAACTACCGGAGATCCTTCGACTCCGCAAATCTTCGCGCATCGTTGCCGATGCTTGCGAAGATTTGCTCCGCTCAGGATGACATGAAGAAACAATCGCTGTGATTGAAGCGCACCAATGTTCTTGACTTTCGCGTTTTACTGCCCCAATGACAATTTTCCAACCCATCTACGAATTATTCTCTGGCCTCCTCGGCCCCGGCGCGTTATCAACCGTGATCACTACGCTCGCCTACGCAGCAATTCCGCTCGTATTTATCCTGGGATATGGACTTGTTGCGATTTTAGGCGAGATGAAAATTTCCGCGTGGGTGCAGGATCGGCTTGGCCCGATGCGCACGGGACCGAAAGGGATGCTCCAGCCCATCGCGGATATTTTGAAGCTCCTGCAAAAAGAAGATACGACCCCACAAGCTGCGGATAAACCGCTTTATGTGCTTGCACCATACATTGTTTTTATTGGGAGTTATGCGGTTTTTGCCGCGCTGCCATTTTCTGCGGTATATGTCGGGGCGCGGTTGAACACGGGCATCTTTTATGTGTTGAGCATGGGGTCGCTCACGGTGGTTTCGATCTTGCTTGCAGGATGGGGATCGAATAATAAGTATTCGATGATTGGCGCGATGCGTTCGGTTGCGCAGATTATTTCGTATGAAATTCCCGTCGCGCTGGCGGTGCTGACGGTCGTTGTTATCGCTGGCTCGATGGATTTGCAAACGATCACCAATCTTCAAGCGGGTGGAATTCAGAACTGGTTTCTCTTTGGCGGGCCAAAGCATATTCCCGGATTTGGGGGCGAGATGAATCTTGTTCTCATCCCGGTCATCTTGGTCGCATTCGGAACCTATTTCATCGGTTCCTTAGCAGAGACGAACCGCGTGCCATTCGACGCTCCCGAAGCAGAATCGGAACTTGTTGCGGGATACCACACCGAATACAGTGGAATGAAATTTGCACTGTTCTTTCTTGCGGAATATGCCAGCATGTTTGCCGTTGGCGCGGTCGCATCGGTGCTGTTTTTGGGAGGGTGGCAATCGCCATTCGGAGATTTGTTGAACGGGCCGGGTATGGGTTTCGTATGGTTCATTTTAAAAGGACTCTCGTTCGTGTTCGTGCAAATATGGATTCGGTGGACGCTCCCGCGCTTGCGCGTCGATCAGGTGATGCGCGTATGCTGGAAAGTGCTCATTCCATTTGGCCTAACGGCAGTCGCGCTGGCGAGCGTGCTGGCGGTTGCATTGAAATAATCCGATCTACTCACCACGAATGACTGACAATCGGATTTCCGACCGTTTCCGCAAACGTCAGATTGTTTTTGCGTTTCTCTTCCTGGTCGGATCGCTTGTTGCTCCCATCGGATGGTATGCGGAGTGGAACCATCTCGATCCGATAGACGAATACTCGACGATTATCATCATCGTCGGCCACGCCTTGCAAGTGATCGGCGCGTTCGGGAGTTTGGTTACGCCGGATTATGCGGAAGGGGATAAAGACGGTGCGTAATTCCCTCCCAGGGTTCCATTGCATTCCACCCTGGGCTATTGACCAAAATTCCCCGGTTATTGACCTTCCCCCGATTTGGTGGACGTCTATAGCCCTGTATTGTTATTGATGTTTGTCATGTATGTTGTTTATTTATGTGAATAAAAAAAGGCCGGCATAATTGCCGGCCTTCTCCAAATCGTTAAGCGTGGGTGGGTGTTAGGTACGCATACTCGATGGGTGGATTTCAGCCGGCTGCATAGCAAAATGGCACATGCTCATGGCATGTGCTGTGCGGCTCGTGTGGCTGATGGTTGAGTACTTCATAAAATTGTAGCCTATCTAACGGCTTCGTGCGATAATTGTTCCGTGCTGGCAAGAGCGGAGGGAGGGAATCGCTGCAATCCGGTCATGCCGATTGCCGGAGAATCTTGAGCGATTGCTTTGGCAGGTGCTCCACGATTTTAAGCAGCGATTGCGCTGGGCCTTGCGGAATACGGCGGCCTTGCTCCCAATTACGAAGCGTACTCACGGGGATTCTCAAGAGTCCCGCGAATTCGGATTGCGATTGCCCGAGTTCGCTTCTGATCTCCTTAATCTTGCTCCCAAAATAGAAAACACGGCTGGGTTTACGCTTCCCGCTCATGATCTCGCTTACCTCCTTCACGCTGCCAAGCAATTCTTTGAATTCTTTATTTTTCATTGATGTATCGCTCCACTTGTTTCGCTAATGTCTTGAGTTGAGATTTCGTCAGATCTTCCGCCGCACTTTTTCGATACGCAAAGACCATGTAAAGCACTTCGCTATTGACAAGCCAGTAATAAATGAGTCGTCCGCCGCCACGCTTGCCTTTTCCGCTCTCGGCGAAACGAAGCTTCCTGAGACCCTTCGTTCCAGGAATTACCGCTCCCAAATCGGGATGCTCGACAAGCTGGTTTTGGAGCAGCCGATACTCTTCATCAGACAGGATCGTTCCGATCTGCCTTGTGAATGTGGGCGTTTCGATGATGAGCAATGATCTGATGCTACACTAAGTCAATGACGTACAACGAGCGACTGAGTATTTCAGTTCTTTATGGTGGTGAGGAACAGGCGCACTAACAGCAAAGGTGTGTATCCGGGCTGCGGCGATATTCAGAACATCCAGCTTCCCGGCGAAGCCGAATCGTTCCGGGAGTTTATGCAGGGGGCGAGGGCGGAGGTGGTGGGATGATCGGCAATGGATGAGTGTGGGGTATCGCGGAAATGATAATAGGTGCCCCATATGTTTAGCACTTATTATTATTAATCAAAAAATACACGGAACAGCAAAATCTTACCATCGAAACCATCAAAATCTTTGGAAATGCGTTAAAATCGCAGATTATTCACATGGGATGATAATAATAAGTTTGTGACTGGCGCGTCATTAATTGTCGTAATTTTGCATAGCGGACAAAGGCAGGGAAGTGCTAAAAAATCTAAAAATAAAGAATTTCAGAAGTATAATCGACACCGATATTTCATTCGGAGGGTTGACTGTGCTTATTGGTGCAAATGGTTCCGGGAAATCTAATATCCTGAAGGGAATTAAGTTTATTTCGCGGTTCATAACGGAGGGTCTTGACAAAGCTATTCCAGGTTATAATCATTTTAATTCAATCGTACCGAAGTCAATCCCCAAAGAGGATGTGAACGCCACGGTGATTAAGTTTGACTATTTAATTGAGCTTCCCGGCGGGAATTCTTCGGATGTTAAGAGCTTCAACCACGTATTCGAGATAAAAAAATCACAGCAAAGAAATCGAGTTTGTGATATTGTATCAGAGGAGATTAAATTTTTTAATCCATTCCAATTCCCAGAAGTAAAATCTGAGGTAATAATTACGAGAAGTTCCGCGACTGGGCCACTCTTTCCTGTCAAGGTGAAGATAGAGCCAGCAATAACGGTTAATACTTTTGATGCCGTTCTAAGCTGGTTTGGTCTGGAGGGATTGAAAAATTCGGGTCTCCTTTCTTCTATCGCTGAAAACCCGCAGGAGTTTGGGAAACTCTATGAGTCTATTTTCCCTCCAAATCAGGATACAGCTAATGAGGCGTCCAATAAATCCTTTGTGGGCGGAGAGCTTACTACTTTATTGACCCTCATAAAGGATTTGCATGTTTTTCGAGCGCAAGTTTCTCAAATCGAGAGCTATAATTTCTCATCCGTCGATCTCAGAAAAGCTCAGCCTATAGTTTCGAATGCCGAGCTTTCTGAGACGGGGAAAATGATGCCTGCTGTGCTAAAGCTGCAAACTGAGGATTCAATAAAGAGAATTCAACGTGCGTTATCTCACATTGCCGCCCACATTGAGCATATAGATGTGCAGGACAGTATTAAAGAGAATGCTTACGTAGAGTTTACAGAGAGTAATTTGAAGCGCAAAGTTGCGTCCTTCGATTCTTCCGATGGAACCCTTCATGCTCTCGCAATTATTCTGGCAATGGAAATTCAGCCAGAGGGCACAACCATGTTAATCGAAGAGCCGGAGCAAAACTTGCATCCGTGGGCTATTCGATTCATAATTGATTTTGCTCGCGATGTGATTGCGGCCCACAAAATACAGGTTATTTTGAGTACGCATTCCGAGCATGTGCTAAATTGCGTAAATCCAGAGGAGGTTCTGATCGTCACAAGAACTCCGCAAGATGGGACTAAAGCAAAGACCATAGAAGAAATCAGCCCTGGTGCCACTCTCGAAATGAAAGATGTTGGCAGATTATGGATTAAGGGATTAATTGACGGGGTGCCGTCATAACAAGCTATTATCTGGATGGAACCACACGAAAGACCACCTATCGGTTTTATTTTAGAGGGGAGGGGAGAATACGTCTCTTATCCTTCGCTCGTTTGTCGCATTCTTGGGACAGAGGTGGGGCGAATTCCCCGCAATGAAGTTAGATATGGCTGCGGTGAAATTTCGGCGAATCTCGATGAACACCTACTCGATCTCGTTAGAGTGGCGCATCCATACGTTGTAATTGTTACCGTTGATTTGGTGGATTTCAAGGATCAGTTTGCGGATTGCGTTGCCTTAATCGATCACATACAATCTAGGGCAAATGATTGGCTTGAGAGGATGAGGACACATCCGAAAATAGCCCCGTTGCCACAATACATCAAGGTTGTATTGCAAATCAAAAAATTCGAGGGTTGGTTGTCTTCGGACGATTTTGGTTTATCACAGAATGGCTTGCTTGCGCAAGGCTATACTCCTTGTTTCTATACCGATACCGATACCGAGATTAGGGAGCCACATGGACATTTGTGCGAAATATTGAACGACTTAGACCCCAAGGATACAGAGGATGTAAAAAAGATCGTTGCCGCGCTGAGAGTGGACGTAGTTGAACACCAAAGTAGGTCATTCCGAAAATTTGCAAAAGAAGTCCGGGCATCTTATGAGTTATGGCAGAACGCTTGCGCTATCTAAGTCATTTGTGCTCTCCCATTTCCCAAAGAAATTTTCCTCTATTTTCACGAAACGCTTGCTTTTGAGTTTTGGATATTGTCAAACCCGCCAACCTCAATGCTGCCCGGTAAAAAAGCCGTGGACGGAGAGGCGCCACCGGGCAAAGATGAAATATGAAAGATGAAAGATGAGGGGAAGGGGTGTCGGGCTGGAAGCGCCGACCTACGCGGGTCAAATAATCAGAAAATCTCTTTCAGCGATTCTCCTAAGTTAACCATTCGCGAAGGTCAGGCACACTTGAAGGTCATCGGCATCGAGATCGGGCATTTCAGAGAGAATTTGCTGAGCGGAGAGACCGGCTGCAAAAAGATCGAGCACATCGCTGACGCGAATGCGCATTCCGCGAATGCACGGGCGTCCGCCGCATTGTTCGGGGTCGATGGTGATTCTTCTGAGAACGGTAGTCATGGGTTTTATACAAGGAATTGGTGGAAAGAATCGTGCCCTTCATATTCTAATGCTGCCCTGTTAAAAAGCCGTGGACCTCCGGGCAAAGATGAAATATGAAAGATGAAAGATGAGGGGGTGGTGTTGGCAAAGATGAAATATGAAAGATGAAAGATGAGGGGAAAGGGGTGTCGGGCTGGAAGCACCGACCTACGCGTCAAGCACCGACCCTTCGACAAGCTCAGGGCAGGCTCTGCGCGTCAAAATTGGCGATTTTGGACGAATTTGAGCAATTTAGATAAAAATAGCAAAAATCTTATGATAGCGTGAAACATTTTTGATATTTATGCGTATAGGTTGTCTGCGAGCGTTGAGAGTGTACGCA
>PLYO01000009.1 GCA_003151825.1 Ignavibacteriota bacterium
CGGAAAGAGCTTCAGGCGCTTTTCAAAAAGTGGAATGGCAATTTCGGCCCAATGCTTCTGTTTCTCGGCGAATGATCGGTCATTCGCATCTTCCTTCGCGCCGTTGCAGTCAACAACGAGATTGAATAAGGCTACCAAGTTTCCCGGCTTCCGTTTCAGCGCCTCTTCGTAAGGGGTGATCGCTTTGGCCTCCTGACCGGTCTCCGAATAAAAAAATCCGAGCGCGAAATAGCTGTTGTCATCCTCCGGCGCGTTCCGGATATATTCCTGTGCGGCGGCCCCCGCTTCGTCGAGCTTGCCCTGAAGCATGAGAATGATGGAAAGCGGGTAATAGGCCGCCCACAAATCGGACTTCAACCGGCGCGCCTCGGTGATGAGCCTTAGCCCCTCTTCGAGCAGCGAGGGATCGCGGGTGTAACCTCGGTAAAGAAATGCAAGCGCATTCGCCTTGCCTGAATAGGCATGCGCATACGCGGGATCGAGCGCGATCGCTTCGGACAAAAGCTGCGTCGCAAGCTGAAGACCTTCTTTGGTCTGGCGGGCAAAATACTCGCGCCCTTTGAGAAATAATTCGTATGCCTCTGCATTCTCGGTGCCGCGCTCGGCGAGTTTCTTCTTTTCGTCCGAGGCCAAGTGTACTTTCAGCCCTTCGACAACTTTCTCGGCAACTTTCTCCTGAATATCGAAAATGTCGTCCATCACGCCTTTCATCGAGTCCTGCCATAGGTGATCGCCGGTCTCGATGTCGAGAAGACGTGTAGTGATCTTGATGTTGTCACCGAACTTGCGGACATCGCCCTGTACGAAGTAACGGATACCCATTTCGTGGGCGTACTTCGGTAGGGTTCCTTGATAGCGTTTGAAGTCTTTCGTCGTTTGCGCGTCAGTGACACGAAGCGCCTTTACATTTGACAGTGCCGAGATCAACTCGCTGGAAAGCCCATCGGCAAACCAACCGTTGTCTCCGGTTGGCGATAGGTCTTCGAATGGCAGTATCATCAGGCTCTTCCGCGCGTCCGTCTCGTGAACAAGCTTGATGGATGGCGCCTGCGTTGCCGCAAGACCTAATTTGCCGAGGGCGCGGATGACTGCATCTATGTTCGTCATCGGCGCGCGCTGGATGCCGGCGAGAGCATACTGCATGTTTTTCGGAAGCTCGACGGGTTCCAGATCGAGCGGGAGTATCTTCTTCCGTTTCTCGGAAGCGAGAGAGACTTCTTTCACCACGTTAGGCGACAGGATGGATGCGGGACTGAGCATCACGATGAACGCTTTGCAAGAGTCTATCGCATCCACGATGGATTCCGACCAGCTCTCGGCTGCCTCTATTCCCGACTGATCTATCCAAACGGAGAGTCCCGCCGAAGCAAGAAGCTCGGTCAGTTGCTCCGCGTGGTCGCGGTCTTTCGAGGAATAGGATATGAAGATGTCAGACATGAATTTGTAGCCGTACCCTTTAGGGTACGGTGAATGAAGGACATCCGAACATTCGCCGTGACTTAAAAGTCACGGCTACAACATCCGCTTACTGCACCCCCACCCACATCAGCGATTTCGATTCGCCGAGCGTGATGGCGATGAGGACGAGCACCGTGAGGACCATCACCCAGGTAAATTGTTTCGTCACCATCGCGCGGAGCGAGTCGCTCGCGCCGTTGGCGGCATTTGGCGAGGAAAGTTCCGCGTTCACGGTCGCGAGAATTTTCTTACCGTTGGGCATCAGTACCGCGCCGGCAATTGCCATAATCACGACGAAATCCGTCTGCATCATCGCAAGCCAGGGCAGCGTGGAGAATGGAAAGAACGAGTAGGACATCAGTGTGAGCACCACTCCGGTGACAGCCAGCCCGATGCTGCCGATGTTCGCCATAATGGGCGAGACGATCGCGGCCATGCGAATCGAGGCCAGCTCGCCTGCGGTGCCCTTTACTTTTTTCCTCAGGATGGTCGCGATAATCGCGTTGGTGATAAGGCCGACGACCACGCCGGCGCTGATGATGTGAAGAACGACAAAGAAGGTGTACATGGTTGGTAGTGGATAGTTGATAGTGGAAAGTGGAAAACAAATTCCCCCTCCTTTTCAAGGAGGGGGCAGGGGGTGGTTATTTTGAAAGACTGACAGGCGGCGTGGCCGATTCCATCCGTACCGCCTCATACCCCTTGCGCTTTGCGACAACGCGGTAATCGAACGCGCCGTTCGATATGCCGCCGCCGTTCTCGATCACATCGAATCCCGATGTGCCTTTCACAACATACGCGCTCGCGTCGCTGTTCATTTGCACGAATACTTTGATTGGGTTCGCATCGCCAATGGTTACTGTTTGAAGGAAGATGCTGTCGAGCGTAATATGCGCGCGTCCATTCACGAGCGTGCCGGAACCATAATCGTTGAAATACACTTCTGCCGCTTCTTCGCAATACAGCTTTCGCCATTCGTTCCCGACGGGCACGAGCGCGGCTTTGGCGCCAGTCGCCGTTTGATCTCCGTGAACGAAAATTCCTTTGCCAGAATCGCTGCCGCTTTCGAAGTATCCCGCGTAGGCAGCTGGGTTGGTTGCCACGCCAAAGATGCCGGCACCCCCTGACTTAACTCCCGTTCCGATCACTCCATAGAAACCACTACCGAGAACACCTGCGCCGGAACTGCCGGCAATATTCAAACCATAGACTCCTGCCGAGTTTGCCAATGCAGCGTTCACATAGCCGACAACACCAAAAACGGAATTGCTCGAAGAAGTGCTGGAATTCGTTCCATAGACGCCGCCGCCCGGAGCATTCAAGGTGCTCGTGGAATTGCTCACACCTTTGATCGCATCACCTGCGCTCGCAGCAGTGTTGTCTGCTTCGAAACTAACGTTAGCGGAGGATGTGCCGCTATAAGGAAGCGTCAGATTCCCACCGCCACCGCTCGATCCATTCGAAGCCGCGGTGATGCGGCCTTTCGCGTCCACGGTGATATTCGCGTTCGTGTAGCTACCCGCCGAAACGCCGCTTGTGGCAAGCGTGGGATTAGGATAAGTTCCAGCCAAGTCTCCGCCCGCCGCTCCGCCGGGCGGGAACGTGGATGGAATGCCGGAAATGGCTGCCCACGTCACGCTTGCAGCCTTCACGGAAAGATCGGCAATCGGGCCATTCGGATTCGTGATGCTGACCGTTTTGTCTGCGGAAGTGATTTCGGTAATCGACGCGGTTGGCGCGGGAACATTCAGCGCGTATGGCGCGGCCGTCAGCGGCGAGCGCGGAGTTAGTTCCGTGCTTCCATCGACGGAAATGCCGAGATACATCGGCTCGTTGAACGTGAGCGAAGCCGGAATTGAATCTAACAAGGTGCTGAAGTAGCCACTCGCCGTAGTCACGGTGTCCTCCTTGCTGTATAGTACGACCGCGCCGGTTTTCGTAGCATACAGCGCGAGGATGAGGATATGCTTCCCATCCGGGATGGGCGCGCCAGCCTTAGCGAGCATGCCTTGATACGAAATTGTTCTCGGAACCTGAGCGGAAACTGACCCGGGGTATGTTATGAGGAAAAGTGGCAGCAGAACGAACAAAAGCTTGGATTTCATGGCGGTGTTGAAAAATTATCGCCGCAAAATTATGAAAACTTTCGGCCTCACCCACAAAAAGCAGATTATTCCATGACCGCAAAGCAAAATTCTCACCTCACACATCACACATCGAACGGCGCTCACTCGATCGAGCAGCTTACGTTTTTCGAGCTTGGACTCATTCCGGAAATATGCGAGCGCGTTCAAAAAATCGGCTACGCCACGCCGACGCCCATCCAGCGCGAAGGCATTCCGCTCATCTTAGAGGGGCACGATGTGATCGGCATCGCGCAGACGGGAACCGGAAAAACCGCGGCCTTCATGCTGCCGCTCATCGACTCCATCCTCTGCTCGCCAAAGGCAAAACATAAGGAGCAGCCGCGCGTCCTTGTCTTGGAACCCACGCGGGAACTTGCCATGCAAGTGCTCGAAGCTTCGGTAAGCTTTGCGATGGGAACCGGACTTCGCGCTGTCGTCGTCTATGGCGGCGTGAGCCAGCGCACGCAGGAGCGCGATCTATCGAAGGGCTGCGATATTCTCATTGCCACTCCCGGCCGTTTGAACGATCTCATTCAGCAGCGCGTCATTTCGCTTGCGTCCATCGAATTCTTAGTGTTAGATGAAGCCGATCGCATGCTCGATATGGGCTTTCTTCCACAGATCAAGCGCATCACTGCGCACGTCCCGCGCGACCGGCAGACACTCATGTTTTCGGCAACGCTGTCGCACGACATCGAAGAACTCGCGCGAAGGCTTACGAAGGATCCGGCCCTCATCGAAGTGGGCGGGCGAAGGAAACCGGCGGAGGGCATTACGCAAAAAATTTATTCCGTCATGAAGCTGAAAAAACCGGAACTATTACTAAAACTGCTCACGGAACTTTCCGGCGAGGACGCCGATGGAACGCCCTCGAAGATTCCCACGCGCACGCTCGTCTTCACGCGCACCAAGCACGACGCCGACCGCGTGGCGCACGTGCTCGGCCATGCCGGAGTGAACGTGACGAAGATTCACTCCAATCTCACCCAAAGCGAGCGCACACGCGCGCTGGCCGAGTTCAAGAGCGGAAAATTCGATACGCTTGTCGCCACCGACGTGGCCTCACGCGGCTTAGACATCGATGACATCAGCCACGTCATCAACTACGAGCCGCCGATGTCCCCGGACGATTACGTGCATCGCGTAGGCCGCACCGCGCGCGCCGAAAAAACCGGCGTGGCAATGACGCTCGTCAGTCCCGAAGAAGAACCGCTCATGCGCGACATCGAAAAGCGCGTCGGCATCGAAATCGAGCGCACAGTCGTCGAAGGCTACGCGCCGCCCCCGCCGATAGAAATGTCACAGGCCGAACGCAGAAGGCTGAAGGGGTGGGCGAAGCGGTAATTATTTTTCGGTCGGTTAGGTTCTATAAGCGATTTTCGTCTTTATACATTACATTTCTTAACCCTTTAACCACTCCGATGTTTACTCGAATTCTATTCCTTGCTATGGCGGCGTGTCTTCTTGCTTCGAACAGTATTGCCCAAACTGCGTTTTGGGAGGGAACCGCCGGGATCAGCGGTTCGCCGGCTCATTCTGTTTCGACCAATAAAAAGGGGGACATCTTCATCATGTCCACGTCCATCGTTCGATCGACCGATAGCGGCGTTAGCTGGAAGGAGATCATGGAACCAAACGCGACCGATTCGTATACCGGTTTCGCGATCGCGCCGAACGGCGACCTTTATGAAGGCGGCAATGGGAATTCTCCCAATACCGCTCAGTATGCAGGAATACGAAAATCGACCGATAACGGCGATACATGGAATGTTGTCCTTCCGGGCTATACCATTTATAGTATTACGACGAGTCCTCAGGGCGACATTGAAGCGATCGGAGATTTTATTTTCGAATCGACCGACAGCGGCGCGACCTGGCACAATATCGACCTGAATATTGACGATCAGCAGGGGTGGTGGGAATCGGTGATACGGACGCGCGATGGTTCCCTGCTCGTCGGTTCGCATTGGGGTTTGTACCGATCGACCAACAATGCGGCGAGTTGGCAAAAGGTCGATGGACCTGCGACGATCGTTCATTTTGCTTTGGCCCAGACTCAGGACTCCCTTCTGTACGATCTTCGCAGTTATCCGGGAACCTCGAACGATACCGGCCAGCTCTTTAGCTCGAGCGACGATGGAGTCACGTGGAAGTCCGTTTCCCCGAAGATACCGGGTCGAATGAATTATATCGCCGTTGCACCCGATGGCAATGCCGTTACGTGCGATCCCTATTCGATGAAATTATTCCGTACCAAATCCGGCACGGTGGAGGACCATTCGAACGACATCAATTCCCCGAAAGACCTGATCGACGAATACATGCAATCGCTCGGATCGGATAGCGCAGGAATCCTGTATGCTGGAACTTCTTTTGGAGTGTCGCGCAGCACCGATAGCGGCGCGACGTGGTCCGATTTTTCGGTTCCCAACGGTTTTGTTAGCAGCCTGATGTCCCATCCATCGGGACTGTTGCTCGCTTCGAGCAGCTGGGGCGGCGGCCTGTGGCATTCGAAGAACAATGGTGTGACCTGGACGCGCTACGCACCCTCCTCCGGCACGCCCGGAGCTTCCACTGCCTTTGGGGTCGATTCGGTGGGAGGGATCTATGCCGCTTCGAATGGTTCCATCTACGTTTCGAAGGATACCGGTGCGACATGGTCCGTACGCTCTCAGAAATTTTCCTCGCAGTGGGCCCAAATCACTGCGATCATGACCGCCGCTTCCGGCGCGCTGTATGTTTCGAGTAACGAGCAGGGAATCTTTCGTTCGACCGATACCGGTGTCTCGTGGGCCACGGTGAACAACGGACTCACATCGCTCAAAATATATTCGATGGCGGCGCTCGACTCTCAAATCCTTTTTGCCGCTGGATATGAGGACGATACCACGAAGATCGTGTGGGGAATTTATCGTACCAATGATGGTGGTGCCAATTGGACTCCGCTCACGACCAACTTTTCGCCCGCCATTATCACCGCCCTCATTATTGCGCCGGATGGATCGGTGCTTGCGGGCATTCCGGGCGAGGGAGTTGTCCGCTCGACCGATACGGGCGCCACTTGGAATTCCGTGGATAGCGGCCTTACGACCACGAACATCCGGACGCTTCTTTCCTCGCCGAGCGGGAAGCTTTTTGCGGCAACGGATTCGGGTGTGTTCCTGCTGGAGACAGGCCAAAACCAGTGGGTCCGCGAAGTGGACGGTCTTACCAATGTGAGCGTCACAAGCTTTGCCCGCACTGCCGATGGCTATGTCTATGCCGGAACCGAAGGCAGCGGGATCTTTCGCAGCCTTGCTCATTATTATAATATTGCGTGGCATGCTCCGTTGGGAGTTGGAAATAACCCGATCGCGGAAAACGGTATCTCTGTCACCAGCTATCCGAATCCTGCACAGGACGGGTGTACCATTAGGTTCCATCTTGACAAACCGGGCATCGCTCGACTTCAACTCGTCGATCCGCTTGGGCGTGTCCGAAGAACGCTTTTCGATGGAATGGAAACGGTCGGTGACCACGATGTCTCGATCGAGATGAAAGATCTGCCGGTTGGAACCTATGCCGTGCGCCTTACGGCAGGAGGGAAATCGTCGATAGGCGTGATCGATCTGATAAAGTAAACTATAGCGGACGGCTACGCCACGCAATCGGAGCGCACGCGCGCGCTTGCGGATTTTAAGCATGGGAAGTTCGATACGCTCGTGGCGACGGATGTGGCTTCGCGCGGCTTAGACATCGATGACATCAGCCACGTCATCAACTACGAGCCGCCGATGTCGCCCGACGATTACGTTCACCGGGTGGGCCGCACCGCGCGCGCCGAAAAAACCGGAGTGGCGATGACGCTCGTCAGTCCCGAAGAAGAGCCGCTCATGCGCGACATCGAAAAGCGCGTCGGCATCGAAATCGAGCGCACCGTGGTCGAAGGCTACGCGCCGCCCCCGCCGATAGAAATGTCCCAGGCCGAGCGAAGACGATTGAAGGGGTGGGCGAAACGATAATATTTGCTCGGCTTGGTATAGAATGATCGTAAAATGATCGTAATTGGTATAGAATGATTGTAAGATGAAGATGAATGCAATTTGTATACTATCATACCGTGTTTACCATAAAGCCTTATTGAGGCGTTTAGCAAGAGATGATAACGAAAGCTACAACACACTATTTTAAGAAATTTAAGCACGAGACATTTGACTTGTCCGAGCATTTGGTTCTTGCCGGTCCAAATAACTCCGGCAAGACCACGCTCCTTCAGGCGATCGTCGTGTGGCAGCTTGCACTGAAACGCTGGGAAGAGCGGCGTGGGAGTAAAAGTGGTTCTTCGGCTCGCGAACGCACCGGGGTGCCGATCACTCGCAAAGACTTCACTGCCATTCCGCTTCGAGAGATGAATTTGTTATGGAGCGACACACAGACGGCACTCAAACAAGATGAACTCGAAGCCAATCAAAAAAAGCAAGGTTCCCCGAGGGTGATGTCGATTTCACTCGATGGCAAGAATGGCGAAACCCCGTGGAGTTTATGTTTCGAGTTTCGTTATTCCAGTAGCGAGCAACTCTACGTCAAACCTTCTTCCGAAACTATTAAAGATCTTCCTCTGGCGCTTGAAGGACTGAAAGTGGTTCACGTTCCGCCATTTTCGGGAATTGGAGTAGAGGAAACAAAATACGATGAGGAATACCAAAACCTGCTCATTGGTCAGGGAAAGCCCGGAGATATTCTACGCAATCTTCTTTATGAAGTGAGCGCACACGCCAATGGCGATTGGGAAGAACTAAAGTCGCTTGTTGCCGAGATGTTTGGATGGCAGCTTTTGCCTCCCAAATATCCGGGCAGACCATTTATCCTTTGCGAATACCTTCCAGGCAGCGGCAAAAGCTTATCTCCACTCGATATTTCAAGCGCCGGAAGCGGTTTTTTGCAAGTGCTTCTTATTCTCGCATTCATCTATGCAAGACCCGCGACCCTCCTTCTGCTGGATGAACCGGATGCCCATCTTCATGTCGTTCTCCAAAAGCAGATTTATGATAGGATTCGAAGCCTGTTATCGCGAAGGAAATGCCAGATGATTATTGCGACTCACTCGGAAGTACTGATCGACAGCACGGATCCTTCACAAATTATTTCATTCTACTCAAAACCCCACCATCTGCTGTTAGAAACGGATCGGGATCAGGTTCGTGAAGCGCTGAAACGATTGGTGGCAATGGATCTTTTATTGGCCGAAGGGAGTGATGGCGTTCTTTACACAGAAGGCGAGAGTGATTTTGACCTGCTCCGGGCTTGGGCAAAGGTTCTTGGGCATCCACTCCATGATGAGTGGTTTAACCTGCAACCCTTTTGGCACAACAATCAAGGACGGAACCCTCGCGAAGCCCGAGCACACTTCTTCGCGCTGCATGCGATCCGAAATACTTTGAATGGATACTTGTTGTTAGATGGCGATAACCGCGCGCTGCCGGATCGCGAGGTTGCCGCCGAAGGGCTTGTTATTGGCCGCTGGAAACGATACGAAGCAGAGAGTTATCTTGTGCATCCGAACGCACTTGCTCGATTTCTTGCCGGTGTGATCGCGCCATTATGGGTCGGGCCTGCAGAGAAATACCTCGCAGAGGAGTTGCCGCCGGCCGTTCTTCGAGATCCAATGGGTGAGCATGACTATCTCAATCGCACTCCCGCGAGCAAAACTTTACTTCCTGGTTATTTTAATTCCGCAAAACACTCGATAAAAAAGAGCGAGTATTATTTAATTGCTGAGCAAATGAGGCCGGAGGAAGTCAATCCGGAAGTCGTGAGTAAATTGGATGAAATTGCTGCGGTTGTTCTTAAGCACAGCTAACGCCGCTTTTTTAATTATTTCGTGTGCGATGGGGCAAGCCATGCGAAATTCGTGAAGGAATAGCGCCGCGCCCCCGCCGCCGATAGAAATGTCCCAGGCCGAGCGCAGACGATTGAAGGGGTGGGCGAAGCGGTAGATCTTGTTTTAAGAAGAAACTCTATTGCCATCGAAATCCGTTGATTATTTGACCTATGAGCATTGACTCTTTAACCCAAGCAGCACTCGCGCTGCCGCTCGAAGAACGCGCCGCCTTAGCCGCGCGAATCGTGGGTAGCATCGATAATAACGATTCGGAACTATCCTCCGCCTGGCTCGCCGTGGCAGAGTGCCGCCGCCAGGACATTCTCTCCGGTACCGCAAAAACAATGAGCGCGGAGGAAGTGAGCGCGCGAACGAATGATTTTTGCCGAATCAGTGTATAGTGATGCATGACAGCAACCTTTAAGCTCCGGCCCGAGGAACTGGACGAAAGTTTTCTTGAAAAACTGCGCGGACTTTTCGCGCGAACGCGGGAAGTCCATGTTATTATCTCCGATTCCGATATGGATGAGACCGAATTTCTTATGAGCGATCCCGACGATTACAAGCGGCTACTCGCTTCCATCGAACAAATTCGTACGGGCAAGGAGCTTGTAGAATTCGATCCCAAAACATACCGGTGAGATCGGTCAAATTTTCCCCGCTCGCCTTCGAGGAATTTTTATCCTGGCGGCGCGACGATCCGAATATCGTCCAAAAAATTCTCGATTTGATCGAGGATGTGCAGCAACATCCCTTCGAAGGTTTAGGGAAACCGGAACCGCTCAAATACGAATTAAGAGGCTCCTGGTCGCGCCGAATAACGCAGGAGGATCGGTTAGTCTATGAAGTGAAAGGTTCCGACATTTTTATCTCGAAATGCCGAGGGCATTATAGGAAGAAATAAAATGCAGGGCCGGGAACTTAGCCGGAACATCCGATCCTTCCGAACAAGAATTTTTCCCTATCAGGTCGTTTTTATGATGCAGGAGGATAGTGCCACCGTGCTTGCGGTCGCCCACGAAAAGAGGGAACCGGATTATTGGAAACATCGCATCCATTAAGCTCTACGCCGCCGCCGATAGAAATGTCCCAGGCCGAGCGCAGACGATTGAAGGGGTGGGCGAAGCGGTAAAAGTTGGGCACGGTTTCTGTGACCGTGTGTTCTATGTTAATAGCAATGAAATACGCCCGAATTCTTCTCTTCGCGCTCCTCGCAAGCCTGGCGTTTTCGTCAGGCTTGCGGGCGCAATACCGCTGGCGCGTCATTCAGCCGGCAAAAGTAGATACTTCTTTTTACGGGTTCAACGCAGCATTAGCGTCCTACGGCCATTCGTGCGTGGCAGTGGGAGCAAGCTCGTCGCAGAATAATGCCACGGGCAGCTATTTTACGATGACGAGCACCGACGATGGGATAACATGGGCAAAACACTATCTCCCGTCGTATTTCGATACTTTGGAGGAATATGAAATTCAAGACATCCAAATGGTCGATTCGCTCACGGTCTATGCGATAACCGATTCTTATTTTTGGCGTTCTTCGGATGGCGGGGCCACATGGGGTGCGGAGCTCTTTGGCAAGGATAATTGGCATTTCCATTTTTCGAGCGCAGCCGAAGGAATTGTAACATCGTTTAACAACGACTTTTGGACCACGAGCGACAGCGGAAATTCCTGGAATCATGGCGTCACAGCATACAGTGGAGCATCGAATTGCCGGTCGGATGGCGGGGGAAAGTTCCGCATTCTTTCCAAGCTTCTTTATACCACGACAGATTACGGCAAAACCGTGACGAGTTCCTTTCTGGAATACCTTCCGGGTTCAGAAGGAGACACCGGATTTCATATCAGTTTTTTTAAATTTGGAGGCGGGGATACCATAATGGCGTTTTGTGTTCATGCAAATCCGCCCGGTTCGGGCTACCATACGTTCGTTTATGTTTCCTCCGATAGCGGCGTCGATTGGACGGAACAAACCATGTTGGATACAAACTATAGCATCATTCCCTTTGTCGCCACTTCCGTGGACTCACCCACCGTTTTCGTGGGAAACTACCCCCCGGAAATAATAACGTATACTACGGACCATGGTGCTACGTGGCAAACCGACACCACCTTGGGCGACGATTCTCTGCCAAATGAAGATATTATGTCGATTACTCTTGCCGGATCAAAAAATGCTGTTGCTATTATTCCGGCGATTGATATTGATACAATCGTCGTTAACGGTCAATCATACCCCATTTCCGGGTCTGTGCTTGCACGTTTAGAACTAATTCCTTCCAGCGTTTCACCAGGAATTTCTGTCTCGAAAAATTTAGTTTTGTATCCCAACCCCACTTCGAACATCCTCACCCTCTCATCGTCTTCCGGAACGATTTCTATTCTCGATCCTCTGGGCCGCAGTTATGCAGTGAAGCAAACCGTGAACTCGCTCGATATTTCTTCGCTCCCACCCGGCGTGTATTTCGTGAGCGATGGCGCAAGCCGGGCAAAGTTTGTGAAGGAATAGAATTATTGTCGTATCTTTGTGGAAAGTTTAGATTGTCAGGTCTTTCGCCATGCCTCTCGAAGAGAATACCGGGGTTGTTCGCAAGCAGCACGCGCTGGAAGAAGCAAAACGCGTGGCAGATAATCTTTGTCTGGAATTTCCTCACGCTGCAAAAGAGGAATGCCGGGATGTGGCCGAGGAAGCGCTCCTCGAATGGTGCGAACGGCTCGATCAAAATTCGATTGAAGAACCCGGGCATCCTTACACATGGCTTTACAATGCGGCATCGCACAGGCTCGTTAATTATCTGAAGCGGACGCGGCACTTAGCCGGACTCGAAGCGATGACCACCGAGCCAAGCCACGAGCCGGAAGCGAACGAATGGGAAATGGGCCGCGATTTTGTAGAGTTACTTTTTGCCGCGGGTCTCGATCCGCACGAACGGGCAACGGTGAGGATGAAGACGGCCTTCGGGCAATCCTGGAAGGAAATTGCCGCCCACAGGACCGATGGCAAAAGCGCCGATGCCCTGCGACAGACCTATCACCGCGCCCTCAAGAAGTTAAAACGCTATGCACAAAAAGAACAAGCGCGCGCATTAGGGAAATGCCCCCCCCCCCCACAACCACCCGCCCTAAAAAACGCAGGAAATGATTTGGAAACGACATTGGTTTTCTCGGAAATATTATTTTTTGAAAAAAATGAAAAAAGCCTGTCACAAAACACCCCTCGAAATTGCCTATACTATAGCAGGTCATCGGGACTTTTCTGCCGGGTCGCCCGGAGAAGCGAAAAGCCGAACCGAAGTTCGCTCACGGCGAACAGCGGCCCGGCCTCCCGGAGATCAGTTGCCAGGTTCGGGTAACGAGCTGGCTTTTTTAACTAATTCTTTTTTAGAACACACTTTATGAAACATTTAATTTCCAAACGCGCCGCATTTGCTGCAGCGGCGATTCTTTGTTGCGGCACCATATTCCCCCTGAAAGCATCGGCAAGACCGGTTGCTTTTCCAGCGTCGCAAGTCTGTGATCCTAACGGGAGCACGATTGGATGTTTGGTGGGTGGCACGGATTGCATGATTATCATTGATGTTCCGATAACTGAAGGTAATCCAGGCTCGGGTGGGGTCAATGTTGACAATAAAACTGAGGTAACTGTTGATACTGATCTTTACCAATCGAACGCTTCCAATAATGACATGCCAACTGGATATCAAAACGTTCAATCGGCCGTCTACTCTAAGACAGGTAGAGACATAACCTCGGACTTTACGACATATTATCCGAGTATTCCGATTGAAGAATAATATTGTCGTCAATTAAAAACGAGGCACACTCAATAAGGGTGCCTCGTTTCTATTCTAATTTTAATAACGATGATACAAAATTTTACAATAGCGATAGTACTCCTTTTTCTTCCTTCACAATCTATTTGGGCGAAATCTTCTTCGAATTTAGAGGAGGTTATTGCTCAAATGCGTTCTAACGATCCTTCAATGTCTAAGCATGTTTCAGTTATATACTTGCTATCAAAACCAGTTTGTTTAAGTTGCTTTTCTGAGGTAAGATATGGCTGGAAAGAGATACCTTCTTGTCTGCGGCAAAATATTATTATTTATCTGTTGAGTGATGATATATCGGACGGCGAAATTAGTTCCTTCGCTCAAATTCGTCATCTACCTAATATGATCTTTGAAGAAAATATTAAAAATCATGTGGCTTTAGTTGACACCGACGGTCATGTTATAGCATTTTACCACATTGGTAGCGCGAGCGGTTTTGAGCCTGCGTATCGAGTTGTTGATTCCCTCCTATTTCAGCGTGCTCTGAATTCAGCATCGTTAAAATTATCATTTGATACTTCTCAAGTAACTGGAACTTTTAACATCGTACCTGAGAATCCCACTATGTCTCATTTCAGATTCAACGCCATTCGAAATTCGATAGAAATTTTGGACATTCAATCTTCACGGATTATTTCTTTAGACACGATGGGTCGCATTAATTTTGATACGGAGTTTAAGTTTTCTACAAGAACTGATTCAGTGGATCTATTACAGTACGCAGCTGAAAGTTCAAAGACTAATATGACCATGTCTTTCTTTAGGGGAACTAAAGGGATCGATACCGTCGTCTACGGAAAGAAAACACGTTTCTTTAAAAACTTCAAGCAAGTAATCAAAATGAAGGAAACAAATGAGATTGTATTTGACCCACCTTTCGGTCATTTCGTTTCTTCTGCGGAGGACGGAACTAATTTGTGGATATTTGGTGATGGACCAGGTTTTAACGTTAAAAAAGATTCACTTGTTGCCATACATATATGCAATCCAAACCTTCATTTGGATACTGTGAAAATTCCATTGCATCAGAAGTTGCTTCCACATTTCTATGCTGCGGCATGTGAGCGTTCTTGTTATATTCTTCCTGATTCTGGCTCGATTATTCGTATTGATTCGGCAAATGAGATCACCTATCAGCCTATGACGTGTGCTTTACCTGGCACAAGGATTTGTACATACGATAACGGGAATTCGACAATAGGGGTAATTCAGCAAATTGCTACTAACCGTTATGCAATTTTTTTTGATACTAATGGCAGGAGAATTTCACCCCCAATTTTACTCCCGAATCATTCAGCATTTGCTGCTTTGTCTCCTGCGGGTAAATTATTTACAGTATCTGTTTCGAGCCTTAATGCCGCCTTAATCATATCGAAGGCTCAAATTTTTTGATTAATAATTTCTTACATGGGTGATTTAGCTTTCTTGTTCAAAAATCACCAAACACGTTTCAATGCCTGGTTGGTCATTTTTTATCTCTGCACTTTGTCTCGCTACAATTCTTCACGCGCAGCCGTGGGAACCCGTTGGCGGGGAATCGTTCGAGGCTATCGCGGGCGTGGAGGATGGTTCCCTTCTTCTTGTCGCATATCCCGGAACGATTCTTCGCAGCACGGATACGGGCGTAACGTGGAGCGAGGTGTATCGCGGCTCTGCAAGGCTCAGCGGGTTCGGACGTGCGCAGCACGTCCCTACGGATTGGGTTATCGCGTATGGCGATAGCGGCTATGCGATCGTTTCGTTGGATAGCGGAAGAACATGGAATGCTTGTAGCGCCGGCGTCCTCGCCGGTTCCCCTTTTCCTCAACTGCGGGGACCGGCGGGGACGCCGGCGCTACATGATAAGATTAATAGCTACGCATTTGCAGGTTCATTGTACTATGCCGTCGGCGAGCCGGGATTGATGTACGTGTGGGATACCATATCCCGCGCGTGGCGGGAACTTCATCGGGCGCCGTATGCGGAAAATCCAGTCGAGCGGGGTGTCGGGCTGGAAGCACCGACCTACGCGGAGTCAGGAGCGATTATTGATTTTTCCACTCCCGCCTGTGGCGCCATCGCGCTTGGGAACCGGATGTTCTTTACTTACGATTCGGGCGTGACGTGGCGAGAAACCGTTCTGCCGGATACGAATTCCATCTCCTCGTTCTTTTTACTCTCGGATACGGCCACGCTCATTGGCATGATAGATGGCAGGTTGTATTATTGGAACCGTTCCGTGGATGGCTATGTGCGGTGCGATTCGATTTTGTATTCACCACAGAACCCCTCTCCTTTCCAAGGAGAGGGGCAGGGGAGAGGTCGGGCGGAGCAAGAGAAGTCCATTCTTCAAATCGGATGGAAGGATGCGTTCGGCGCGGAACTCTTCGTCCTCACCGATTCGGAGTTGTATAGCCTGAGCGCCGATCTTCATGCGTCGTCTTCTTACGATTTGCCGCTGCGTCCGGGCGAGCGGGCGGTCTCCGCGAGTTTTCCCAATCCGTATGTCGGGTTCCTGCTCACCGATTCTGTGCAGCGCATCGATACCATCACAACCGATGGCCGCGACACGACGATGATCCGCGATACCAGCTACATTTACCGTTCCTTAGACGGCGGCGCAACATGGACGCTCGCGCTGAAAAACATTCCCGGACTTACGAACATGTTTTTCGTAAACGTGAAGCGTGGGTTCGCGTGCGGAGCGAACGGCCTGATAATGGTTACCAACGATAGCGGCACGACCTGGGGTCGAGCGTGGTCCATGACAAAGCAAAACCTGCGCTCGGTCCGCTTTGTCAACGATAGCATCGGTTATGCCGTGGGCGATAGCGGGACGGTGCTGCTTACGCAGAACGCGGGAAGGATGTGGCGTCCCGTTCCGCCGGAACCTATTTTTACGCATCCAACGACAGAATATACGAGCATCGCTTTTCCAAATCCGCATACGGTTTACATAATATCGCACGATCGCGGAGATAAATCGACGATTAAAATTCCCGCAAGCTTTCGGATCAACCGGCGCCGCCAGCAGCGTGCCACGCTTTCGGTTTCCGCGCGCCCCGATCCGAGCGCCGGCGAGGTCACCTTCGATATTCGCCTGGCCGGCACACCAAATTATGGAGCGATGCCGGAACTGAAAGTCTGTGACATGAGTGGGAAATCCCTCTATGAAGCGAGTTCATTCAAAACAATCTCCACGAACGAGTGGAATGTGGATGCGGATTTAACGTCTCTTCAACCGGGCCCTTACACGGCGCTCGTTACCATAGCCGGACAGACGGCGCTGGCGAAATTTTTGATTCAGCATTGAAACCATGAAATTATAACACATACAGTAGTTCCTTAACATAATAATAGTTTAGTTACCATGCCACGCAATCGCTTTGTACGGCATTTGCCTGCGGGCACCACGTGGGAAGTCCTGAATACCGCCTCCGATGGCGGATTACTGGAGCGTGCCCGCAAATTACGCGCGGAGTATAACTTCACGTGGATGGAATCGAAATGTGTTACCCCGCTTGAACGCAGATACACTAACGGCGAAATCGCTGAGATATTCAACATCACTCCGCACACAGTCGATAACCACACGAGCAGTGTCCACCATAAAGCGAATATCCCGCAAAATGTAAATCTTTCAGTAGCTTTCTTACAGCCACTACATCAGAAAGAAAACTAAAACAGGAGTTTTTCCGGGAGTTCAATTCAGAAGAAGCGTTGTATTTTTGTGTCCAATAAAACGCGGTTTGCTGCCGGGTCATAAAAAAGTTTTCCAATCCCATGTGCGTGCCGGTAAGCTACATTATTAATCGACCAAAAAATAGACACCTTACCGGAACTGCCGGGGATAAAGAAAAAAGGCCATCACCATTTGGATGAGCGATCATCCATCGGGCGAGAGCCTTCGTTTAATTGCATCTAAAACCCCGCTAACCCGGGCCGGGCATGTGCGAATTAAATCGCTCATGGCACCGGCCCGGAAGCGGATTTCAAACTACTTAATCCAAGAACAACCATGAAATCCAAAAAGATTTCCAACCAAAAAACGGGAAACGCCGCGGCCCGATCCAACTCGCGGATTTCTTCACTGTGGCTCGCCTCTGGCTTGAGCCGCACAACCCTTTCGGCGCGGAGGGCCAGACGAACCCTGACGGGACTTGCTGCGTTAGCTGCAATGATGACACTTCTTTGCAGCGCCGCTTTTATTACTACGAACGCCCGGGCGCAAGGGGGTGGGGAGTGCCCTACTACTGACACACTCGGGCCGTGGTATGGGCTGAACGTTACAAATGAATACATCCCATGCTGGGTGCAGATTGGCTGGTGCTGGCGAATCGTCGGCGGGAATCTCCAAATTTGGATCGACTATGTCGTTCCGATGGATCCCACCTGCGACTCACTAAATCCCGTTACCCTGATTAACACTGCCGATAGCTCGCTCATGCATGATGATAGTCTCATCTGCGCGCTAACACCCGATGATACCGACACAACACACGTCATTCCTTATTGTCCAAGCGAACTAAACACTGTCACGACGATACAAACCGAGTGCTGGAAGTATGCGGGAATCGGCCCACCGAGCCCTGCGGGTGTTTTCCCACAATACGGCTACACTACGTGCTGGAATGACTCTACGGAAGAGACCACTTGCTATAAGTCCTGCTCGGTATGCTGCACTCGTCCACCCGGACACCCTGCCATTGTCCAATACTCGGATTGTTCGAGCTGGACCGAGGACGGTTCGAGTTGTCCGCCGCCGCCGCCACTTGGCCCCTGGCTACTAAATCAGTGCTATGATATAGGATGTGGCGGCTGGACCTGGTAATAACATGCAACGAAACCTTCGAACGCTATTTCTTATCGCGGGCTGCCTCTGTCACCTCCTGGTGGCAGAGGCGAAGGCCCAGTGGCTCTGGCAGGTCGAGCAGTATCCGAATGACGATGGCACGCCCGTTCTCTACTCTCTCTCGTGCGCTGGCAATAATTGTACGCTCTGCGAGATTCCGGAACCTCCCTACTTCTACTTCGAGCGGACGACAGATGGCGGCCTGACATGGACCCAGCAGGATCCCGGCATCGGCAATAAAGATGGCGACAACAATAATCTTGTCAAAGCCGTACAACAAATAGATTCGCTCAATGTGGTTGCTGTCGGAAACAGTAACTTAATTCTTCGATCTACGGATGCTGGCGTTACCTGGTTCCATCAGTCGCCGCCAGCGACAAACCCACCATGCTCTTCTGTTGCAAATGAGGATTTTTCCGATTCGATGAGCGGCATTGCGACTATTGCCAAAGACTCCGTTTACAGCAGCAAGGGAGGAGATACGGTCATCTATTTTACGTGGTCCTTTGTCATCACCACATCCGATGCTGGCGCGCATTGGGCAGTTGTCCCACCGCTGGTTCCCGGCGGAGCTTATGTCGAATCCACAACCGATAACAGCGCGCATTGGGTCGTTGCGCCACTGGTTCCCGGCGGAGGTGCGCATGATTACGGTGGTGGTGTTCATGCTTATGGCGGTGGGAAGTTCAGGGTATTCGATTTCATTGGGAATAAAACTTACACGACAACGGATTCCTGGCATTCGGTCGATACTGGTGAGTCCCTTCCCGATTCGATTCCTGGATCCGGATTTTACTACCAGGTAGAACAACCTGCCTTAAGTATTATTTTCGCCGGTGGGGATACCATCCTGATACCAACGCGGGGAAGTTTCCCCGGTAAATCGCTCGTACCCATCGTATTCCGTTCCTTTGACGGCGGCGACCACTGGCAGGCTCCCGATACGACGGGGAGGGAGTTATTATACTCCAGTTACACGCCATTCAATCGCGATACGATCGCCGAAGGAGAGGGATATATCTGGCCGGATACCACGAATTACAAGTGTCCTTTTGGATATGGCAAGATTTATCTCAGCACTGACCGTGGCAATACCTGGCGTACCGTAATCGATTCTTTCCAGTATGAGCCGGTTTCGGGTTATTATGGGGGATTTGCTATAACCGGCATCGCGCTCATGCCCAATGGCTCGATCCTTGCGACCTACGGGAACAAGAATTCCTTCATTGCGCTCGCGCTTCCGCCAACGCCGGACTTGGTTCAATCACCGGAAAAAATTACTTCTTCTCTGAGTCTCTTTCCCAATCCCGCAACGAGCGTTCTGAATTTCGAACCTCCTTCCGGAACTTTTACAATTTCCGATCCTTTAGGCCGCAATTACGATGTCCCCCACATCGGCAGTAAACTCGATGTTTCCGCGCTCCCTCCCGGCGTGTATTTCGTAAGCGATGGCGCGAGCCGGACGAAGTTTGTGAAGGAATAGTCCCATCCCTAAAAAATAATAGTTTTCTCTCAAGATTTTTTCTTGCGAAAATGTGTCAAATTGTGGGGAAAAGTACTTAGCATAGAAAATACTTTAAGTAAATGCTTGACATTGCCGATTTTTCATCGTATATTTGTATGATTAAGAACGTAACACTTGTAGATGAAAGCTTCTTTGCCGGCGTTTAGGGCGATAAAAATCGCGGTAGCGATCATGGTCGTGGCGGGGCCACTGACCGGGTGCGCCGCTCGTCCGGCAATGCTGGTCAAGCCTGCCCAGGAGGGTATTGCATCCTATTATTCGAACGATTTCGTAGGACGCAAGACCTCGAGCGGCGAAATTTTTGACAATTCGAAATTCACGGCCGCGCATCGGACGTATCCATTCGGCACCATCGTGAAGGTCACGAACCTCACGACGAATGCCAATGTGGAAGTGCGCATCAACGATCGCGGCCCGGTAAAGCAGGAGAGAGTTATTGACCTTAGTTTTGCTGCGGCAAAAGCCATCGGCATCGACCGCGCGGGCTTGGCTCGCGTGCGGTTGGATGTAGTGAAATGGGGAAAAGTTTGAAGTAAGAAGTAAGAGGTAAGAAGTAAGAGGTAAGAAGTAAGAGGCGAAAAAGAGTGGGCATGCGGATGTCGAACGAAGAGGGAGCGAGGTTGCTATAGGGGCAGACTTCAAACGGAGGTCGGTGACGACGTGATCTCTTCGTTCGCTCCGCCCTATATTTCCGAGGCCATTAGCTTCGGGACGATAGGGCGGAGCTCTAAATGCCAAGAATAGGCCGTTATGACCGATTTTTGGAAAAAAATAAAAAAAAGACTCAGGAAGCTGTAACAAAACTCGAATTGCGAGGTTGTTTGGTAGCTTCTTATCCGCTTCAAGCCGCGAAGCCGGAAATTGGCCGACCCTAAATTTCGAGTTTTCACTCGGGGTGCTGATTTCTTTCGTATCTTTGTAGCGGGAAGATCGTCCGTGCGAACGGAAGACGGGGAGTTTGCCCCGGCCTGCGAGCAAAAGCCGGCGATGCTCGCAAAGGACTTTGCGCCCGTAGTTCAACTGGATAGAACGTTGGATTCCGGTTCCAAAGGCTGAGGGTTCAAGTCCTTCCGGGCGCGCAAAAGCCGGAATGGGAAAAGCCCGAAACGGCTGGCGGTAATAAGTAAAAAGTTTTTAGTATCGGCGGATGATCCGTTCACAACGAGAACTTCGGGAAGTTCAACAGCCCGGCGCGGAGCGGCTTACTCAGACCGAGAAGCTGCTTTTGCGCTACGAGACGGGCCGCGAGTGGGTGCTTCACAACCAGCGGGTTGTGGCCGCCGCCGCAGTAGTGCTCGTTGCCATCGTCGCAGGATTATGGTGGTGGGCGGGACAGCGCAAGACGAATAGCGACCAAGCGGCGACCTATCTTTCTCGCGCGATCGTTTACTACTTCAATGGCGACTACCGTCATGCCGTTGACGGCAACCGCCAGCAGAAGGTGAACGGGGAGCCTATTATAGGGCTTCGCGACATCGTTGAAAAATATGGCTCGACCGTATCGGGCGCCGAGGCCGCGCTCCTGCTTGGCAATAGCTACTACGCCATTGGCAAGTACGATAGTGCCAGCATGGCGTTCGACAATGCCTCGAGCGATTATCCGCTCGTCAAGGCTTCCATCGAAGCGGGAAAAGCTGCTATTTTTGAACATCGCGGTAACAAAACGGAAGCTGCGAAGTTATTTGAATCGGCAGCCAAGCGCGACGCGACGAATCCGCTCGATGCGGATTACCTAATATCCGCCGCGCGGGACTACGAAGCGGCCAACAAAAAGGACGACGCCGTTCGTTTATACCGGCAAATTGCCGGGGATTATCCGAGCAGCCAGTTCGATGACGCCGGCCGGCGCGAATTGCTCAAGATGAACGTGGAGCTTTAAACGCGGCAATAGAAAGCGGTAACGCGGCATTGGAGACGGCGCTCCACGCGTAAAAAAATGTTTAAGCAACCGCCAGGGGGGGGGCTTTGGGACGCGACAAAACGCGGCCCGGGATGCCCTCTCAGGCGAAAATATGATTCGAAAACCTATTTTTGGTTCTTAAGGAGATCACTGGACCTATGCGACTCGACCAGGACAATCGTTTTTCATTTTCAGACCGTGCGGCTCGCGTGAGCGCGCGCCGGTCCTCATTCCTCACTACTAATGGAGGTATTATGTACCGTTACCTAACCGCGCTTCTCATGCTCGTTGGCCTCATGGCCTCTTCCGTCGGCCAAACCTATGCGCAGCAAATTCAGCGGGTCTCCGGCATACTCCCGCCGGGGGCGACCAAGTATTTTTTCCCGCGCGTACCGGGTAATTCCGCGCTGGATACGATTTATTACATTGTGGGCGATTACCATATCGGCGGCAAGCTTCAAATCGCCGAGAACGCTGAAGTACACTTTTTAGATAACAGCCGTATCGTCGACTCGACCGGCGGGAAAATCATTGCCAATGGCTACGCCACCCTGCCAGGCCTTACGAATTACAGCCGCGCGATCCTTTTCCTCGGCACGCCCGAGGGAGACACCTCGTACGAATGGGGACATTTCGTCATTCTTCCGAATTCAGACTCGGCCTATTTCGCGAATGTTCAGTTCACGAATTTCCGGAAACGCAATTCCGTGGACCAGACGCAAATCTATAACGGGACCTTCGATCCCGCGCACGCGGTCTTCAATAACGCGATCAATAATGCGATGAACGGCTTCGGCGGCGTGATTGCCACGTTTTCGGCCAAAACTTTTATTTACCACGTGCAGGTCGATGGCTGCCAGGCTTCGTTTGGCGGCGGCGCGTTTGCGTTTCTCCAGGCGCCTGCCGGATGGCCGTTGGTGCCGCCGGCGACGACGGTGGACGATGGCCGTTTGGCTCTTAAGAATCATCAGGTCTGTTGGCTAACGATTCGCGACACGCGCGTTTATAATGCCGAGCCTTATTCTCTGGCTCCGCCGATCGTAAATAACGATGGGACTGGGTCGAATGTGAACGCGCTGGGCGGCGCCATATACATGGCTTCGAACAACCCGGGTTATTTAATTGCCGATAACATTGTCGGATACTTGGGCGACTACGGCTTCGTGGGCGGCGTGCCGGGAGCTCCGCAGACCTTTACTGCGGCGCAGGATCAAATGATTTTCGAGCGCTGCTCGGCTAACAACACCTTTGGCACGGCTTCGAATTTTGCCAAGGGCGGCGCAATTTATGTAGGCACGAATACCGGCCTTATTATTTCGCAATGCACGTTTAATAGAGACTCGGCCATCGATCCGGTCGATCTCAATACCTGGGGCGGAGCCATCGCGGTGAGCGCCTACTCCGGCAGTCCGAACGAGAACCCTGCTACGCAGGGAAATGCCTTGGACCAAATGCCGGGTCTCGCTATCTATAAAACAGCTACCTTTTCGGGCAACCTGGCGGGTGTGGGCGGCGCGATCCAGCTTGACAACCCACTTCCCACGCTTGGGATCAATGTTCCACGCCTCATCATCAATGCCGAGCCGGTCATTTTCCCTCCGGGGGTGGTTGGTCCCGTGCTCGATTCCGGATTAATCCTGTTCGGAGGAAACGATGCAAACTCTGGAAATCGCGCCTATACTTATGGCGGAGCGATTTATTCTCAGAACCAGGTCTATATCGAGGGCTACCTCGCGCCGTCGAATTACCCATGGGTCGGCGGCCCGTACGCGGAGGAATTACGCGTGAAATTTTCCAATAACGTTGCAGGCTTAGGCGGCGGCAGCATTTTCTTAGATGAGCTCTCTCAGGACGGGTCGGCTCCCGGCGGGACGCCGGACTTATTCGAGCGCCGCTCCTGGCATCTGGGAAACAGCGTCAATCCGTTCGATTCGCGGCTCAACCCCACCGGCGGCACTAACCGAGGTGCTGCATACGGCCATTCCGTGCTCGGCGGTGGCGCGGAATACGTCGGCTCTCGCGATTCCACCTTCGCGACCGAATATAACGGCAACCTTGTCGTCAATGGTAACGGCGGAGCCGTTGCAATCGAGGACCTCATCACCTCGAACGGAGTACCGGTCAACCGCTTCTTTGCTGAAAACGAGTTTAACGCTCAGAATCCCACCATTCCGAGGGACAATTTTTCGAGCGCGAGCGTATTCCCATTCGATCAGCGAGAGCTTACCCGCTTTATTAATAATACGGTGCAGTTCGAAAATACGGCGGATCAGGCCGCGCTATCTAACTATAGTCCCTCGAACCCAGCTTCCGCGCATGGACGCGGCGGCGGCCTTTATATCCTAATCACGAATGCCGCCACTCCTGGCATACCGAACGATTCCACGCTCTTGAGCCGCGTTCGCTTCGAGCACAACACGGCCTATTCCGGCTCGGCGATATGGAGCGACAATTACGATTTGAAGATCATGTCGAACCAGTGCCTTATCGCCAACAATATTGCTACATCGGACTCCTCGTCCACGGTCGATCTCGATAACACGCACATTGCCAATCCGGGCGATCCGAACGTGGGCGCGACCATTTGGGGCGATTTCGAAGGGGCGCTGCCGTCCTACGAGACCAATTCTCGCGGCGATGCGATTTATGATAACACCGCTCGCTACATCCTGCGTCTGCCTCTCTTGACGGCTGGCGCCAGGAGCTCCGGCGTGGATACACTCCGTGGAAACTTCTGGGGCGAGACGGGCCCGGGCATTAACACCTTCGAACCTCTTCCGAGGGGCGTCCAGCAGAACACCTTCTTTATCGACTTCTATAAGGGTTGCTACACCAATGTCTATGAGCCGAAAAGCAATCCGGCGGTCGGCTATACCGACATGGTCATCGGGCAGCCGGTTCCCGACACGCTGCTCATGGAAGGCCGCGTGTATGATATCAATGACGCAGGGGGTGGGTTAGGAAGCATAAAGGACGCCGATTATTCCAATCGCCGCCTCGCGCCCGCCGAAGCGTTCTCGCTCGGATTGCCGGACACCATCTCGAGGCCTCATCGCATGACGCGCAATATCTTCGATACAAACGCGAACTATGCCGACAATGACAACGTCGGTGGCGTGGATCCTGACCTTGACGAAATTGATCATTATCAGACGGATTTCGTCGGGCCGCATCCGCTCGGGTATCCGCTGTTCCTGCAGGCCTTTGCTCCGCTTGCGGATTCGAATCGCGATGACAATGCGAGGGATTATACCACTTTTCTCGTGTTCAATACGACCACGGGCGAGTTCGTCCGCGTGAACTTGAAAGAGGTTAAAGCGGCCGAAGGTAGCTCGGACAATCAGCAGACCTACCAGGGCCGGCTCGATTTCGTGCCGGATTCCTCGGCTGCCGAGCGGCATCCGAACCTGCGCGGCGCGCTCTTAGCCCCCTCCCTCCTACAGCCGTCGGGCATCGGCGAGTCCGGGTGGACCTTCGCCAATGTTCAGTCGGCCTCGATACGCGAGGACTCTGCTGCCCTTAAAGGCCGCGAATACTCGCTATCGCCTGGCGATTTGGAGACAGGTAAGAGCGATTCAGTTTCGATGGACTGCGAATCGGGCGGACCGACCGGCACAACCATCTGGTACGCCGGCGAGAAGTACCATACGCTGCCCGTTCGTCCCGGCGACAACATCCTGGTGATTAGCCGGACCATGCTCTGGAGATATGGCGTGGGCTACGCGATCGCCAACGGCATCCAATTTACCATCGGCGACGTGCAGGCACCGAACTTCGTGGCCGACATTCCGAATCTTCAATCGCAGACCATCAATCCGAATATCAAGTTCGTGAAACGCGATATAAACTACAACGGAGCCACCGCAGCCACCACGCTTTTCCGCGTGGCCGGCTTCGACCCGAACTCGTTCTACGATCCACGCTGGCTGTTCAATCCATTTAATTATACCTCGGTTGCTCTTACCGTCACGCCCGATCTCTTTAATGGGGACGTGGTGCCGACGGGACCGAATTACATTCCGGCGAACGCCAAAGATTCCGTCGAGGCTCATGTGAGGATGTATAACGGGACTCTTTTCCCTGCCTCAAAAGATAACTGGCTCTACTATTCAGTGATTTTTAACCAGAATATCACTGGCTCGAACGGCTACATTGAACTCAAGGGACAGCCGCGCAATCCGGACATCGTGCCGGGCGGCGAATCGCTCACGGCCACGGTCACGAACTTCCCGCCGAACTATGCGTCGGAAGATAGCTTGCTGACCGATCCATTCCTGACGCCCGGCCAGCTCGGACCTGACGCCAAATCGCTCAGCATGTGGGTGTTCCCGCCGTATATGAATTGCGCGGATAGAACGTCGATCGATACTACCACGGCGATTCCCGATACGCTCTGCGTCCGGGCTACGACGACGACATATCACTTCAAGATTATCGTTCAGGACAGCCTGCCGGTGTTCGATTCGCTGCCGAAGTCGAAATGCGGATACCCCTATCCTATGCAGGTGGCTATTCTTACCGACCGTCTGCGGTTTTCCCTCGACCTCAATACGGATGTCGAGCGTGAGGACAGTATCGCCGCTGCAGATTCGTTGCCGGCTGCTACCTCGACGGATGTCTATAAGACCGGCCCCCAGAAAGGCGCGCTGGTCAATCACCCCGCATGGGACTTCCGCTACGGCCGAACGAGCTATCGCTTCGTGACCTGGCCATCGTGGTTCTCCGAGTTACCAACTGGGACTTCCAATTACGTGGCCATTGACAGCTCGGACCCGAATTTCCTCCTGCGTGGAATTATTAAAGTCAGCATGGATTCGACGACGGCGGTTGGCGGGAATCCTAATGCTCAAACGAACCTTCAACTCCAGCCTCCGACCCTGATCGACCCGAACAACCCCACCGCAGGGTTCGAGCTTAACTTGGATACGGTCGTGGCCGTGGAAGCCAACGACGGGCACACCGGCAAGAATGTCATAACGTTCCCGGTGACCGTGATCTACGCGCCGACGATCCTGACTACCACGCTTGCCACGGCGAAGGAAGGCGTCGATTACAGCTTGAATTTTCAAGACCCGAGTTTGATCCAGCGCATTCTGGTTGAAAACCAGAATCCGGAGCACCCCTTCACATACCACTTAGTTTACAAGGGGAAAAAGGAAACATGGTACCGCGACAACGTGAATAAAGTTCCTCAGCCAATCACCGCGACTGACACGGTCGGTGGCCATCCGGACACGGTGGTAGGTCTAACGCCGAGTTGGCTATCGATCGACCCCTTTTCGGGCGTGCTCACCGGTGTGCCGGGCGTTACCGATGCACCGCATAATGCAGACATTCCGTGCGGGCCGGACAGCCTCACCGTAGTGGTGTCGGACGGGCTGAACAGTTCATATTGCGTGGCGGCATGGACGAACATCGCCGTTCCTGTCGATTCGGTCAATCATTCGCCGAAATGGGTAGCGGGGCCGGGTCCCATTTGCGTGACGAACAAAACGACGTTCTGCGACAGCATACGGGTCTATGATCCCGATCTCCGCCGCGATTCCTGCGCTGCCGAGACTATCACGCTTTCGGATACTAATACCTGGGGCGGGCTCACGATCAATGGCAAGACCGTGTTTGACACCTCCGGCCAGCTTTCTAAAGACACGGTAACCGTTCAGGTCTGTGGGATCGTCAATGAGCCTGACACCTATTTTACCTCATTCCCGCTTGCGCCATACTATGTCGAACTCGTTGTCACGGACAAGTCTGGCTTGACGGACACCCTGAGGTATCCGGTGCATATTGGAGAGCCTCCGGTGTTCGAGTGTACCATTTGCGTGATGAATGCCGTCACGCCGCTTCACCCGCTCGAGGACATGGAGCAGCTTTCCTTCGGCGCGGGCACGTCTGCCACGGACAGTATCGATCAGCAGTACTGTGAATACGAGTTGGCGCCCCCACCGCCCGCGAACGCCTTCGATGCTCGATGGATTTTGCCTATTGGCGGATCGGTCGAGGGAACAACGGTGGACATTCGCTCCAACGCGAACGCGCTCACCACCTGGCAGGTCGCATTCCAGCCGGGCGACGGCAGCGGCGGCGGCAGCCTTTATCCGGTGGAAATATGCTGGAGACCCTCGTGCCTCGACCCGGCAACGCTGCCGAATCCGCCTTACAGCAAGGGGCACTTCTATCTGAGGGATCCGCAGTCCGCGCAGGAGTTCTCGATCGATATGTTCCTGGCAAAGGGGTCAAGCGGTGCAAATGCCGGGCCGATCGATAATAGCCTCTATTCGCTAATACCAATCAATTCCGACTCGGAGTGCCTGCAAATCCGCAACACGGGTTTGACGAATGCGATCATCGTCTTCGAGCCGGCTGGTAGCGGCGTGGGCACGGAGTCCGCGCCTGAGTTCTCCATGCAGCCTAACTATCCGAACCCGTTCCCCGGCTCGACCACGTTGAATTTCTCCGTGGCCAACCGGTCCAACGTGCGGATCGATATTTACGATGTGAAGGGGACGCTCGTTCGCACGGTCGTCAACGAGCCGCTCGATGCGGGGTCGTATCCCGTCACATGGGATGGCATGGATGCCTCGGGGTCGCCCGTGCCGGATGGTACCTATCTTGCGACCATGAGGGCCGGAGACTTTAGCGCGTCGGTCAAAATGTCGCTGGAGCGAGGAGCCGAGTAGGGTGTAACGTTTGGCGGCCTCGATGATTATTGTCATCGTGGTCGCCAGGAACGCCAAGAGTTTAAGAATAAATCAATTTTTTTAGAGTGTAATCATTTTCAAGGAGTAAAAAAACCATGAAACAGTATCAACGATCTTTTGCCGTATTGGCCATGCTCGCAATCGGCTTAACGGGGACGGCGCGTGCCCAGCAAGCTGGCGTCTCGCCAATTTGGATGAATTACTTAGATAGCCTGCACACCCTGACAGCGCCGTATGCTCCGATGTCGGGCGCAACGGTCACTCACTTTCCGCCTGCCAGGGACGCGAACACTCTGGTACAATTCGTAGATTTCAATGGCGCGATAGACCCGGACAACGGCACGGCGAATAACATCCCGGTCGGCTTCACGTTTGCTTTCAACAACAATCTCTCGAATTCAGTCGATATTAATGTTAATGGCTGGATTTCCGTCATCGACATGTACACCGGACAAATTGGTCCGTACCAGGTCTTACAGCCCGCGAATCAGAGCGACCTCTTTGCCGGCAGTTCGCTTCTGCCACATAATACAATCGCACCGTATTGGGGCGACCATTTTTATGTCTCGTCCGCGGGGGCCGGCTACAATGGTGTGTTGGGCTACACTCCCTCGGAGATTTCTTATACGACGTCGAGCGTTCCGGATCTGAACAAAAATAGCACAAATTATCCATTCGATAAACTCTACACGTTCGAGGTCGAGTGGAAAAACCTGAACATCAACGACAAGACGAATCCGAATTCCGTTGGCTCGTTCCAGCTCTTCATTCGGCAGAACCCCATGGCCAACGATAAGTCCGTGCCGGATCAAAGGGCTACCATCGAGTTCCAATATGGCCCCGTCGGCACCGGCGTTCCGAATAGCACGGTTACCGTGACGGGCGCGGCTGTCGGTATGAATGACTCGGCCGGTTTTACCCACTTCAACGCGCTCTTCCAGTCACCCGACACGACAGATATTGCCAATAATACGACTACACGTACAACGTGCTGGCCGCCGGCGGGATGTGCGCCGGGCTATTCTATTCGGCTTGTCCCGCAAGGCCGCACCTTGCTTAACACATGGGGCGATGGCGATGTGCTGCTCGAGCAACTCAACAGCCCGAGCACGCAAGTCCGAAATAATCAAAGTCTTTTTGTCACGGTCGCGGATGCGATGGCGATTCTACAGGCGTCTGCCAATGGCGTTCCGCTCAACCCGGAGGAGGGAGGGCCTGCCTTCCATGGCGATGCCAATCATACAAGCGGGCCAGGGGCTGCGTTGCCAGGAATCACCTACGGCGTAACGCTTTCGACGACTACAAGTGTCTTTACCGCGACGGCTACGACGGGATTTGTTGCCGGACAGTCGGTGTCGTTCACATCAACGGGGACGCTGCCGTCTCCCTTGACACTTGGCACTAATTATTATGTGATAGGCGGCGTGAATCTCGGTGCATTGACATTTCAGATCTCAACCACCCTCGGTGGCCCTGCTTTGACAGGCTTCTCGTTTCCGGCGGGAGCACCCACAACGTTCTTCGCATCTACTCCATCGACGAACCCTGACTATAACACGACCTACGGCACCTATTCCTACTTCACCACTCCATACGATGCCTCTTACATCCTGATGTACTTAGCTGGTAAACTCTCTACGCTTCCGTGGCCAGAGCCGTTGCCGGTACCGGGATATAAATCGACCGAGATTCATTCGACCGATGTTTCCGGCGTGGTCGCGGATGTTTCGAACATTAGCACGACAGGCAGTACGGTGTTCGTTCCGATTACTATCCGAGGCAGTGTCAATGGGCCGCTTTCTATTCAGATGGATTTGAAGGGGCTGGGCACGAGCGGTCTCCAGTTCGTCGGTACGCGCGCACCGGATGGAACGCTTATATGCTCGAATGCATCGCTCGGGCGCATTGCGCTGGCCACGTCCGGCGAGTTTAGCGATGGCCAGACGGTCGGCTATATCGAGCTCCGCGCTCCCGCAAATACGAACACCGGATTCGACTTGGAAAATGTGCAGGTCAACGACATGAACGTGCCACCCTCGCACGTAGCGTTGAAGCTTGGCGGCGAAGTTGCTGGCGTGAACGGCGTGAGCGATCTCGAACAAAATGTACCGAATCCGTTTGTCGTATCGGCTTCCGGCCAAACGACGATCGGCTTCGATCTGGCCGCGCCAGAGAATGTAACGCTTCGCGTATTCGATGTGCTGGGGCACGAAGTTCGGACCCTCATCGCAGGCTCTGGCCGCGCGGCCGGGCCGAACACCATTCAGTGGGATGGCCGCGATAATGGCGGAAACGTAGTCGCGGACGGAATGTATTTTTATCAGATGGTGACGCCGGACTTCACGGGATCCGCGAAGATGCAGGTCGTTCACTAAAGTTTCGCTTTCGCTCCTTCGAAGGAAGGAGCAAAGGCATCGTTCTTTGAAATTCTATGGCTACGATACAACGGCTGCTCGCGAGAGTGGTGGTTATTGCGGCGCTCGCACTCAGCGTGAGCCCAATGTCCGCCCAAAACGTGATGCGCCTTCGTATCGATACCGTTACAGCTAATCCGGGAGCGACGGTCGATGTGCGCGTGCTCTACACGTTCGATTCGACTCACGCTCACGACATCAACGATTTCCTTGCGCGGTTTCTTTTCGATACTTCGAAAAGCCGCCTCGCAGCGTACATCCTGAGTGGGACCGCCTTTGCGGCATTTGCTGCTCCTGGCGTTACCATGCTTGACTCATTGAATCCAAACTCTGGATCTTTGGTATCGACTCATGATGGGATTTTCCTGAATGAATTCTTGAATCCTCAGATTCCGGAGATCGACCTTGCGGATTCCGTTCTTTTTAAGATTCGGATGACGCTCGATTCCAGTGTCGATACCATAAACGGGGATACCGCATGGGTACGCTGGGACCCGGAATGGACCCTGGCCGTCAGTCAGACGTTTCAGGGCGGCCAGGAAGGCGTCGATTCCTTGTATCACGAAGACGGATGGATTCGCACTGCCGCGAAACCGCTAAATTCCGTTCGGAAGGGGGCCAGCGATTACGCTACGCTCCGCATCTATCCGAATCCCGCGCGTGACGAGGTGACGATAGATGCGCCAGGATACCCGGAGGGATCGGAATTAGAAGTGTACGACGCTGTGGGAAGGCTCGTTTTCGATGGACCATTCGTCCTCGGAGCGTGGAGCATTCCAGCGGAATTCGAAGCCGGAGCGTATGAAATCGTGCTGAACGACGCGAGCCGCGAGGCTCACTACATTGGCACGCTGATCGTAGCGCCACGGTAGCCATAGAAAATAAAAGAAAAAAACACCCGTTCGGTGTGTAACAAATTGTTTGAAAACGAATTAATTGTCAGGTAAGTAAGATGAACCTTAACAATATTATCATTAAGGAGAAGAAGGCCATGCGAAAGCTATACGGCTCCATCGCGAGTGTCATGCTCGCTATTTTGGTGCTCGCCGGCGGGGTTACTCCCGCCCAAAGTCAGAGTAATTTCATACCCTATCCGACGCTGTCGCTTCGGAATTTCCACGTTCCGCCGGGAGACGGGATAATGCGCGTGTCGCCGCCGGCAGCCGGCCTTCCAACGCGCTATTTCCTTGTGCCGGTCTGGATTTGGAATGCGGTCGATACGACCGGCAATCCGAATAATAGCGATCCAAACCCGAACAATACCTGGTTCACCTCCGGAAAGAGCGGTGCCCAAGGGCAGCCCCTGCAACCGATTCGCAGCTTTAATTTCCAGGTCTGGTATGATAATAATGGGATGCAGCTCGATGACGATCCGGCGAATGGCTCACCGATCGTTATGACCGGGCCTTCCATCGTGTCCGCCGGCCCGGGAGTGTGCTCTGTCACTCCACATACTGACACAGCGCTCGCCTCGACCTTTTTCGTTACGTATGCCCAAGCACCTGCGGGCATTAATCTTGATCCTAACGGCACCATCATCCGGATCGCGGGCGCGAGCTCGGTGCCCCTTCCGAGGAATGCTAGCGTGCCTGGTGAGCTTGGCGGCTCGGGTATCCGTAACTCGGACTCCGGTTATACGGAGCATAATGGGATCCTGTTATGGCTTCGCTTCAGGTATCCGGTGCCTGTTACCGGGCTGCCCGGTGCGAACGCGTGGCTCGATTCCGCGTGGTTCAACGATCGCTCCGGCGATACCGGGAATACGATTTTTCAAAATCTTAACATTGGCGACCCTACCCTGATCAAATTTGCCAACGGCCCTAACACTACGAACGGTAATTTTGGCGGCGGCACGGGGGTTGGAGGCGTAAACAACAAGGGTGATTTGACTATCTCATACCCCACTCAACAACCGGTTTTTGAGCTTACTCCAGTTCCTAATTTTTCACCGGCCTTCGGTGAGGGTCCGCAGGTCGATTCACTCAACACGGACTTGGTGTATGACCCGACGGCCTCCAGCGGTCAGGTCGCGCAGTCGATATTTCTCGTGACAGCACCGGGTACGGAACTTGATAATGTCAGCATTAATTCCGATCAGCCCTGGCTGTCGATTAATTGTGGGACCGTTCCCCAGAGCGGCGCGACTGCTCTCTCCCTCGGCTGGGATGGCGTAGATGATCTCGGCCTCTTCCCACCCCCTCAGCTTGCGGGTCCGCCTTCTGTAGAACTCTGGCTGTCGGTTGATGCAACTACCGCCTTTAACATGAACCCCGGCGTGTATTATGCGACGTTGACCTTCCAGAACAATCAGGCGTCTAATTCGCCGTTCACGCTCAAGATTCGCTTCGTCCGCGAAGCCGCGCCCGACGAACCGAACCCGCCGCCGCTGACGGACACTACTAAGGCCACCGGCAAGGGCATTAAGCTCCAGATTACGAATAGCTGCCCTCCGAGCACCTCTAAGCCCGGCTATAATCAAACGAATTACCTGACGTTTGGCACTGGCATCGGTGCTACCGATAGCCTCGACCTGCTTTATGGCGAGCAGCCTATTACCGTTGCCGATTCCACTTATGCCGTCTCCATAGATAGCGCCTTTGTATATTTCTACCCGCAAGATGCGAATCTCCAAGCGGCATTGACTGCGAATAGCGAAGTGGGTTATACCCGCGATATCCGCAACGACAACACGGATACTACCCTCATTTATCAGGTGATCTTCAATCCGGGTAGTCTCCTTAATAATTGCTATCCGGTAACGGTGTGCGTCGATCCGACGAAATTCCCCCTCGGCGCGCGTGTCTTGATGGAATTCACGCTCAATGGCTCCGCTCAGCCGATCGACTTACGCAATGCCACGCTTGTCAATGGTTTGGAGTGTGTGACGATCACGGATCAGCGGATCACGTCGTTCTATATCGAATACACCCCAGGGACGATCGCGAACATCGCCACGTTCATCAAGCCTAATAGCTGGTCGCTCATATCGTTGCCGGTTATTCCGCCGAACCCGGATCCCGGCGTTATTTTCAGCAATGCACTGACGGTACCCTACCAATACCAGTCGTCAAGCGGCTGGTCGCAGCCGAATGCGCTTCAGTTTGGCCGCGGCTACATGATTCGCTATGGCAGCTTTATCGGCAACGACGTGACGGTCGCCGGGACCAAATCGTTCACGGTTTCGGGAGTGAAGATTTCCGAAGGATGGAACTCGATCGGCGGCACGAGCGGAACGGGCACCTACGTTAAGGATCCGGGCGTTGCCGGCCCAGGCGGCACGCTCATTACTCTTTCGGCGTTACCGGGTCTCAATCCGCCAACTCTTCAGGAACAATCCCTATGGGAGTTCACGCCGCAGACCGGCTACGACATGACGAACTTCTTCCTGCCGGGCCGAGGGTACTTTATCAAAGTGGATTTACCGGGCTATTGGGGTATCACGACCCCATCCAGCACGATTCAGACTCAGTACCCAGCCGGGAAAGAAGTCGCCGAGCGTGAAGGCCTGCAAGGGCAGCTTACGCAGATGCTCTTAAACGATGCGGACGCAAATGGCCAGGTGCTTTACTTTGGCAATGCCACGACCGGACAGCCGGAAAGCAACTTCGAAATGCCGAGCAACTTCCGCTCCTTCGATGCGCGATTCGATGTCAACAGCGGAATGCTGAGCTACAATCACGCTTCCTACGTCGTGAATCTTCACGCCACGAGCTATCCGGTGACGATGAAGTTCTCGAACGCTTCGGGTCCGGTTACGGTGAGCGATATGAGCGGCAACGTCATCGGCACGGCCTCGAACAATGGCATCGTGACGATCGCAAGCCCCGTAACGCAGGTTCAGGTTGCGGAGAAACAGCCGGACGCACCGAACATGATCGGTTATGCGCTCGAAGCAAGCACGCCGAATCCGTTTGAACAGAGCACGACGATCAACTACTCGCTCCCGCAGGAGTCGGTCGTGTCGCTCGTGGTTTATAACGAGCTTGGCCAGGTCGTCCAGACGCTTGTAAACGGCGTCGTCGGCGCAGGCACGCACCAGGCGCTCTTCGATGGCGCGCATCTGCCGAGTGGCACTTACTATTACACGCTCAAGGCTGGCAATTTCGTCCAGACCGAGCGGATGACCATGGAGCGATAATCACGCTTCGGAGCCTGTAACAAACGGGCGTAGCGAGAGTTATTTAAAGCGGGAGCTGCTTAAAAATGAGCGGCTCCCGCTTTACACTTTCAGGGGGTTAATTTTGCAAGAGATAATGTTAGGAGTATTCCGATGAAACGAGCATTCGTCTTTCTTTTTCTTCTTATCGCACTTCCACGGTTTGGCCGCGCGCAGACGGCCACGCCGGAGTTCGAATTGAAGCTGCACTATTCCGATCCCGGAGGCGGCGGCAATAGCGATCCAAAGGGCTTTGGATACGATCCCGCCGCGACGGTTGAGATCAATACTCAATTTGGCGAGCAATATTATCCGGGCCTCTTCGCATCGGGGGTAGGTAATTACTTTATGGCATTTCAGAAACCCGATTCGAGTAGTGACTTCTCAGAGATTGATATTCTGCCGAAGCCGGTCACCGATTCGTTCATATTGCAATTCACCCTTTATCTTTCGCCGTTCGCATGTCCCGCGAAGCTTTCGTGGGACCGAACGCAAATCCCTGCTGCCATCAAGGGAATTTGGATTACCCCGCTCGGCGCGCCATTCCTGAAAATGGGCGATATGGTAACGCAGGACTCCGTAGTCATTACCCAAACGGTGACCGACACCAATTATTACGGGAACTGGGGGCCTGCGGTGCTCACGCTCTATTACAACACCACGCCCGCATTCTTAGATGTTTCGCCTTCTTTAGTTCCCACGTCGGGATTGCTTTCGAGCCTTGCAACCTATCCGAATCCGATGCTCGCGAATGGCACGCTTTCCTTTTATCTTTCCGATGCGGCAAGCATCATCGTTTCCGGCTATGATGCGCTTGGCCGCGAAGTGCTCTGCGTGGTGAAAAACGAACCGTCGGGCGAAAACACGATTGACTTATCGAGCGCCGTAAGCACGCATTCCGGGGCGATGCTGCTGCGCGTCGATGCCATGAACGATACGCAGCACGAGACGCAAACCGTCATGATGGTGAAGAAATAAAATTCCCGCTCACTCTCCCAGAAGAACCTTCCCGCTCTGGCTATCGTGTCCCGCCGTGAGCCGCCAGAAATACACTCCGCGCGGCAGCCCGCTCGCATCGACATTTTGAGTTCCCGCAGGGAATGTTGCGCGCAGCACACTTTGGCCCAGCACATTCACTAATTCGAAATTGGCCGGTGTCGGCATCTCGGCGGGAAGGATTATTTCAAGCGCGCGGCCATCGTCCATGGGAACGATGGTAGCAGAAAGCGATGGATTGCTCTCTACGCCAACGCTTGATGGCGCAATCGCCCATCCCACTAAGCTATCGAAGCGCGGGCTTTCTGTCTTACCGCCCGCTTCCAGGACTTGCGGGCTGAACCAGTTCCCCTGAGTACTATTGTGAGTGCTGAGCGAATTGGAATCAGGGCAGTAGGCAATGGTAAACAGTACGCTCGGTGGTGAAGGCGGTACCGCGGTTGGAAAGGTAGTGACGGCCTTGAAATGGATTGTGTCTGACCACCACGCAAAGTCAATGTTGATTGTGTCATTCGAAAGATTCTCGATCTGGACATTCGATGGATAGCGCGTTGGTGGCTCGGTGAGCAGCGCGTTCGGCCACGTCTGGCTTATGACGGTAAAATCCGCTGCGCCACCAGAGCCGATAACAGCGGAGACCGTATCGAGGTGACAAACCCCACCAATAATTATGCTATCGATTTGTTGCGCGCGAAGGGTTGGAGCTTGAAGGAAACCCCCAATCCCCAAAACCGCAATCCAGAAAATAGCCGTTCGTTTCATACAGAAGATGAAGCTACTGACCCAACAAGAGCTTTCCCGATTGGTTCTTGCTGCCCATTGTCATATGGTAAAAATACACCCCGCGCGGCAGCCCGCTCGCATCTATTGTTGGGTTCCCGCCGCTGAGAGTTGTACGCAGCACGCTCTGGCCCAGCACATTCACGAGTTCGAAATTGGCGGGCGACGGCATATCGGCGGGAAGGATTATTTCGAGTGCGCGGCCATCGTTCAGCGTAATAACGGATGCTCCGAGCGGCGGATTGTTTTCTTCCACGCTGAGTGGCGGAAGCGCCCAACCGATGAGGCTGTCGAATCTCGGGCTTAGTGTTGTGCCGTCTGTTTCGAGAATCTGCGGGCTGAACCAACTCGCCTCAGTCCGATCGTGCTTGAATAGTGAATTAGAGTCGGGAAAATAGGCGATGCTGAACCCGGTGCTTCCGGGCGAAGGCGAAAAGGTGAACGGGAGGGTGCTGACCGGCTTGAAATGAACCGTGTCTGCCCACCAAACGCTATCAATCGTTATCGTAATGCTTGAAAAGTTACTAATCGTAACGGCCATGATGTAACCGCCCGAAGGAGCAGGAAGCAACTCGTTAGGCCAGGTTTGGCTTGTGACGGTAAAGTTCGGGCCTGTACCGCCCCCAATGACTGCTGCAGTCTCTACACCGCATCCAATGGAGGTGACAAAAACGATGCTATCGACCGCAGTCGCGGAGTTTAAGGCCTCGAACTGAATTTGGATAAGCCGACGCTCGCCCGGCGCGAGTGGCGACGTATCGACGGGACCACCCACGCTGTCGAATATCGAAAATCCCACATTACCGTAAAGCAAGTGGAGTGGACCGATATGGATTGTGTCCTTCAATACATTGTAGAGCGTATCGTATGCGATATTGGGGGGATTTCCAACGGCCCATGCCCCAAGATTTTGCTGTGGTGGTTCCAGATCGGCGACATCCGGCGTGTAGGTTGTTGTAATTTTCGTGCTGTTACCGGCAACATCGAACGCTTCTACTATTAATATCCCCGGCTTCGTTGGATCGATAACGGCTGCGCCGTAACCGCTGGTATCGGCGCCCGAGCCGGGGATAAAATTGGAATCGGGCTGAAACGTCATGTTATACGCCGAATCGAGCTGAATATCCAAAAGGCCGCTCTGTTTAATGCCGCCACTCTCAAGCCCGGAATCGGTAACGTGGACAAACTCCCGATTGCACTGCGTCATGGTATCGGCCATCGGCGAAACGGTATCCTGCGACCTAACGGCTGGAAAGTTCCCCGGCGCGGACCAAGCGTAAGACTCGTCATAACCATAGCCATAGAAATAAACCCCGACACCGGAATCGCTGCCAAAGATAGTATGCTCGCCCGGCGCGATACCCGAAATGGTAATAATATCCCAGTTACTATCGATGCACTGCTTGGGATGGCCATCGATTCCGCCGCCATCGAACGTGATATTCTTCGCATCCTTCACATTGTAAATGATATTCGCATAATTATAATAGGGTACGATGTTACCGATACTTAGGGGTGTCTCGAATACGACCGTGTCGCTAAATTGCTCGCGTGGGAGGACCGTGCATTCGGAGGGACCGCCATCGCCGTTAACGCGGTTCGGATATGTCGAGCTATTCATGTAGGAGACGACCAAGAACGGCGCGTTGCTCCAAAACTTTTGCCCGAGCGCGAGTTCATCCCAAGAAATACCGTATTGATTAGGGATCGTGCATTCCACGCGATCGCTGTCGGTGCAGTTGTGACGCATGATGGTCTGATTCGGCTGAGACGAAATAAATAAATAGCGGGTGTAATCGTGACCGGGCGAGTTGGGCGGCTCGGCAAAACTGCTCGTGTAGTAGGTCTCGCCCCATCTACTAATCGGCGGAATCATTTCGAACACAAAACCGGCATACGGGTAACTGGCCGGGATATTCGTTTCCATCGCGCCGCCAATCACGCCAATGGGATGATTCGCATGGATGATGGTGCCGGTCATGTCGAAATGGATCGTGTCCGTGGCCAGCACCGGCATGAGCTGCATGGACTCCCCGCGATTCAAGGTGACATTAAATTTCTGCCCGGCCGGAAAGACGACGACGGAATCCCCCATGCCGTTCCCAGTCGTGTTCTGGCGGCAATTGCACGAAGGAGTAATGCTGACAACCGTGCCGTCCTCATCCGCCACGATGACACATTCGGAGGGATCGTCATACGTGTTGCCGACGGGTCCTTCCAAGAGAGAACCAGAAGCAGCCACGACGTAATCCGTGCCCCATCCGATGGTCGGGATGGCGGCGGATCCGTCGGAACTGTAATCGTCATGCGAGAAGAAACAAACGCTGAGGTCCGCGTCATTGGAATAGACATGGATGGCCTTATTCTCGACGATGCCGCTCGATTCCATTTCCCAAAACTCGGGGGCCTTGAAGCTCGCGACCTTATAGGCCTCGACCGGCAAGGTGGTTGCCTGGCCCTGTGACACCACGTAGGCGGTCGTGTTTTTCTGCGAGGTGATGTAAATGCGCATGTATTTCCCGCCGAGATCCTCGCCCCAGTTATTCGACGGGAAGGCGAGCCAGTAATCGCGGCCTATCGGCGCAGGGTCGATCAAGTCGCGGGTGATCCTGTTCGAAAGCTGCGCGCGCGCGGGCTCGCACAGGAACACAGCCGTGAGTGTTAATGCCGAGGCCGCTGCAATCAAGAATGGTTTCATATTATTGTCTTTCGAGTAATTATTGTCCAATAATAACCTTCCCACTTTGGCTTTCGTGTCCCGCCGAGAGCCGCCAGAAATACACTCCGCGCGGAAGCCCGCTTGCATCCACGGTGGGTGCTGATCCTGCTACGAACATTGCGCGCAGCACGCTCTGGCCCAGCACATTCACGAGTTCGAAATTGGCGGGCGACGGCATATCGGCGGGAAGGATTATTTCGAGCGCGCGGCCATCGTCCAATCGAAGAATGGATGCTCCGAGTGGCGGAGTGTTTGCTTCTGTAACTCCTGACCCCGCGAGAATTCCGACCAACGAATCCTGCATTATATTGCAGGAATTGGAACTTGCGATTTGAAGAACGGCCGGTTGTACCGGGTCGCCATTGGTCGAATCGTTGAACGTTACCGTTACCGTCATTAACTGTCCCGGCGGTAGTGTATCGGGAACCCCCGGGACGATTGGCTGAACGGTCGTGATCGTATAAGCCGGATTGTACTTGCCGCCAGCTTGCAAGGTGACGTTATCGATTATCAAGCCGGATTGCGCTGTGTTCTGAATGACGAACGTCTTCGTGATCTTCTGCGGATCCTGAAACAGCGTCGGGCCGAAGGTTAGCGTTGGCGGGATGACCTGACCCGCGTAATAGTTCGTAATCACCGTAGCCGTCAGCGCCTTGCCGTCGGTCGTGGCGATCGTGTCGCCATTACCGTCCACGACTGTCAGAACGTCCACCTTGGACGTGTCCTTGCCAAAGGGAACGATATAATAGGTCGTAATCGTCACCGACTGACCCGGCTGAAGATTCTGCGCTCCGGTATCGGGAATCCATGTGTTGCCATTGGAGAGCATACCCGTAAGGCCGAAGAAGTCGGTCGGGTCGGATTGATAGACGTGTTTGACGATAGTTGGGGCTGTTCCCGTCGCGGCAAGCGTGAAGGTAATGGGGATGGTATCGCCTTGCTGCTCGCAGTTGGTTACGATGACCGTGTCGCTTCCGAAGGTTTCGCTTGGCGCGACGGCCCAGCCGACTAAGCTGTCATTCCGAACGCTTGGGGTTTTACCGTCCTGTTCGAGAACGTTGTGGCTGTACCAATTCCCCTGCGTACGATTGGGAACGGTCAGCGTACCGTTATCCGGGCAATAGCTAATTGGGAACGAAACGTTCGCCGGCGAAGGCGGAACGGTGATCGGGAATATTGTGTCCGCCTTGAAATGGGCGTCCGACCATGACGCCGAATCGATTGTTACCGCACTCTTCGAAAGGTTTTCGATCCTGACAGAACCCTGATAGCACGTCGGCGGCTGGGTAAGGAGCACATTGGGCCAGGTTTGGCTCGTGACGAAGAAGTCCGGCGCGCCACCGCCGCCAATGACTGCTACGGCCTGTAAATCGCATGTATTGCCGAAGATAATGCTATCCACCGCCCTCGTTGCCTGTATGGCCTTGAATTGAATTTGGATGATCCTGCGCGTACCCGGCGCGAGCGGAGATTTATCCACGGGGCCGCCGGCGCTATTGTGTAGCGAAAATCCGACATTGCCATATTTCAGATAAAGTGAGTCGATATCGAATGCAGTCGTCCCTTCATTGATGAGCGTATCGTAGGCGATGTTGGGAGGATTTCCCGATCCCGGTATATAAACTCCGAGGTTTCGCTCCGGCGGTTCGATCACGGCCACCTGCGGGATGTACGTGCTCGTGATCGTCGTCCGGTTACCGGCCATATCGAATGCGGAGACAATAAGGATTGCCGGCTCATTCGGATCGACGATGAACATGCCGTAGCCGACGCTATCGCGCCCGGTGCCGTCGAGCCAATCCTGATCGAGCAGGAAGGTCATATTGTACACCGAGTCAAGCCGGATTTCCGAAAGCCCGCTCTGCGACTGGCCACCGGGCAGAAGCCCGGAATCGGTTACATGCACATAGGACTGATAGCACTGTGTTCCAATCGTCGCATGAGGCGGAACCGTGTCCGGGGATTGAAACGTCGAAACCCCTGCCGGCGAGGACCATGCGTAGGTTTCGTCGAAGCCATCGCCATAAGCATCCACTCCGACGCCGGAATCGCCACTGCTATACACGGTATGCGTTCCCGGCGCGATATCCGTAACGGTAAAAATCTCCCAGTTCCCATCGATGCACTGAGAGGGAAGGCCACTAAGCTTTTTATTATCGAAGAGTACATTACCCGCGTCCTTCACATTGCAAATGACATTCGCGTAATTAAAATAAGGCTTGATATTACCGATGCTTTGCGGCGTCTGAAATAGGATGGTGTCGGTGAATTGCTCGCGCGGGTTGATATGGACCTCGGCGGGATCGCCCGAACCAACACTATTATCGGGATAGGACGAACTATTGTGATATTCGACAACGAGGAATGGCTGATCGCTCCAGAATTTTTGCCCGAGCGCAAGCTCGTCCCAATAGATGCCATATTGATACGGGATGACGCACTCGGTATGAGTCCCCGAATCGCAAGAATGGCGAAGAATCGTCTGGTTAGCCATGGACGAAATAAATAAATATTGGGCCAAATCATGGGTAGGCAGGTTTGGCGGGCATGCGAAGCTGTTTGTGTAGTACGTCTCGCCCCACGTGCGGACCGGGGGCATCATATCTTCGACGTGGTCGGAATATGGGAAATTATATGGAATATTCGCCTCCATTGCACCGCCAAAAACGCCGACCGGCATACTCGAATGAATAATCGTTCCCGTCATGTCGTATCCTGTTTCAACTTCAGCCGGCGCCATTACGGGCATGAGTTGTATGGCGTCCCCACGGTTGAGTGTGAAGGTTTGCATCACTCCGGCAGGAAATCCGACGCGGCAATCGCACGAGGGAGTAATTTGGACCGTGGTATTATCCTGATCCGCCACGACGGCCATGGTGGAAGGAAGATCGAAATCGCCGCCCCCTGTTCCGAGATCGGTAAGTGATTCATACGCCGCCACGACGTAATCCGTCCCCCAGCCGATGGTCGGAATGACGTATTCACCATCGGAAGAGTAAGCGTTATGGGACAGGTTATAGACCGAAAGGTCGGCGTCCTTCGAATACACATGGATGGCCTTCTGTTCCGGGATACCGCTTGACTCCATCTCCCAAAACTCGGGAATCAAGAAGGTCGTTACCTTAAAGGCTGTGATCTTCAGGGGGGTCGTGACGCCTTGCGACACCACGTAGGCAATACAATTTTTAGCCGAAGTAATGTAAATCCGCATGTATTTTCCGCCCTCGTTCACTCCCCAATCGTTCGATTGCTCGGCAAACCAAAAATCGCGGCCCATCGTGGGCGGGTTCAGCTTTTGGCTCGTGATTTCATGATGGATCAATGCGGTGCTCTGCGCGTGAATGGGCGCATTGAGGAATATCGCCGCGAGCGTTAACGCCGTGGCTAAAGAGAGGTATGTTTTTTTCATGATCGGTTTTTGATTTAGTTCCAAATTTTGTTTGTCATTCCCGCGAAAGCGGGAATCCATGTATGGAGTATCACCACTGCGGGGCCTGGATTCCCGCGTTCGCGGGAATGACAGTTGAATTGTCATCGTGTTTGTTAAAGTCTCTTCCATAATTATTCCCCCAGCATAACCTTCCCACTCTGCTTTGCACTTCCCGCCGTGAGCCGCCAGAAATACACCCCGCGCGGAAGCCCGCTCGCATCGACAGTTTGAGTTCCCGCGCCGAACGCAGCGCGCAGCACGCTCTGGCCCAGCACATTGACTAATTCGAAATTAGCGGGCGCGGTCATTCCAGTGGGAAGGATTATTTCAAGCGAACGGCCATCGTCCATTGCAATGACAGAAGCCTGGATTGCCGGACTATTTGCATCCTGAACGCTGAGTGGCGGAAGCGCCCAAC
>PLYO01000033.1 GCA_003151825.1 Ignavibacteriota bacterium
ATTTTTCGTTCAACATTCCCGGAGGACGCTGCGAAACGTGTGAAGGGGAAGGATTCGTGGCTGTCGAAATGCAATTCCTTGCGGATATGTATCTCGAATGCGATACCTGCGGGGGTAAACGCTACAAGCAGGAAACGCTCGAAGCAACACTGAACGGAAAAAATATTGTCGAGGTGCTCGGCATGACGGTAACAGAAGCGATTGCCTTTTTTTCCGAGCACGACCGCATTCGCGCAAAGCTTCAGGTGCTTGACGATGTGGGTCTGGGATATATTCGTCTCGGCCAGCCTGCCACGACGCTTTCAGGCGGCGAGGCGCAGCGCATAAAGCTTGCATCGCACCTGGCCGATCAGACCGAGGAGCATACGCTCTTTATTTTTGACGAGCCGACGACCGGACTTCATTTCGACGATATAGCAAAACTGCTCACCGCGCTCAGCGCGTTGGTGGAGCGGGGGCATTCCGTCATTGCCATCGAGCATAACCTCGATGTCGTCAAATCGGCCGATTGGGTGATCGATCTCGGTCCCGATGCCGGCGAAGCGGGCGGCGAAATTATCGGCGAGGGAACGCCAGAGACGATTGCGAAAATAGAGCGGTCTTACACTGGGAAGTATTTGGCACCATTACTTAAACGATAATAACTTTTTAGTGACCAAACTTCAATGTTGAAGAGTGTAACGGATGAGGAATTGATTGCTGCAGCAAGCGCGCTTGTTGGTCTTTACCAACCAAGTGGTAATTGTGTTTCCGGTACGGTTGCTTCGGCATTACGAACGCGAAGTGGCCGGATTTACACAGGAATTTGTGTTGACACCGCGTGCAGTATGGGATTCTGTGCCGAACATGCGGCTGTCGCAGAGATGCTGAAGGCGCATGAGGCAGAAGTAGAAACGATCGTCGCAGTCAGCGCGGATGCTGGGATCATTGCTCCGTGTGGGCGCTGCCGCGAGCTTCTTTGGCAAGTGCATCCATCGAATCGGGCCACGCGCGTGATAATTTCGTCCGATCGAACGGTGACCCTGGCAGAATTGCTGCCGGAGCCGTGGCAAAGTTAATAATAAATGGCTGGGAAATTACTGATACGTTCCATCCTCCTCATCGCCGGCGAAGCATCCGGCGACCGTATTGCATCTCGTGCCATTCGGGCCGCGAAACGGCTTGCCCATCAGCGCGAGGAAGAGATTTCTTTTTTTGGAATCGGTGGAGATGAGTGCGCCGCCGAAGGGATGGAATGCCTTCACACGGCGCGGGAAATGTCGGTAGTGGGATTCGTCGAGGTCGCGCGGCGATTTGCTTTTTTTCGTCGCGTGTTATTGGAGATGACTCGCGCATTAGACGAGCGCAAGCCCGATGCGCTTCTTCTCATCGATTATCCGGGATTTAATATCCGGCTTGCGCGCGAAGCAAAAAAGCGCGGCATTCGAGTCATTTATTATGTTAGTCCGCAGGTGTGGGCCTGGCATAAATCGCGCATTCACGAATTGAAGCGAGTCGTCGATGAAATGCTGGTGATCTTTCCCTTCGAGGAAAAGCTTTATCGGGATGCTGGAATGAAGAATGCGCATTTTGTCGGCCATCCGCTTGTCGAGCGTATCGATGAAGAACGCGAACGTTGGAGCGATCGCGCCGCATTCGCTGCCACACACGGGTTGGACCCGGAACGAAAGTGGCTCCTTGTCTTTTCCGGCAGCCGCACGGAAGAAGTTCGGAGATTACTTCCCATGATGGCAGAAGCGGCGATGGATTTCAGCGCTAAGCACCAAATGCTGCCGATACTTGTGGAGTCTGCTTCCATCGACTCTGCATATTACGACAAATATGTTCGAAAACCACTTACGCGGTTTCGCGATTCCAATGCTACGCACGAGCTGATGTCTCATTCTGAAATGGGCATTTTGAAAAGCGGTACAACAACGCTCGAAGCCGCTTTGCTCGGACTTCCCGGAGTGATTTGTTATCGTACACACCCACTCACTTTTTTCATTGGAAAGAAATTAGTTAAGCTGCCTTATATCGGGCTTGCGAATATCGTGCTCGGCAAAAAATTATATCCGGAATTGCTCCAACATGATGTTTCAGCAAGCGCCATCTCGCGCGAGCTTGAAACCATACTCACACACCGTGATGAATTCAAACGCGCGCTTGTCGGCGCTGCCGATGCACTCCGATTACCTGGAGTAGGGCCATCCCAGCGCGTTGCGGAAATTCTGCTTGCATCATGATCCGACGCCTGCTTCCATTTTTTGCCACGCTGCTCGCGAAGACACTTCGCTTTTCGTGGAGTGGTGAAACAATCCCAGCGCGCGCGGTCATTATGTTCTGGCATGGCGAAATGTTCGCCGGATGGTACTCCGTTCGGAAACGAAAGCCAATTGCCTTAGTGAGCGCGAGCAAGGATGGAAATTTTCTCGCATCTGTTTTGCAAAAATGGGGTTATCGTCTTTCGCGTGGATCGAGCAAGAAAAGCGGGATGGAGGCGCTTATCATCGCAATAGAGTCGATAAAAAACCAAGAATGTAATACGCTTGTCATCACACCGGATGGCCCGCGCGGACCGAGGCACAATTACAAGCGCGGTTCGTTTATCGCCGCGCGGGATCTTTCGCTGCCATTGTATCACTTACACATCGAGTATGCATCGAGCAAGGTCTTGAAAAGCTGGGATCAATTCGAAGTGCCGTTGCCATTTACGAGAGTTTCGATAGGCGTTGAAAAAATGGATGCAGAAAAATTTCAAATTGACGATATATCTCATTGATGCCTCTCGCTGATTATCTCAATCCTTATGCCTATTTCATGCGGCTTCGCCGGATGATGTATGCGCGCGGCTGGCTGCGTTCGTATCATCCCGGCATCCCGGTGATCAGCACTGGGAATCTTACGGTCGGCGGAACGGGGAAATCGCCGCTCGTACTGCTTATCGCGGAATATCTCGAGCGAAAACACGGCAAGCGAGTCGCCGTTCTTTCGCGCGGCTACAAACGCCGCTCGAAAGGCTTCGTGCTCGTGCGGAGTGGGAAGGAAATCCTTGCGTCCGTCGAAAAATCTGGCGATGAAGCGCAAATGTTTGCAGAGTTACTGCCGAATGCCATTGTCATTGTGGATGAGGATCGCGTTCATAGCGCTTTGGAAGCCAAAGCGCTCGGCGCGGAGGTAATCGTGCTCGACGATGGCTACCAGCATCTTCGGCTGAAGCGGGATTTAAATATTTTGCTATGGGATGGGCATGCTTTGCCAGTCTTGCCATTTGGGAGATCGCGCGAGCCAGCGAGCGCGGTACGCGCGGCGGATATAGTAGTTAGCAGCGACCGAAAGGACACAAATGACCAAAAGAGTGTTGATCCCATGAATGTCACCATCATGCTGCGGAGTGTTCCATCGACTCTTACGTCCCTTAATGTCCTTGAGGTCCCTTTGCCCGAACTTCATGGAAAAAGTGTTTTAGCACTTTCCTCGATTGCTTCCCCCGAAAGATTTCACGAGATGCTCCGCGAGCTTGGCGCGATAGTAACGCCGCATCCACTTGCCGATCATGCGGAATATTCCGAAGCCCTGATCGAAAAAATTCTTAACGAAGCTGAAAAGAGTGGCGTGGAAATGATTGTCACGACCATGAAGGATGCTGTGAAGTCCCGAAAATATTTTGAGCGAATAATTTCTCCTATTCCTATCATGATATTGCGGCACACACTCGAATTCTTAAGCGGCGGGCAGCGTTTCTATGGTGCCATTGATCGAATATTATGAAACTAACCATCGGTTTATCTTTCGCGCCGCAGGACAATCCGAAATACGATTGGTATCGTAAGGCGCTCGAACGCGTAGCGCAAGTGCTCGACTACGAAATCGAAATTATCGATCTTTCTAAAATTGGAAACGCGGATGATGTGGACGGTGTCCTTTTCACCGGTGGCGCGGACGTCGATCCCGCGCGATATGGTAAACAATCGGAAATGGCGCTTTGCGGAGAAATTGATGAATCGCGCGACCAAACGGAATTTCGTATAGCGGAAGAGGCGGAAAAAAACGGCACGCCCGTTTTCGGTATCTGCCGCGGGATGCAGCTTCTGAACGTTCATCGCGGTGGTACGCTTATTACGGATATCGAGTCGTTTGGCGGCGCGAGCCATCGGAAAGTTGATGGGTTCGATGCGCGGCATAATGTGCGAATCGAGCCGGGAAGTTATTTGCGCCGCGTGTTAGGCGAAACTGAATCGGAAGTGAACAGCGCGCATCATCAGGCTGTTGAACGAGTAGGCGATGGTCTAACAGCAAGCGCGCGAGCACAAAACGATGGAACAATCGAATCGCTCGAATGGGCGGACGCCACCGGGAAGCCATTCTTTCTTGCGGTTCAATGGCATCCTGAACGCATGGAATTTTCAGAGAATTTTGCCGGACGAATTTTTGAAACATTTTTATGGGAATGCGCGGCCAATAAAATGGTGAAACACAGGACACAATTACAAGCTGAAAAAAGCGTAGTGCCAAATCTTTAGGCCTGGCGAAACTCACCGGACCTGAAGGTTCGGTGCTATATACACAGCAAACAATTATGACTCGCGATCTCGATGTAGCATTCCGCGTTCGGCCGCTTGTGCTCGATGGCGCGCTCGGCACCGAACTGGAAGGACGCGGCGTGAATACGTCCGGCAAAAGCTGGACGGCGCGCGGACTCGTCTCGCATCCCGATCTTATTTACCGCGTTCATCGGGATTATCTTTACGAAGGCGCGGACATTTTGACGGCGAATACGTTTCGCACGAACCCACGCGCGTTAAAGGACACCGGGCTCGACGCTGAAGCGCTGACGAAAAAAGCAGTCCGTATCGCTCGCAAGGCGCGGCGCGAGAAAAATCCGCTCGTTCGCGTGGCGGGTTCCATCGCGCCAGTCGAGGATTGTTATTCGCCCGATCTCGTGCCGCCCAGCGACGCGGCTCTGATAGAGGAGCATCGCATCATGGCCCGGTGGCTCGATGAGGCGCGCGTCGATATTATTCTCATCGAGACGATGAACACGCTGCGCGAGGCGCTCTGCGCGCTTGCGGCGGTGAAAGAGGAGAGTAAGAAATATGCGTGGGTTTCTATCGTTCCCAAAGATGGCGAAACCATGCTCGATGGAACGCCGCTCGATTATGCCATCAAGCGCTTGAAAGAAGCCGGAGCGCATCTCGTTGCGTTAAACTGTGCGACGGTGCGGACGATGATGGACGCGCTGCCGCTCGTCGCACGAACGGCAAAAAAAGCCGGCGTATGGTTCGGGTGCTATCCGAATACTTCGGAAAAGTTACCCGATGGCACATGGATCCTGCGAGCTTCGAACAACTTAGAAATGGCAGACTGCGCGGTCGCATGGATGAAAGAGGGCGCGGTGCTCGTCGGCAGCTGCTGCCACTCCACGCCGCGCACCACCAGCCTCATCGCGACCAAGCGCGATCTTTTTTACATCCTCAAGGAAGAAATCGCGCTTTCGGAGGGTGACGATATCGATTTACCGGATTATATGCTCTGGTAACAATCCTCGAACCCTCATTCCACATTCACGCCCAAATTATACAGCGTAAACGCCAACTGGTCGGCTGACTCGTCCATGATTTTCGAAAGCGGTTTTCCGCCGCCGTGACCGGCTTTCGTTTCTATTGTAATCAGGGTTGGGTTCGGGCCGGCCTGATCGTGTTGCAACGTGGCGATGAACTTGAATGAATGCGCCGGCATCACGCGGTCATCATGATCGGCAGTCGAAACTAATGTTGCAGGATACGACACGCCGCTTTTTAGATTGTGCAGCGGCGAGTATTTGTAGAGCGTTGCAAATTGCACAGAGTCGTCGCTCGTCCCATATTCGGACGCCCATGCCCAGCCGATAGTGAACTTATGATAGCGGAGCATGTCCATCACTCCAACTTCAGGGAGCGCGACTTTGCAGAGGTCTGGACGCTGGCACATAACAGCGCCAATGAGCAATCCGCCATTCGAGCCGCCTTCGATCGCAAGCTTTGCAGCGCAAGTATATTTTTCGTTACAAAGATATTCGGCGGCAGCGATGAAATCGTCGAAGACGTTTTGCTTCCTCTCTTTCATGCCGGCCTCATGCCATGCTTTGCCATATTCTCCGCCGCCGCGAATATTCGGCAGGGCGAAAACGCCGCCATGTTCCAGAAACGCGACAATCGTCGAATTGAAATGCGGAGTCAGATTGATGTTGAATCCACCGTAAGCATAAAGCTTAGTCGGGTTAAGTCCATCAAGCTTCATCTCTTTCTTATGCACGATGAACATCGGGACGCGAGTGCCGTCCTTGCTCTTGTAAAAGACCTGCTCCGTCACGAAATCATCGACATTGAATGGCACTTCGGTCTGATGAAAGAGAGTCGAAGTGTTCTTCCGAAGATCGTATTGATAAATAGCAGTAGGCATTACAAAACTCGAGAAAGTATAAAACACGACAGAATCTTTCCGCTTCCCCGAAAATCCAAATACGCTTCCGATGCCTGGGAAAGCAATCTCATGCTCATGCGTTACATAAACATAATCTTGAACAGCGACATCATAGATATATGTGTGGTTACATGCGTCTTTCAAATATGTGACGATAAGTTTTCCTCCAACGTAATTTACATCTTCGATGGTCTCCGGCTTTGCTGGAATGATGGTCTCGTAATGCTCCGCGCTGGGATTCATCGGATCGACTAAGACAACGCGGTTTGTCGGAGCGTCTTGATCGGTCATCAGTAGGAATTTATCGCCGACGTTATCTATCACGCCAGCTTCATGGCCATATTCGGAAATAAGCGGCTTGAAATCGGAATTCGGCTCATCGGCGCGTTTCCACGAAATCAGGCTTCCGATTTTGCCACCTTCCGAGACATAGAGCAATAAATATTTCTCGTCTTCTGTCGCGCTTATACCGAATGTGCGTTCGGGATGGGTCTGATCCTGATAAACGAGAGTGTCAGTGGATTGCGGCGTGCCGATTTTGTGATAATAAATTTTCTGGTATTCACTTTTTGCTGTGTACTGCCCGGCTTTTGGCTCGTCGTAACGGCAGTAGAAAAATCCATTCTTGAACCACGATGCCCCGCTATACCTTACCCACTCGATATGGTCTTCAAGCTGCTTGCCGGTCGCAACATCCTTGACAAATATCTCCTGCCAGTCCGAACCGGAATGGCTGATGCTGTATGCGACTAACTTATCGTCGTTCGAATAGTCCATCCCGCCGAGCGAAACAGTGCCGTCGGTCGAGAGAGTATTTGGATCGAGAAAAACTTCCTGCATGCCATGCAATCCATGCTGCCGATAGACGACAGCTTGATTCTGCAATCCATCGTTCTTCGAAAAAAAGTAGTACTCCCCAACTTTATGCGGCGCGCTGATGCGCGGATAATTGAAAAGCTGCTCGATCCTGTTGCGAATTTTTGCGCGGTAGGGGATTTGGCTGAAATAGCTCTGTGTAACTTTATTCTCCCCCTCGACCCATTCGTGAACATCGGAGGAATCGACATTTTCCAGCCAGCGATAAGGATCGCTTACTTTCGTACCGAAATAATTATCGACATGGTCAACCCGCTTCGTGAGGGGATATTGAATCTTCTGTCCGCCATTGATGGGGGATTGTGCGAATGCATTAGTCACGAGTAAAATTGGAAGAAAAGCGAAAAGGTAATTCATCGGCAAAAAAATAAATCGAGGAATCATACAACCGGAAATGGCGGCAAAACGTCCGCGTAAAAATTAAAAAACGAGAAGCGGCATGGAGGCCGCGCGCTCCCGCAGCCTCCATGCCGGTAAAAATGAACAGCGAAAAAACTGCTACTTACCCAGCGGCCTTATCGCCCGTCTTCATCTCCTGGACTTCCTTGCGGATTTCCTGAGCTTTTTTCTTGATTTCGTTCATCGCCTTGCGCACGCGCGTGCCGGCCGATTTATTCTCTTTATCGTAGAATTTCTCGAAATCCTTCTCGAATGTTGCGAGCAAGTCCTGTAATTCTTTGTATCGGTTCATGTGAAAAATGCCTCCTGTTAGTCAAAAAACGTGAGTAATATTATCTTCAAAGCCCACCGGAATGGACTTAATTACCACGAAAATACGAGTTTTTTAGTCCGAATGCAAGAAATCGGGAAAAAAAGATACGTTTGAATAGTATTCCATTAGAATACCATGTTTATCTACCAGCGTGCAAGTTGCTCCGCCGCCGCTTTAATTTTGGCCGGATTTGGCAGAATTGCGTCCTCATAAGGCTTCGCAAAGCCGACAGGCGAGAACGCCGAGCCTACGCGTTGAACTGGCGCGTCGAGGGATTGGAAGGCGTGCTCTGTAATCAGCGCCGCTAATTCGCCGCCGAAGCCGCCCGTCACTTTGTCCTCATGGACAACGAGGGCTTTGCCCGTTTTCTCGACTGATTTCAAAATTGCATTCAGATCTAATGGGTAAAGCGAGCGCAGATCGAGTACATCGCACTCGATGCCCTGCCCACTCGCCAACTCGTTGGCAGCTTGAAGGGAGAAGTGCGTAGTCGTGCCGTAAGTGATAATCGAAAGGTCTTTACCTTCTCGCCGTAACCTTGCTTTTCCAAAGGTGATAAGCTCGTTTTCCGATAGCGGTTCGGCCTTTGCCATCGGATGATAGTAAAGGTATTTCGGTTCGAGATAGACCGTCACACCACGGGTGCGCATCGCGCTTCGGAGCAGCCCTTGTGCGTCATCGGCAAAGCATGGCTCGACGACTCTCACGCCGGGAATCGTCGTGAACATACCCTCCAAATTCTGCGAATGATATAGCCCGCCGCCAATGTATCCACCCGAGGCAATGCGGATGACGATATTCGGCGCATACTGCCCGCGTGTGCGCCAGTAAGCGTGCGAAAGCTCGATAAACGACTCCATTGCCGGCCAGAAATAATCGGCGAACTCCGCACCCTCGACACAAACCCATATATGCTCCTGATCGACACGGCAAAATCCATCCGCCGAGCCAAGAATATAGTCCTCGGCAATCGGCCCGTTAAAGACGCGCTCGTTTCCAAATTCCTGCAACATTCCTTTCGTCACGTTAAAGACGCCTCCCTTATTTTTCGACGCTACGTCCTCGCCCCAAAGGAAAGTGTTTGCATTGATGCGGAATTCCTCCTTCAATGTTTGATTGATGCCTTCGATAAATTGCAAGCCCTCATCCTTGCCTTTGGGGGTGGTAAAAGGATAAAACTTTACATCTATGTCGTCCGGCTGTGTTGTGTAAGGTGCGCTTGAAACGATGTTGTCCGATGGCAGCACGAAATCGAGCACGGTCGATGCGTCGGGTGAAGGTGCGGCTTCGGCTTTGTCGGAGGATTCTCGAAAATGCTGCTGGTTCTTTTCGTGAATGCTGTTAAGTTCATCCGAAGTTGCGACTTCATTTTCCAAAAGCCAATTATGAAAACGCGTTAGCGGGTCGCGCATTTTTACGGCTTCGAGTTCTTCATGCGAGCGGTAAAGGTCCTGCCGGTCGGAATTCGAATGCGAGCCGATACGCACGCAGTCGGCATGGACCATCGCCACGCCGCGCCCAGAGAGGCACCACTCATACGCTTCCTGCATAGCACGATAGCTATCGAGCACATCGGTGCCGTCGCAATACGTTATGAGCAGATTATTAAAACCTCGAAAATTATCGGCTACACGGGAATTTGCGGATTGCTCGGAAACAGGTACGCTAATGCCATACTTGTTATTCTGAATAGCAAAAATAGCAGGGACTTTTTCTCGGGTTGCGCCATTGACGGCTTCATAGAAAAATCCCTCGCTTGTTCCCGATTCTCCGCCGGAAAAAATCGCGACCGCTTCCCGCTTGTAATACTTAAGCGCCCGCGCGCACCCGGCCGTGTGCTGCGATTGATTGCCGGTGAGCGAAGAATGCGTCTCGATATTGAATTCTAACTTCGCAAAATGATTCGACATGTGCCGCCCGCCGCCGGCAATGTCGGTATCTTTCGAAAGACCGTTGAGCACGAGTTCTTCGACCGTGATTCCTGCCGCAAGGCATGTCATGAGATCGCGGTAGTAGGGGAAGAGGTAATCTTTTTTGGCGCGAAAACTTACGCCGATCGCAAGCTGAATTCCCTCATGCCCCGCGCAGGGAGCATGATAGCTCCATCCCATTGCTTTCTTGAGATAATTCGCCGCAGCTGTATCGGTGATGCGGCCTAAGTCCATCAAGCTAAACCATTCGAGCAGCTTTTCACGGCCCACCCCCGCTTGCGCGAATGTGCCTTTGAAGCTCTTGGCGCCGTCCGAAAGCGGGCCGCGAAGCTCCGCGCCATTTGCGATTCGCTTAAGCGAGACCGGGGCAATTTCCGGATGCACTTCCCCGGCAAGCAACTCCATATCGGCGGGCGTGCTCATCGGGTCGAGAGCGCCATTGGACTCCATAGCGCGCGCAGCCACCGGCGGAGGGCCATCGGGAGCGACGGTGCCGCTCGTAGCCGCCGCGCCGTTCGAAGACGGCGGGGTTTCCTGCCGCTCCATGACGGCCGTATCGTTTTCCGAGCTATTGTTTTTCTTGATCTTCGGCATTTTCGATGTAAATTCTTCGATCTGTCTGCAAACAAGCGGAGAGGTAAATTAGTCTCAATTTAGGCACAAGTGTCAAGGCTATGATTTTGTCTGAATAGCATCAGGTGGAATGAGCAGGTTTTGAGTAGCACGAGGTGCAACTTTTGATGTTTTAGGGTGTTTGATAAAACACGACCATTCATCGGTCATTTAGACCTAATTCACGAGGAGTTACACCATGACTATTCGTTCGATACAAAGCGTTTCATTCTTATCGGTAATTGCTATCCTTTCCATCGCCATCATTGCTCCGCAGGCAGATGCGCAGCAGCAAGCCGGCGGTCTCATGATCACGCAGCACCGGCATGACCTCCTTTCGATCACGAGCCGCGATTACTGGGTTGCGTTTCCCGAAAATTACGGGGGAGAAAACGATGGCGGGAAGTACATCATGCTCTACCTCTCGAGCGTGGATTCCACGACGGCGTATATTGATGCCAACGGCCTCGTCGATACGGTTGCGGTCACTCCGGGAGTTCCCACGGAATATAATGTTCCCCTCGTATGGGAAATGAAAACGAGCGATTCGATCGAAAACAAGGCGATCCACATTTGGTCGAACGATGCTTCGCTCTTTGTGGATTTTAATTCGCACGATGCCTATACCTCGGATGCTTCGTACGTCATTCCGAGCGCCGGATGGGGGGAAACCTATTCGGTCGCATCGTATGAGTCGCTGAACGAGTCTCTTGCTCAGGGATTTGGAGGAGGTTATGCTTATGACTATCCCTCTGAATTTGTCGTGGTTGCCAACCAGGATTCGACCAACGTGACCATTACCCCATCCCTTGCTCTTCGAAGCACGCGTGGCAACGATTCATTTATTTATCCGGCAGGCATTCCGTTTACAATCATGATGGGAGCAGGCCAGGCCGTACAATACGAGGCCGTGCCGATCACCGACTCTACAAAAACACCCTATGACGTGACGGGCACTCAAATCGTCTCATCGAATCCGGTTGGCGTCATCGGCGCCTCATCGTGTGCTAATATCCCGGTGCAATTTCCGTATTGCGATTTTGCTTGCGAGATGATCCCGCCAATCCGCACCTGGGGGCAGACCTACTATACCGCTCCGCTCTATGGCCGCGTGGGTGGGGACACCTACGTAGTTATTGGCACCGAAGCGAATCAGGTCATTACGCGAACGGACTCGACAGGTTCGGCGGTCTTTGCTACGCTCGCGAATCCCAACGATCACGTTTGGCGGCATGATGTCGCCAATCCCAGTTCGTGGACAAGCGATGCGCCATTTCTACTCATGCAATATTCTAATAGTTCAACGTGGCCCAATTATGCAAATGGACTTTACGACCCATTTATGATGGCCGTGAATTCGGTCGATCAGTTTTCGACACCCGTCATTTTTAATGTGCTGCATAATTCGGCCGATCAGCAGCCCTATTATTGGCATGCCGGCATTGTCGCGCGTTCCGGCGTGCCGGTGTTTGTCAATGGCGGTCCCATCGGCGTTCCGCCGACGTATGACGATGGGTTCTGCGCGGTCTATGAGTTGGATTCGCTCCAATACCGGCAATACATTGCCGCATCCGATAGCGGTGTTTCGGTCAGCGTCTATGGCGATGGGTTCGATGAAGCCGTGGGCTATTCAGGAACCATTGGTGTTTCGACGCTGGGAAGTAACGATCTTGTTGCGCCGAAGGTTGTTGCCAAGCCTGTTAACTCAACAAGGACAACGTTTTCTGCTACAAAAGCAGCCTCCACTATGTCAGGGCTTTCGGAATTTGAGATCGATTCCATTTCGAATATGCAACTCGTGCAGGCTCCAGGTTTTGTCGAGGGAAATGGAAGTGGGACAGGTTCCTTTGATCTTATAGTGGCCGATTCCACAAAATCTGCTCATGCAACGGTCCGTGTACTCGATCTTGCGGGTAATTACACAACGGTGGAGAAGGACTATGACCCATCCTCTGCGTCTGTTGCGAATGCTCCGGATGCCGCGCCTGTTGCCGTGGCACCAAATCCGGCCAATCAAAATTTCACGATCCAATATGCGCTCGATGCGGATAGCCATGTGTCGGCCGATCTCTTCGATGTGCTTGGGAACAGAGTACTTTCCTTATTCAACGGCAATGAGGCTGCCGGAGCGCAGAGTCTAACGGTCGATACGCATCTATTGCCCAACGGTGTGTATTTTTACCGTGTCGATATTGATGGGGCGGTGCAATCCGGCAGGGTAGTGGTCTCGAAATAAGTTTTGAACTTTGTGTAGCTTCGGGAATATATTCCTGGAGCTACACGGACTGCTCGAAGGACTCTATCTGGTTAGATTCACCCGCTCGATCTAATAATGTTCCCGGCAGTTGCTTCGTCGCCTTCGCTCCCATCTCTTTCAACTGCTCTGATTGACGGACGAGATTACCCGAGCCGCTGGATAGCTTGTTCATCGCGCCGCCGTAGGAAGTTTTTGCGTCGTCCATTTTTTTGCCGACATTTATCATATCATCGACAAAGCCGACGAATTTATCGTACATTTTTCCGGCGCGGTCGGCAATATCGAGCGCGTTCTTGGTCTGCCGCTCCTGTTTCCAGATCGAGGAGATGGTGCGCAGCGTTGCAAGCAGCGTCGAAGGGCTGACGATGACGATTTTTCTGTCCCAGGCATACGCAAACAACTCATTGTCCGCTTGCACGGCATGTCCGAAGGAAGACTCGATCGGCATAAAGAGGAGCGTAAAATCCGGCGCGTCAAGCCCAGGCAATGATGGATAATTCTTATCGCTTAATGACTTGATATGGTTTTTAACCGAAGTAATGTGTTCCAATAACGCGGCGTTGCGCTCTTCATCGGTCTGAGCGGAGACATACCTGTCATACGCAACGAGCGAGACTTTTGCATCCACGATAATATGCTTGTTCTCGGGTAAATAAATGATAGCATCGGGCTGCTGCCGGCGGCCATCGCCGTCTTGTTGACTGACTTGCAACTTATACTCATCTCCTTTGCGAAGCCCGGAAAACTCCAGCACCTTTTCCAAAATTAGCTCCCCCCAATTCCCTTGTTTTTTCGTATCTCCCTTGAGCGCCATCGTGAGATTCGAAGCTTCTTTACTAATTTGCTCATTCAGTTTGACGAGCGTTATGATCTCTCCGCGAAGCGTGTTTCGTTCGGAAGCCTCCGTGCGATAGACCTCGTCAACTTTCTTTTCAAAATCGAGGAGTCTGGTTTGAAACGGTGTAACGAGATCGAGAAACGAGCCGCGATTTTCGCGCAGCGCATTCTGGCTGAGCGTGGCAAACATCCCGGTGAAATCCGATTTCGCTTTTTCATACCAAACTTCCATCGCTTTTTTCTGTTCCCGAAGCTCGGCATTTTCGGCGTTCATTTTTCGGAGTTCTTTATCGGCAGCGTCCCGAATGCCTCGAAGATTTTCCACTTCATTTGCAATGGCGCCGAGTCTTCCTCTGTCGCCTTCGAGCAGCCTTACGGTTTCGGAGAGCTTTCGGCGTTCCTCATCAATCGTCGCGATCCTCTTGTTTTCAGCCTCAAGTCCGGCATTCTTTTCTCGCTCAAGCTGGATCTCTTTTGTAAATTCCTCTTTGAGATTGCGCTCGGATAGAAGTTCCGCTTCCAGCGCACGCCGCTTTCTTTGAAGCAGAAGAAAGCAAATTACGAGTCCGAAAAGGAAGCCAAGAAGTCCGTATAAAATTTCTGGTGGGATCATAGCAACATAATCCAATTCAGCGGGAATATATTCCCGATGCTACACGATAATCACAGGGCTACAACGCTTTCGCAAACGCCAATATCTTTTTCACCATCGCCATCGTCGGCGCTTCTGAGTAGTAGCGCAGCAGCGGTTCTGTTCCAGACGCGCGAAGCATGAACCACGCGCCGCCAGCGAGATTGAATTTGTAGCCATCCATCTTATCGACGCTTTTTACTTTCAATCCGGCGATAGTATCAAAGCCTTTTGCTGCTTTCGCAAGAACGGCGGCTTTTTGTTCGTGCGTCGTATGAAAATCGTAACGGTCGTATTTGTGCGGGCCATATTCCTTTTCAAGATTTGCGATGAGTTCGCTTGGCGATTTTTTCTTATGCGCGCAAATCTCGCAGAGGAGAAGTCCGTTGTAAAGCCCGTCGCGTTCGGGAATATGCAGTCCCGGAATGGCAATCCCGCCCGACTCCTCGCCGCCGATAAGGACATTGCCATCGAGCATATATTTCGTGATATACTTGAATCCGACCGGGGTGCGAATTACTTTTAGCTTATATTTCGCACACATTTTATCGACCATGCTCGTCACCGATTGGCTTACGATGACGCTGCCGCGTTTCTTTCGCACTTCGACAAGATATTGCAGAAGTAAACAGAGGATCATTTGGGAACTGAAGAACTCGCCGTTCTCATCGATCGCGCCAATGCGGTCGGCATCGCCATCGGTGACGAGGCCAATATCGCTGCGGTTCTGCACGACGTATTTCGAGATTTCTTTCGTCGTATCCGGTAGCGGTTCCGGCCGCGTCCTGCCAAAGCCGGGATTCCAAACATTATGCAATATCGCCGCATCGGGAATGAGCGTTTCCAGGCATCCGACATTGGCGCCATACATCGGATCGTACGCGATCTTGATTTTCGAGCGTTTAATTTTTTCCAAATCAATGAGTCGCGCAAGTTCTTTTAGGTAAATTCCTTTCGCATCGATCTCCTGAATTTTTTTGGATTTTACGAATTCATCGAATGAAGGCATTTCGGAGGAATGCTTCAAGGTATGCTTGCGATTTTCTTCACTGTTGGTATCTTTTTGTATTTCATCGACAATCTCCGGGAGCGCCGCGCCGCCATAATAGCCTTTGATCTTGTAGCCGTTGTATTGTGCGGGATTATGAGAAGCCGTAATCATCACGCCGCCCGCAAGTTTCTTTTTTACGATGGCAAGCGATGTAGCAGGCGTGGAAACGACCGAATTCGCGATGAACACTTTCAGTCCTTCTGCAGCAAGTACACGCGCGGATAGCTCTGCAAATTCCCGGCTGAGAAACCGGCCATCGTAGCCGACGAATACCCCCGCTTTTGCTTTGTCGTGTTTCTTAAAATACATCGCCGCGCCACGCGCCACGCGATGCACGTTCTCGAACGTATAATTTTCCGCGATGAGATCGCGCCAGCCGTCGGTACCGAATTTAATTTGCATGAATAGTTTTGTGGAACTAAGTCCACGATTGCCGCAAAATTTCCGCAACCGCAGATCGGAGCAAAGGAATCTCTTCGATAGAAACGCTCCAAATAATATCTATATCGAGTTTGCCATATCCATGAACCAAACGGTGTCTCATGGCAATGACTTTATCCCACTCGACCTGGGTATGTGTTTTCCGAAAATGGTCGGTTAACTTGCTCGCAGCTTCTCCGACCGTTTGGAGAGAATAAGCAAGGCAATTTAAGTTACGGAAATCAAAAAGATCGTCTGGCGTGATAGCAGATGAAACTTCGATAACCTGATCGGAGTAGGCCAGAATATCGTAAAGACGCTCCTTATCGTTAATGAGGATAAGCAAGCCGTGATTCTCCCTGAACCCGTGGAAGTGAGTGAACGCTTATTTCCCCAGCAGTTCGAAGATCGACGGTGCGGCCAAGAACTTTCGATAATTCGTCCTGCATACCGAATAGCTTGAAGTAGCCCGGCACGTTTCCCGGTTCAAACTCGACGAGAATATCGACATCGCTATCGGCCCGGAAATCATTTCTCAGCACGGAGCCAAAAAATGAAAGCTTCCGTATGCGATTCCGCTTGCAAAACGAATCGACGAATCCCGGTGGAAATTGTACCCGCTCTTCGAACATAATTACAAAACATCGAAAAAGCGATAAAAGTTAGTATGGCTTATTTCAAGATCAACGGCGTTTGCTGCACTTTGCCATTCAGTCGCACAACACATTCATACATTCCCACGGGCAAGCCTGTAGGCTTGTTCCATACGAAGGAATGCCCCCCAGCATCTAATTCACCCTCGAACAACCTCGCCACTGGAGAACCAAGAAGATTTACGATGGTAACTTCCGCCGCGCCGCTCTCTGAAGTGGAGAAGGTGATGGTAGTGGATTGAGAGAAAGGATTGGGATAATTCGTGAGAGAATTACTGATGGAAACGATAGGAGAGACGGCGCTAATAGCGAAATCGGAAAGTGGGCGACGCCAAACACCACTATCATTCGTTCCAGCAAAAAGATAAGAGTCCGATAGTGCGAGCGAGAGCACAGAGTCACATGTTAAACCTTGGTTGACAGATATCCACGTCGTTCCATTGTTGGTTGATAAAAAAACGCCGTTGCCATAGGTGCCAGCAAAAAGAATCGGTGTAGATATGCCGGAGCTATAAACAGTCATTGCTAAAACGGCGACACCGTCCGGCAGACCTGAGTTAGCAGCATTCCAGCTTGTGCCCTTATTCGTCGAAAGATAAACCCCTCTCCCGAATGTTCCAGCAAAAAGGATAGGTGTGGGAGTGCTTGCGCCTGTAACCGCTAACGCATGCACATTAGCAGGTGGCAGCCCGTTACTCATCCTCATCCATGTTGAGCCGTTATCTGTTGTGAGAAAAACGCCACCATTCCCATTGGTATTATTTGTACCGGCAAAAAGTGATATAGAGTTCGTATCAATTTGCGCGAACGCTCGGACAGTGTCATTTGTCAGATCGTTCTTTGTTATCGTTTGCATCCAAACACTTCCACCATCGGTTGAGAGAAAAATTCCTCTTCCTTCCGTTCCAGCAAAGATATTTAGAAATAATCCGGTCGACCCGTTCGTCCCAAGCGCCACGATCATGTCGGAATCGTCGGCCAAGTCAGGCATGACAGGGATCCATGACGAACCGTTAGTAGTCGAAAGGAAAATGCAACTCGTACGAGGAGTAACATGATACCCGCCAGCAAAAATATTCGCGGTGCCTAACGGGGAAGTAGCAATAAAAAGGGAAGATACATGATCACCACCTAACCCATTAGTATCTGCTGTCCAGTGGTCACCATTATCGGTTGACTGATCGATAGTTACGTCAGTTCCTGCGAAGATAGTTTCGCCACTAACGACGATTGAATAGACTGAATGCCTAGAGATTCCCTCGCCTACACCAGTCTTGACCCATTGGCTCGTGGCGTTTTGTGAATAGCACAACAAAATCCCAAGAACCGAAGTAATGAGAACGAGTTTCTGTTTCATGGCCGGGTGATTAAAACGAATACACATAAGCTCCTATCCAAACGCAATCGCCAGCGCCTTCGTGCCCGTGAAGGTGGAGTTGCTGGTAAGCTCTTCTTCGATGAGGAGCGATTTACGATACATCCTGAAGCATAGCCGTATTCGAGAAGCTGAACGATTGAAGATCGGTATGCTCGGAGGCATGCTCCAGCGTAATAGCAACTAATTTGCCCTTGTTGTCGTATTCTCCGAGCGTATTTTCGTCGAGGTCTCGCGTGTCCTCAACGGGTTTTTCGGAAAACTCGACGAGGAGGGTGTCGGTATCATCAAAATAGGTAACTTTCATACTCTATCTCTATCCAAACTTTACCGCCAGCGCCTTTGTGCCCGCGAAGCTGGAATTTCCCCCAAGCTCCTCCTCGATCCGCAGAAGCTGATTATACTTCGCAATGCGGTCGGTGCGGGAGGCGGAGCCGGTTTTGATCTGGCCTGCGCCGGTGGCGACGGCGAGATCGGCGATGGTGGTGTCCTCGGTTTCGCCGGAGCGGTGGCTGATGACCGTGCCGTAACCCGCTTTGCGAGCCATCGCAATGGTATCGAATGTTTCTGTCAGCGTGCCGATCTGGTTAACTTTTATGAGAATGGCATTGGCAATGCCTTCCGAAATTCCGCGCTGAAGGAAAGTTCTGTTGGTAACGAAAAGATCGTCTCCGACAAGCTGGACTTTATCGCCGATAACTTCGGTCAGCATTTTCCATCCGCGCCAATCGTTTTCGGCCATGCCATCTTCGATGGAGCAGATCGGATATTGCTTCACTAATGATTCATACTCGCGCACCATCTGCTCAGAGGTCAGGAACGTTCCCGGCTTGGATTTATATAATTCGTATTTTCCATCTCTCCACATCTCGCTCGAAGCCGGATCGAGCGCGAGGAAAATATCCGTTCCCGGAGTGTAGCCTGCTTGCGTGATGGCTTCCAGGATAAGATTCAGCGTCTCCTCATTCGAGGTCAGATTTGGCGCAAAGCCGCCTTCATCGCCGACGTTTGTGTTCAGCCCGCGTTTTTTCAGCACGGTTTTCAACGCATGGAATGTCTCCGCGCCCATGCGTAATGCTTCGCGGAAGCTTGGCGCATTGACCGGCATTATCATAAATTCCTGAAAATCGAGCGAGCCATCTGCGTGAACGCCACCGTTGAGGATGTTCATTTGTGGCGTTGGTAATACAAAACCCCTCTCCTTACCAAGTGCCTGTCCTGAGCTTGTCGAAGGAAGAGGGGCAGGGGAGAGGTCGGCGAGATAGCGGTATAGTGGAACCTTTCTCGAATTTGCAGAAGCTTTTGCAATAGCCATCGAAGCACCGAGGATTGCATTCGCGCCGAGCTTCGATTTGTTCTGGGTTCCATCTAACGCGATAAGCGCTTCATCAATCTTGCGCTGTTCGAGCGCAGACATTCCTTTTAGCGCGGAATTAATCGCGCCATTCACATTCGCAACAGCTTTCAGCACGCCCTTGCCGCCGTAGCGTTTTTTATCGCCATCGCGCAGTTCGACGGCTTCGTGTTCGCCGGTCGAAGCGCCGCTGGGCACGGCTGCGCGGCCGAACGAGCCATCATCTAAGGTGCAATCGACTTCAACCGTGGGGTTGCCGCGAGAATCGAGAATTTCGCGAGCGTGGAGGGTGAGAATTTGAGGCATGGGTAGGTGTTGTGAAAATTATCAGCCAGCATTTACGAAAGTGGAATACCATTGTTCCCAATATAAACAAAATGGCCGGAGATTACTCCGGCCAAAATGAATCGAAAAAACAGTTTTAATGCCGCACGACGATTCTCCCGCCATACATTTCCTCTCCGGCGGTGAGTTCATAAAAATAGCTCCCATTCGGGAAATCTTGAGCAGGCCAATCGAAGCTTTGTGTGCCCGTGCCGAGCATGCGGTCGCAGAGCGTGGTGACGGTTCGGCCCACTTCATCGTAGAGCCATAAGTGAGTGTGGCCTGGCGCGCTCATTGCGAAGGAAATTGAAAGAAGGTCCTGCGCTGGATTTGGCGAGACATGAAGATTTTCGACGAGTTCCGAAAACATAGGCGAAGCACCCACGCTGGCGGCGGCCTGAACGGTAAAGGCATTTTTCACAACCGCAGTATCTCCAAGCTCGCTGCCGCCGAGCAGGAGAACGAGATCGTACAAGCCGGTACTGGCTGTAGATGGAATTGTAAAACCAATCGGAAAACAGGGCGGTAAGGTTAGTAGTGGAACTACGGGAATAGTTGATGCTCCTTGCTTCAAATACATCGACTGGATATTTTCAGGGAGGCCAGTGCCCATTAAACACCCGTCGATTGGCTGACCTTGCCCACCAGTGTCCGGGGACATATAGGAGGTTGTGTCAGCGTAAACTCCGTTGACCGAGAACTCATTTTGTCCCGTATCGGTCCGTCCCGTTCCCGGCTCGACTATCTGGACATCATAAATTCCAATTGCCGCATCCGCCGGAATCGAGAAAAATGCAGAGAGCGAGGTATCGGTCGTATGCGAGACCGTTTGCGCTGCAACGGTAAAAGTTCCGTTTACCAACCGGACGATCGTTACAAATTGATTTCCCTGATAAACAAAGTTAACACCGTGTCCACTAAGGTTTAAAGTTACCGTGTCGGCTGGAGGAGCGCTGTAGTGGAAGGGAGTATGAATCGTCGTTTGATGATTCGTCACGAGGAACGTTGTATGCAAATCATACTCTCCATTATAGGAATTGCCGTAGATTTCCGCATCGTACATTCCCGGCGAAATGGAATCCGAAAGCGTGAAAACCGCTTTGCCGAGCGTTGCGCTAAAAACAGTGTCGGCGATGACGTGATAATACGTAATACCGCTTTTCTTTAGATTTATATTCAGGCTGTATGGTGATGAGACTCCGTCAGCCGGCACAAAGTCAGTCCCTTGACCAACGATGGAAACGTCGAATGTCGATGAGGTCATTCCGCTATCTGGAACGAGGGCGACGGTCGGCATTGGGCCGAGCACTCTGAATTTATTTACCCCCGTATACGAATAAACATTATTCTTGACAATGACATCGTAATATCCGGCAGGCGCAGCGCTTGCTACCATCACAGACGTGCTGAGCGATGTGCTGCTATTGATAGTATCGGCTTGCGCGCTAAAATAGGTGGTGCCGTTTTGTTGAAAATAAACCGTCGGAGTGTTACCATTCTTAAAGTTCGTGTTCAGACCTGTGACGGTGACGGAAACTGTTTGCGAATCGTAACCCGAAGACGGGTTAACATAGGAGATGCTGGGGGATGCCGATGTTACGTAAAACGCAGAGTCTTGCGTAAAAATATTTGCGGTCGTGTCCCCTCCGTAGGTGATGCGCACCACGAGATCGTAGCTTCCGAGCATCGATGTCGACACTTGGAGCGAGCCATTGATCGTCGAGTCGTTTTCGAGATAGGCCGGATAGACCTGATCGTAGAGCGTGTCCGAACGTTCGAGCTTGACCGTTATCGTCGAAACATTAGTTGAAGGCCCGAATTGCGTTCCCGTTCCGACAATCGTGACGGAAAAATCCTGCCCTTGCGAGGCAGTGTCAGGTATCATCACCATCGTCTGCGCGCGGAGTGCAAATGGAGCTACGATTAGGAATAGATTGAAGAAAAATGCTCGTTTCATAACACTATTTTGTTTTTCGAAGAAAAAAATCATCTGCGAGTACCCCGCAATGCCCGTGCGATCTTTTGCGCGCGCGAGCCTTCCTGAGAGGTATCGCATTTTCTGACATATTCGTATGCGCTGTCCCATTTATTTTGATTGAAATAGACGGTCGCAAGATTCAGCAATGATTCCTCGAAATTCGGGGAGATCGCTAAAGCTTTTTTTAAAAACACTTTACCGGTAGAAACGTTTCCAAGTTTTACATAGCAAGAACCGATATTATTTAAGGTAAAAAAGTGGTTCGGATCGGCATTAAGAGCTTCCAGGTTGTCTCTAAGGGCAGCATTGTAATCTTGCTGCATGAACTCCGCTTCAGCTTTATAGTAGAAGAGAGGGGTGGCAAGCGCATCCACGGTTAACGATCTTGAATCGTATATTTGGCTAAATTCGGAGATAACCTCACTCCAATTATGGTCAAGTCTCGCTTCCAGAAGTTTTCGTTCGTGATGTTCAGCGCGGAACCGCTGAATCGAAAGCAACAAGGCCGGTAACACCAGCGCAAGAGCCAGGTAACGGGAGAATTGATTTGATCCATTGGCTCTACCCGTTGACATCGGGAGCATCGCAAGCCATAAAATAAATAGCATCGAGTGCTCGGCTCTTGCATTCGGAAAATCAAAGAAGGAAACAATCCCAAATCCGCAAATGCAGGCGGCAATTAAAATTGCAAGGATCGTTTCGCGTGAACTATTGCTTGTCCTATGTGCGGAACGAATTGCGAGATAAATCCCAAATAGAAAGACGAAGAGAAACGCCAGGCCGCCACCAATACCTGTCTCGCAAAAAGCTTCAAGGAAATCGTTGTGTGTCTCTGTCCATTGAATGCTGCCGTTCTGAATGGTGGTTGGAAATTTTGAAAGACCATACCGAGGAAGCCAGATCTTCCAATTTCCAGGGCCTACACCGAGCACAGGATGGTCTTGGAACATCTCGATCGATTCCTGCCAAACATTCAGCCGTGCTTCGGCGGAAGCATCAGAAGCATAATTCGCAATTGTTCCTACTCTCTCCGCTGTGCTTGTCTCATTCGGCCCGGTTCGAGTCGCAATATTCAATACAAAAATTGCAAGGATACAGGATACGATTGCAATTGCTGTTTTGAAAATGCCTGTGCGGTATGCCTTCCATAGATTTTTTCGTTGGAATGTTAGGACGAATAGGGCGGATGCGATGAATGCTGCGGCTGCGCAACCAAGCCACACTGCGCGCGTCTGAGCAATAAGAAGGACAAAGACACTCATCGTTATAGAAATAAGGCTAAAGACACTCCATGCCCGCTTTTCAGTAATGGCAATATAGAGCGTAGCGGGCAACGTCAGAAAGAGAAAAGAGGACATGAGATTTTTCGTCGTCATCGTCGCGCCCGGGAGGCCCCAGCTCGGGATAAAGCCAAAGCCAATATCGAAAAACTGAAAGAGCGAAATAAAAGAGATTACGAAACCCAGCAAAGCTATCGTTCGCAGCACCAATAGCAGGAATTCCTTCCTCATCATCTGCAACGCCGCGAAAAGCCACGCGCCGTAAAGAAGCGTCAGTGATGCTTCATAAATAGCCTCGCCGGAATTTTGCGCCACGAAGATCGAGAGGATATTGAACCCAGCATACGCGCACCAAATCCAGAGCAGTGGGGAAGTGCGAAGCGGCTGTTTACGCGCCACAAAAATGGTAACGAGCGCGAGTATGGCAAGCAAAATCGCGCGCAGCGTGAACGCGGGATCGATCGTCTCGTTGGAATACACGAGCGGGATGATCGCAATCGCTGCGAGGAACCAGAAGGAATGTTGAATTTTCATTTATTGCCTCGCAATCTCAATCGCTTTTTCGAGCACTTCATCTCTTGTCCAGCGCGGAGAGCGGAAGTAAATGCCACGCATCGGTTCCCATTAGAGTGCCCAAAACCAGAAAACAGGATAACTTGAGCCGTTTTCGATACTTGTGGGCATTACAGGGTTCGAACCTGTGACCTTTCGCGTGTGAGGCGAACGCTCTGGACCAGCTGAGCTAAATGCCCGGGCCGGTGCTAACTTTTTCGCGTTGGGGGTGGTTCCGAATCGAGATCGGGCATTACGCTCATGAGGCCATGCCGGGAGCGCATCGGTTCCTCAACGTGATTTTTCTCGGAGCATGAACTGGGATGGAAAAAATTTGTGGATGAAGTCATTCAATTCAGATAAAAATGATTCCCGCCTCAGGAATGAGGACTTGCTTACCGAGGATCCCCATTTTATTGTGTTTTCGGCTTCATTTTCGACAGTTTTTCGGTTTTTCTTGCATCGAGCATTTTTTTGTTGTATATTTGCAAAAGTTTAGAGGATGGGGGCTGGCACAATAGCCTTTTTTGCTACTTTGTGTATGCCTGAGTCCGGCATTTTAGTTTAGTTATTCAGGGGTTAGTTTCGTTTGCATTTCTGAAAACAGCCCCTTGTAGTTTTTTTGCTAACTTACAATTAACGTGTATGAAAACAGTCCAGCGTATTCTTTGGGCGAGCGCATTCGTGCTTGCCTCAGTCATACTTTGTTCACGCGTTGCCTTCGCGCAATCCAGTTCGGCCAGCCAGCCTTCGACGGCATCGACGGATGTCCCCCGCACGCTCAGTTATCAAGGCCTGCTACAATTCGATGGGCAGCCCTTCACCGGTACAAAACAGATGACCATGCGGCTCTACGCCGACTCAGCCGGTTCGCAGTTCGTCTGGGAAGACGGATTCACCGTCCCGGTTCAGAATGGCATCTTCAATGTTTTGCTTGGGTCGCGGAAGCCGTTGCCCGATGCATCCGCATGGAATAGCGCGCTCTGGTTGGGAACCCAGATTGGCGATTCCGTCGTGATGGGATCACTTACTCCGCTCACGGCATCGCCGTATGCGCTTACCGTTCCGAACAATTCCATCACGTCCGCAAAAATGGGAACCGATTATGTCGGCTCGATTTCGCTGAACGGCCAGCGCGTAACCGGACGCGGCACAGCGGTGAATATTGTTACCGGAGACGGACTTCAGGCGACCGTCGATCCGGTGACGAATGCGATTGTTCTTACCGAAGCGAACGGGACCGTTTCTCCGAATGAGAAAAATGGCATTCACATCCTTAGCTCGGACAATTATATCGATAATACCACTTCGCAGCAATCGGGCGCAAGTTTCAACATCGGAAGTTCGGGCGTGATCGGCACGACGCTCCAGGTTGGATCGACGCTGACGGCATCGGGCTCGATCAATACGCAGCTTTCCGCCGGCGTCGTGCATAGTTCGGGCGCTGGAACGAATCTTTCCTCCGGCCCGGTGGCGCTTGGCTCCGAAGTGAGCGGCTCGCTTCCTATTGCTAATGGCGGGACGGGTGCATCGAATGCAACATCGGCGGCAAACAATATCCTTCCCTCTCAATCCGGTAAAGCAAATGAATATCTGCAGACGAACGGAAGCGGGACACTAACATGGGCGACCGGGCCTGTTGGTGCTACTGGCCCGCAAGGACAACAAGGCCCACAAGGTCAGCAGGGACAGCAAGGTCCACAAGGGCAGCAGGGACAGCAAGGTCCACAAGGGCAGCAGGGACAGCAAGGNNAAGGACAACAAGGGCAGCAGGGACAACAAGGCCAGCAGGGACAACAAGGTCCGCAGGGAGCACAAGGCCCACAGGGACAACAAGGCCCACAGGGACAACAAGGCCAGCAGGGCCAACAAGGTCCGCAGGGCCAGCAGGGACAACAGGGCCAGCGGGGACAACAAGGCCAGCAAGGACAACAAGGCCAGCAAGGACAACAAGGCCAGCAAGGACAACAAGGCCCACAAGGGCAGCAAGGACAGCAGGGACCACAAGGTCAGCAAGGACAACAGGGTCCTCAAGGGCCTGCTGGAACGAATGGTACCAATGGCATGAACGGTAACAACGGCACCAACGGAACGAATGGTGCAACCTGGTATTCCGGCAGCAGTGCGCCATCCTCCGGCCTCGGATCGAATAACGATCTTTATTTGAATACCTCGACAGGCGAGGTCTATCAAAAGTCATCCGGTACATGGGGAACTCAGACAAACATCACTGGCCCGACAGGATCAACAGGTTCGCAGGGTGTCACGGGCGCAATTGGCGCAACAGGAGCGACAGGTCCAACGGGAGCGACCGGTTTAACAGGAGCGGCCGGTTTAACAGGAGCGACCGGTTTAACAGGAGCGACCGGTTTAACAGGTGCAACGGGTCCAACAGGTGCGACGGGTCCAATGGGCGCGACTGGCGCAACGGGGCTGACTGGCTCAACAGGTCCAACGGGTGCGACTGGTGCAATGGGTCCAACAGGTGCGACTGGTGCAACGGGTGCTCAAGGCCCAGTGGGACCCTCGATTCCATCATCTGATAATACTCAGAATGTTGGCTCTTCTTCAGACCGATGGCACGATTTACATGTGGGTGGCTCGATTTATCCGAATCTCGCATCTGGGCTCGTCAAGAGCAACGGGACAGGCAATGCGCTTTCGGTTGCTGTGCCCAGCACGGATTATCAAACTCCACTCGCTTTCTCAAATGGGTTGACCGATAACTCCGGCTCGGTTGAACTCGGCGGTACACTTACAAGCAGCACCGACATTCCTTTGGCTGGGCATAACTTGAGCTTCAGCGGTTCCGGAAATGTCGGCATCGGCACGAACGCTCCGGCCGAGGCTTTGGATGTCAATGGCAACATTCAGGCGTCCGGCACTATTAGATCGGGCTCAAGCATCGTCATCGATGCCAGCTCAACTCCGCGCAGCGTTTCCTCGGATAATACGTTGAATCTGTCAACGAATACAGGGGATATTACGATTAATCCGGCTGGCAATGTCGGTATTGGCACGCCAAGCCCCACGCAGACGCTCGATGTTGGCGGGAGCGCGCGTATCGAAAGTCTTCCGGCAAACTCGGACGATAATCTGGTAACCGCGGATGCCAGCGGCGATCTCAGTGTGCGTTCGGCGGAAGATTTATTGAGTGAAAACACTTGGATGGAGATAGGAAACTCCGGTACCATGCCAGGGTCGAACTTCCTCGGAACGATCGATGCGAAAGACTTGGCATTTAGAACCAATAATACGGAATGGATCCGTATAAAATCCGGAGGAAATGTCGGGATATGGACTTCCACTCCGGCTGCCGCTCTGGAAGTCGATGGCTCGCTGTTGGCGAGCGGAACGAATGGCGCAACGCCCGTTTCCGGCGGGGGATCACGGCTGATGTGGATTCCGGCAAAGTCGGCGTTGCGTGCGGGCTATGTGGATGGCGGCCAATGGGACGACGGCAACATTGGGAATCGTTCCGTGTCGCTTGGATACAACACGTCCGCCAATGGCGATTTCTCCGCGGCACTTGGCATAAGCACCAACGCGATCGGAACTTCTTCGACGGCAATGGGTAATAGTACCAATGCAACCGGAACTACTTCCACCGCCATGGGATCGGGCACCGACGCGAGCGGTGATTACTCCACATCCATAGGATCGAATACCAATGCCCTCGGTCAGTCCTCGACGGCGATGGGAGACAATTCCAATGCGGGTGGCGATTATTCCACCGCGATGGGAGAGAGTACCAATGCCAATGGCCAGTATTCCACTGCCATGGGTTCGAATACAAGTGCAGGCGGTGACAACTCCACAGCCATGGGAATGAATTCATCGGCAAGTGGCAACTCGTCCATCGCGACGGGCATTAATACAATTGCAAGCGGCGATTACTCTGCCGCGCTCGGCCAGAATTCTATTGCCAATGGGACTAATTCGATCGCCGCTGGCGATAACACTCAAGCGAGTGGCGCCAATGCAACCGCCTTTGGCTCGTCCACGGATGCCGGTGGCAATGCTGCCTTTGCTTCGGGAAACAACAGCCTCGCGGGTGGCGATTACTCGACCGCCATGGGCAATAATACAAACGCGAACGGCAGCAGTTCTACCGCAATGGGCACGGGGACAAACGCCATCGGCGAGTACTCGACTGCAATGGGATATTCAACGGTTGCCGATGGCGTCAATTCGACTGCCATGGGAGATAATGCCGCTACGGGTGGGTTTGACTATACCTTCGTTTATGGCGATGGATCGGCAGCTACGCAGAACGATGCAGCCAACGAATTTATGGCGCGCGCATCGGGTGGTTTTATATTCTTCGACAATACGTCGAGCACACCCGATGCAACCCTTTCGGGTGGCGTGCTCTCTGTTGCAGGGAGCATGGGTGTCGGGACGGCAGCCCCAGCGCAAACGCTGGATGTCAATGGCCGCGCTCGCATCGAAATGCTTCCGGCAAATTCAGATGATAATCTCGTCACAGCCAATGCTTCGGGGGATTTGAGTGTGCGTTCGGCGTCAACGCTTCTCGGTTCGAAACGTAATAACTGGGTTTCTGTCCCAGCATCGTCGAGCGCGAGCGGCAATCCGGGCGACGAGGCCTACGACTCGAATTATCTCTATGTTTGTGTGGCGGCGAACACCTGGGAGCGCCTGGCGCTCTCCACATGGTAATTTTAACCATATCTCGAAAGAGTTTACCGGCGCGAGTTCGAAAGAACTCGCGCCTTTTCATTTTTCATTTTCCGCCTTAGAATTGTGTGTGCGGCTGCCGCCGGCAATTATTGCCGTAAATTTGCAGGAAGTTATCCTAAACATTTGAACCACATGCACTCATTTCGCCGATTTTCACTCGCTTTAGCCATTCTTGCATTTCCCCTCCGCTCGTTTGCCCAGGGTCTCGGCTGGGACTATCAGGAGCAAGCACGCTCGCACACGACCGATCTTCAGCACATCGAAATGCACATTGCATTCGATGAGCCGGCCAAGAAAATGATGGGGACGGTCATCACCACGCTCTCGATCCTGCCGCAAAAAGACCCGGTGAAGGAAATCGTGTTCGACGCCGTGAATTTGAATATCGAGAAGGTGTGGCTCGAAGATGGCAAGGGAAAAAAGACGCCGCTTCAATTCAGCACGGCTGATTCCGCGAAGCTGCACATCACGCTCGACCGCATACATCCGTTCGATGTACCGTTTACGGTCGGCATTCAATACTGGGCGCAGCCGAAAAAAGGAATGTGGTTTATTCAGCCGGATACGTTTTACACCGATCGGCAGGAACAAATCTGGACGCAGGGCGAAGGAGAGGAAAATCGAAATTGGCTGCCAACCTACGATTATCCGAATGATAAAACGACGACGGATATGTTCGTCACCGTCCGCGCCGATCAGCAGGCGCTTTCGAATGGCAAGCTCGTCTCGAAGGATAAAAACAAAGATGGAACGGTGACATGGCATTGGAACGAATCCCATCCGTATTCGACCTATCTTATCATGCTCGGCGTCGGCCATTACGAAGTTGTGACCGATAAATGGCGCGGGAAGGACGTGCAGTATTGGGTCTATCCCGGATGGAGCAAGGATGCGGAACGAATTTTCGGCCTCACGCCAAAGATGATCGAGTTTTATTCTTCGCGCACCGGCTACCCCTACGCTTGGGAAAAATATGCGCAGATTGCGATTGCGGATTTCATGTATGGCGGGATGGAGAACGTTACGGCTACGACGCTGAACGATTATGTGCTCTACGATCAGCGATCCGGCATCGACTTTAATAGCGAGGGACTTATTGCGCACGAGCTTGCCCATCAATGGTTCGGCGATCTCGTAACTTGCCGCTCGTGGCTTCATACCTGGCTGAATGAATCCTTCGCAACCTATTTCGAGGGAATGTTTCGTGAGTTCAACGATGGCGAGGATGAATTCCAGGAGGAAATGCAGGGCGCGCAAAATGCCGGAATTCAGGCGGAGACGAGCTTAGGTAAAAAGCCCATCGTCGCGCCGAATAATTATACGGCAAATCATTATCCGCGCGGCGCGGCGACGCTCAACATGATGCGCCATGTGCTCGGCGATTCGGGATGGTGGCATTCGATTCATCATTATCTCGATGTGCATCAGTTTCAGCCGGTCGTTACCGAGGATTTCAAAATGGCAATCGAAGAAGCGACAGGACAGAATCTCTCGTGGTTTTTCGACGAATGGCTTTACAAGAGCGGCCATCCGATGTTCGACGTAACCTATAATTACAACGACGCCGTGAAGCTCCTGCATCTGACCGTCACGCAAACGCAAAAGCGCGACACGCTGACTGGCACGTTCAAAATGCCCGTCGATGTGGAACTGACCATGCCGGATGGCTCGGCGATCGTGCAGACGCTTCATGTCGAAGACTCTTCGCAGCAGTTCGATATTGCTTCTCCGCAGAAGCCGAACATGGTCATCTTCGATAAAGGCAACACCATCATTAAGGAACTGAAAATCCATAAAACGCCAAACGAGTGGATTTATCAGCTAACGCAGGCGAAGCTTGCGATCGAGCGATCGCAGGCGGCGCTTGCCATGCAGCCGGATTCCGTCGGACGAGATCCGAAGGTATTCGGAGCATTGAAAACTGCGGCGATGCACGATCCATTCTGGGCCGTGCGGCTCCATGCGCTCACGACGCTTGGCAATTGGGCGAATGAAAATAATTCGATTCTGGATGTTTTGCTGGATCGCTCGCGGAACGATCCTCGCCCCGACGTGCGCGCGGAGGCCATCCAGCTTTTCGTTCAACTTGGCTATCCGAAGGCGCAAGTCGAGCCGATTCTGACAAAAATCATCGCAATCGATTCGAGTTATAACGTGGTCGGCAATGCGATGAGCGCGCTGCGCCTATACGATCCGGACCTCGCCTATCAGGATGCGCTGGAGTATCTCAAGACAAATTCCCCGCGCGATCACATGCGCCAAAGCGCCATCGGCGTGCTCGAAATGACGAAGACACATGCTTCGCTCGAACGCCTTATCACGCTCGTCAACGAGCACAATCTTCCGAAGAATACGCGCATGAGTATTATCACCTCGATCAGCATGTTTGTATCGGTCGATTCCGCACTTGTCTATCGCACGCTTTGGAACTTAGATAATAACAATGGCGATAACGGCGTTCGCGGCGCGGCGGTCAATCGGCTTGCCGATATTGGCGATGCGGCGACACTCCGCCAACTCGAAGCGCAGGAAGCTACGCGACCCGACATGAAATCGACGTACGATGCCGCCTTAACGAGAATGCGGAAGCGGTTGGGAATGTAAACAACGGTCTGAACCATGATTTGGGGCGATTTCAGAGATTAAGAAGATATTCAACTCTCATCTCATTAATCTCTGAAATCGCCCCAAATCCAGGTTCAGATCTGTTGCCAACGTTCTAATTTGAAGGTCTCACCTAAATAGAGTCGCCGGATTTCCTCGTCGCTGGCAAGTTCCTCGGCAGAGCCGGCGCGATAAATCGTTCCATCGATCAGAATATACGCGCGATCCGTGATCGAAAGCGTTTCATGCACGTTGTGATCGGTGATGAGAATGCCGATGCCGCGCTCTTTCAGGCGAATGACGATTTGCATAATCTCTTCGACCGTGATCGGATCGATTCCTGCAAACGGCTCATCGAGCAGCATGTAAGCGGGATTTGTGGCGAGCGAGCGAGCGATCTCGCACCGCCGCCGCTCGCCGCCGGAAAGCATGTAACCGTAGGATTTTCGAATTTGCGCGATGTTTAATTCTTCGAGCAATTGCTCGGTTCGTTCGTGGCGTTCTTTGTTTGTGAGCGGGAGAAGTTCCAGAATCGCCATCAAATTTTCCTCGACCGTCATCTTGCGAAAAATCGAAGCTTCCTGCGGCAGGTAGCCGATACCTTTTCGCGCGCGCGCATACATGGGCAGCGCCGTAACGTCTTCGCCATCGAGAAGGACGCGGCCTTCGTCCGGCTTGACGAGTCCGGTAATCATGTAAAACGTCGTTGTTTTTCCGGCTCCGTTCGGGCCGAGCAGTCCCACGATCTCGCCCGGCGCGACGGAAACGCTCGAATTCTTCACGACCGCCCGCTTGCCGTAAATTTTTTTCAGGTGTTCCGATTGGAGTTGTTTCATGCGCCCGCCTCGAAAATGTATTATATTTGCAAGTAGTTCATTTTCGATTTCGGACGGTTCCATAGAGTTCGTATGCTTTCGCGTCTAAAAAACGTACAATAAGTCTGGGAAGGAACTAAGGTGATGAGAAATGAAATTTTCAGCCAGCAGCCAGCAGCCAGCAGCCAGCAGCGGTACTTTTGCGCGGAATGAATTTTAAAGCGTGGAATAACGAGACGAATGCAATGGCGAGGAACGTTCAGCGAACGTTCGGAGTATCCAGGGTCGAAGCCGAGGATGCGATAGGCGCGGCTGTGGAAACGCTTTTGTCCCGAAATGACCTTGCCTTCGATGGGTTCCAAGCCCTACGCGCGTGGCTTCTGAAAGCAGCTCGATTCCGGATCATGGATCTCAAAAAGCATAAGCGAATTCTGTATGCCGAAAACATTGAAGATCGCAGGGGGGAAATGGAAAAAATATCGCAGTATAATCCTATCGATCATCTCTTCGACGGACGCGACGCACACCGGCTCATGCTGGGCTGCCTGAACATTCACGAACGCTCCGTGATCATGGTCCACGACTGGTTGGAACTTTCCTTCGAGGAAATGGCGGAACGAAGAATCGATGGCCTGACCGCCGAAACATTACGGCAGCGTTATCACCGCGCCATGAAGAAACTGAAAACGCATGTGGAAGAGCAGAAATGAGACGAAAAGGGGATGTTCCCAAATGAAATTTCAATTAAATGCATAAACCTGTCACATTCCACTCCGCTCAGTCTCTTATTCTATGTGAAGCGGCACGCGAGCTTCACAAAGTACTTTCAAAGACTGTGGGACAGAATAAGCGTGCAATTTTGTCTCTAAACCCTTTTGAAAAAAGAAGTGACATGAAGAACATTCAAATAATTCGAATTCAACTCACAATGGCAAGGAGATTTTTCGGTCTCATTTTGCCGTTGCTGACTATGGCTGCGGTGCTGGCTGCGGTTCCCAAAACGGGAATGGCCCAATGTCCACCGAGTGATTGCCCGCCTGATGATGGTAACGGGTGCTGGTACGAAACCACTACGTTTTGGACTCTTCCTGGCGGCTGCCAAGTTGAAGTCGACTATTGCAGTAGGAACTATTGGATTGGCACGCAGGATTATCAGCAATACATTGTGAACTGGATCAGCGTCGAAAGCGGATGCGACGACGTATATTTCGGAACGCTCATGAATGAAGTTGCCCAAGGACTTTATCAAACGATGTCCTCCATTCCTGAGTGTGGCTTCGCTACCGGTATTCTAACGTCTACAGCAATCAACAACTGCTGGGAATGGGATCCCGATTGGGGGGTTCAAGGCCATCCAGACTGGCGTGTTTATCTTGCCTGCGGTACGGGAACCTGCACAAAGACGTGCTCAATATGCTTTGGGTACAGCCTTTCATGTGCATGTTATGAGGACCAGATAACGGATTGCACCTACAGCTCGGATTACACGAATGGAAGCTGCACGGAAACAACTTCTAATATGAGCGACTGGACAGCGTACACTTGTTATCATGTTCCCTGCGCTTGGTAGTATGAAGACCACAAAATTTTGGCTCCCGGCTGCATTGTTTGCTCTCCTTACGATGATCGCGTGCCCTTTGGCCCACGCTCAATATGTCTGGAACGTTACCTTCGACCAAAAGGACGATAGCACTCAGAATTATTTACCTTTTATATTCGCGTGCAACGGGAACCATTGCACGGCCATCGTTCTGGCCGGGCGAAAGCCTCAGGACCAATTCGAATTCATTCGAAGCGACGATGGCGGCCTTACATGGCATGAGCAGTGGTCCGTGCCGGATAATGGCCTTCCGCCCGGCTATATTTTTGTGTTTGCCATGCAGCAAATCGACTCAATGAACGTCGTGGCTGTCGGAGATTCCGGGAATATTTTCCGGACGTTCGATGGCGGCGTTACCTGGTCGAGGCAGCGCATTCCCGGGCCTTTCGCAAATACAGCCTCGATCTTCGGCGTTCACTTTCACGACCCGATGAATGGAATCATCGGGCTTCCGGAACATCCTGAAACGACAACCAACGGCGGTGTAACCTGGACTCAGGAGCCCTTTACGGGTTTGGGTTCCTGGATGTGCCATTGCTACGGACCGGGCAAATTTGCAGTGTTCGATGAAAACACCGGCATCATTCATCGAACCTCGAATAACTGGGTTACAATGGACTCTACCGATTCGATTCCGAATGCAGCCAGCATCTATATGGACGTACGCTGGACCGACTGGACGGACGGAGACACTCTTATTGGTTATGGTCTCGATTCCGGTACATCTGGCTGTATCGTTCGAACCCTGAATGGAGGTGGTTCATGGTTTCGCCCAGAGTTAAGACCAAATGAAGGTGGCATAATCAGCATATCGGCAATTTCGGACGACACTTTGTTTGCGGGCCGGATAACTACGGCATCCAATTCCATTCTCTTTAGTTCCGATTTCGGTCAGACTTGGGGCTCGGATACGATTTCGGTTCAGTCGCAAGGTTCGTATTATACCATTTCGACAATTGACGCGATTGCGCGCCCATCGCCGGGAGTGGTATTAGCAGCCGTGCAGCAGAACCCCAGTTGGCTTTCGACAGGCCTTATTATCCGAGGCACCCTTGGAACTGCCAGCGTAAGCATCCCTGCTCCGAATACGGTCGGCGTGGCTTATGCCTATCCCAATCCGGGGAAGGAAACAGTTGCAATTGGCTTCGATTATCGTCTTGCTCCCGTCCGCGTTCTCGATATTTTAGGCCGAGAAGTTAGGACAACCACAATGCCAGAATCGGGCCCCTTAATACTAGATATTTCCCCGCTCCCAAAGGGAATTTATTATGTGATGGATGACCGTGAACGCGCTAAGTTTGTGAAGGAGTAATCCTACGGTTTCATAACTTTTGCGGGTTCGCCCATTACCGGCTGAGGTTGAATTAGTTCCGGTACATCCCACGGCAGCACGAACTCCTCGCGCTTCGGTCGCAGATTGTCGTGCCGTTCGAACGCGGAAAGCCGGAACGCTTTCGCGCGGCCCGTCACGAAACGCTCCGGGAAGTATTCACCCTCCGTGCCGGAAATAATAGCGAGACGAGTGACTTGTTTGTTCTTAAAGTCCATGCGTATCGTATCGCCCGAGGCGCGGTTGACGCCGTCCGGCTTGCCATCGCTGAGCAGAAAATAAATCGAGAGCGCGTCCGACATGGTGAAGAGTTGCCGCACCGTGTCATGCTCGACAATAAGCATCATGTTATCTCCTTGCAATTGATCGACGCGTCCCGTGTTCGGGAATTCCTCCATCGGACTTGTTGCGAATGCATGGCCAATCGCAAATACGCGGCTCACATGCCGCTCTTTCATCAGCATGGCCACGCTATCGGCGTCGATCTCCGTGGAATCGTTCCAAACGTGTTGCCGCTTCGCTTTAAAGACGGTCATGACATCGTGAATTTGATCGTAAATGAGCTTGCCTCCGGTCAAACTGAAGTCCGAACGAATGAGCCGCACGCTGTCAATCGCAATAAACCGCGCTGAATCGCCCTGATAAATTTTCATTGTGTCCGCGCGAACGAACATGGTATCGAACACGGTGTTGACTTTGCCGGTCGAGTCCCGCACTTGCGTGCTGTCGATATAAAGCAGGAGCGGGCGTTTAGGCACGAGGAGATAATTTCCCTTTGCAAAACGCGCCAGCGTATCGCCAAAGATTGTCGTGTTGTTTTGCACATCTTTCACTGCAACATGGCCTCGTGCGTGCAGTTCTCCTTGAAGCTGCGAGTCGAACAGCCAATCGGATGCGAGACGAAGGGAATCGTTTGCGAGATGGACATTCCGTTTGGCGGTGGTCTCGCCTAAGGCGCGGATATTAATGATCGTATCCGCCGTAAGGGAACCGGAATCGTTCGTAACGGAGGCATGACCGTAGAGAAGGTCGGTCTGCGTGGAACGATAGTAGGTCATCGAATCCGAAACGCTCGTGCTCTTGCCTTGCGTCATCGTGACGTGATGAAAAAAGTGCGCGACTTGATTGATCTCATCGTAATCGCCGTTCGCAGCAGTCAGCTCCTGATCGCGGTCGAACATGCGAACGCCGCCATCGGCATGTCCAATGCCGGTCGAATCGTTATATATGACGTGCGGCGCAAAAAGCTCCAGCGTATCTTGATGGATCGCCACATTGCCAAACAGCTCGACGCGATTTCCGGTCGAGTACTTGTAGGCCTTATCGGACGAGCCATAGAGTGCGCCCTGCACGAACTTCACATTGCCAAAAAGTTGTTCGACGGACTGACCATCGATCATGGTGGAAGCAAGGCTATCGCCTGTAACCGTAAGCGGTGGTTTGCTCTGGGCATGAAGTTCACTCGCAAATAAAATGATGCAAACAATGCCAATCATAGCATTGCGTGGTACGGAGAACGTCATTGCGAGGAGAATATTATGAGCGGAGCGAATAATATTCGACGAAGCAATCCGTGGTGTGCGACGGATTGCTTCGTCGGAGCGAACTCCCTCCGGTCGTTCGCTCCTCCTCGCAATGACGTGTAAATAATATGTTGGAAAAATCAATTTTGAAATCAACGCCTGAGCAATGGCAATCAATCCAAGTAAACTAACAGTTAAATCGCAGGAGGCGCTGCAAGCGGCAGTCGAGATCGCGGCGAATTACGGAAATAACCAGGTCGAGCCGGAGCATTTGCTCGCCGCGCTCATTCAGGACCCCGAAGGCGTGGCGACCTCCGTGCTGCGAAAACTCGGCGTCAATATCGAGCAGCTTCGCATCCGCGTGACCGGCGCGCTGGAAAAGCTCCCGAAAGTTACCGGAGTGCAAGGCGCCAATCAATTTGCGTCGAATAATCTGAATAAGCTCTTCGATGTTGCCCGCAAGGAAGCCGAGGCGTTGAAAGATGAATACGTCTCGACCGAGCATTTGTTGCTTGCGCTTTTGGATGGTAATTCTTCATCCGCGAAGCTGCTGAAAGAGCATGGCGTGACGAAGAATAGCGTGCTCACCGCGCTGCAATCCGTGCGCGGTACGCAGCGCGTAACCGATCCGAATGCGGAAGAGCGTTATCAATCGCTGGAAAAGTATGGGCGTGATCTTACCGAAGCAGCGCGCAAGGGTAAACTCGATCCTGTTATTGGACGCGAGGAAGAAATCCGTCGTGTAATGCAGGTGCTTTCGCGGCGCACGAAGAATAATCCCGTGCTCATCGGCGATCCGGGAGTGGGGAAGACTGCTATCGTCGAAGGACTTGCGAATCGCATCGCTGCTGGCGATGTGCCGGAGGGATTGAAGAGCAAACGCATTGTTGCACTCGATATGGGAACGCTGGTTGCGGGAACCAGTTTTCGCGGTCAATTCGAGGAACGATTAAAAGCGATCGTGAAAGAAGTTGCGGAATCTGCCGGAGAAATAATTCTCTTTATAGATGAACTCCATACCCTCATCGGCGCGGGCGCTACACAAGGCGCGATGGATGCCGCAAACATCCTGAAACCCGCGCTTGCTCGCGGGGAACTTCACACCATCGGTGCAACCACGCTGGATGAATATCACAAGCATATCGAAAAAGACGCCGCGCTCGAACGCCGGTTCCAGCCCGTCTTTGTGGGCGAGCCAAGCGTGGAGGATACCATCTCCATTCTGCGCGGATTGCAGGAAAAATACGAGGTGCATCACGGTGTTCGCATTCGTGATGCCGCGCTTATCGCCGCCGCGCAGCTTTCGGATCGCTATATTGCCGACCGTTTCCTTCCCGATAAAGCGATCGACCTCATCGATGAAGCCGCCAGCAAACTCCGCATCGAAATAGATTCCATGCCCGCCGAACTTGACCAAATCGAACGCCGCATCCGCCAATTAGAGATCGAACGCGAAGCGTTGAAGCGGGAGCAGGCAGCGGTGTAAAATGAATTGGAATGAAGTTAATTCTATGAGTAAAAAATTTGAATTGGAGCGATTTAATCGCGATGTACCAAATGACGAGCTTATTGCTGACTTGCAAAGAGTGGCGACGATTTGTGGTAAGAAAATAACATTTCGTCAATATAACCTTCACGGGAAATACACTGCGGGTACTCTCGCGACCCGATTCGGAACTTGGAACCTTGCTCTCGCTACTGCAGGAATATTGCCATCAGAATTTAAAAATATTCCCAACGAGATGCTTTTTCAAAATATTCAGGAAGCATGGCGCAAACTTGGAAGACAGCCGAAATTTCGGGACATTAATTCTGAAGTTTCTCAATTTGGTGCTTCTGTCTATATTGATCGATTTGGAACATGGCGGAAAGCTCTTGAAAGCTTCGTCGAATTTGCGAATTCAGATTCGGAAGGATCAGAAGTAATAGAAAGTTTACCCAATTTATCTCAATCGACTAAGGGAGATATTGTATTACATAAAACGAAACGTAATATCAATTGGCGGATGCAATGGTTCGTTTTGAAGAGAGACAATTTTCGATGTGTAGCGTGCGGTCGCTCTCCTGCAAAAGACCCTAATGTTGAATTACATGTCGATCACATCAAACCGTGGTCGAAAGGTGGCGAGACCGTTCTTGAGAATTTGCAAACTCTTTGTGCAACCTGCAATCTTGGCAAGGGCAATACCGAATAGTCGCGTAGCGACGCAGTACCCGCAGCCCAGCATGGAGCGAAGCGGAAGGCGGTGTAAGAATTTTTAATTGAGGTGTGCTGTTATTTTCAACGGAGCATATTATGAGTGGAATAACAATAGCCGAGAAAGATCACAATGTCGTTATCACCGTGGATATCGATATCATCGAGCGTTGGCGCATCGAGCAGGCATTGAGCTTGCTCGAAATCGCGCCGCGAGATTATTCGCATATCCAGTCAATCGATCCCGAAGAGCAGGCCGAGATAGCGGCAAGTCTATCGAGACGAACGCCCGAAGACCGGAAGTACACCGTCATAAGGAATTGAGCGGCGAGGCAATGTGTATTGAGTCTTAATCAAGCCTCCGATTTATCACGCAAACTAAATTTCCAATAGCGACTCAATTTGAAGATATAAATGTGCGTGTTACTGTCATTCCCGCGAAAGCGGGAATCCAGACCTCGAATTCAGAATAATCTCAAGACCTGGATTCCCGCTTTCGCGGGAATGACAATTTAATTTTTGCCCATATCCAAATTGAATTATGGAATATTTTCGAATTTCCCTAACTTCGTTGTGATACTAACGTATATTAGTATCACTATAACAGGCACCAATTTCTAATAGAAACAAAATTGCATAAGTTCATGAAAACTTTGCCAGAGTTCATGAATTCCTAATGCAAAAAAAAATATTTATGCCCGAAATCGGCGAAAAACCTTATGTTTTCGGTACCCACTCTGCCGAACTGGAACGGCTCGGCCTTCAGCATCGCGTCTGGCGGCCGGATGTGACCGATGCGTGGCGGCGTGCGGGGTTTACAGCCGGCCAGACGATTCTCGATCTTGGATCGGGGCCGGGTTTCCTTAGCATGGATCTGGCGGAGATTGTTGGTCCCGAAGGGCGTGTAATCGCGCTGGATCGCTCTTCCGATTTTCTGAATTATCTCGACTCCCAGAGCAAAAAGAACGGACTGCAAAATATCTCCACGCATTGCGTGAATCTCGATGAAGATGAGATTCCGGGCGATGCGCTCGATGGCGCGTATGCCCGGTGGCTTTTCGCATTCCTTCGGAACCCGAAAAAATTATTGGAGCGTGTTGTAAAGAATTTGCGCGTTGGCGGCACCATCGTTCTTCACGAATATTTCCATTATCATACGTTCGGGTTCACGTCGCCATCACCGGCATTCGATGTTTTTATCGCGGCAGTGCTGAAAGGATGGTATGCCGAGGGAGGCAAACCCGATATTGCACCGGAACTTTTGACGTGGTGTCAGGAACTTGGGCTTCGAATAGAATCGGTCAAACCGATCGTGCATATCGTTTCGCCTGAGAATTACATTTGGCAATGGCCAAAATCGTTTGTGGAAGTATCTCCGTGGCGTTTGGCAGATCTGGGATTTATGACGAAGTCCGAAGTGGAAGCATTGCAACAGGAATTTTCCACTTTCGAAAAGGATGGTCATACCAGAATCATTACGCCTGCGGTTTTGGAGATCATAGCGAAAAAATGACGAACAAAAATCATCTCATTAATCCTAATAATCGCCCCAAATCCAGGTTCAAAGTCTATTGCGATTTCGACGAGACCGTCACTGTCCATGATGTCGGTTCCCAAATCCTCGCGCAATTCGGAACGCAGATCGCATTCGATGTGTGGAGTGATTTCGATAGCGGAAAAAAATCTGCTGCGGAATGCCTAAAGATTGCTTGCGAGAGCGTAAGCGGAATGGACGAGGAGGGTTTCAACAGGATCGTCAAAGCACAGAAGCTTAAACCTGGCTTTGTAGAGTTCGCAGAATATTGCCGAACGAATGTAATCGATCTTCATATCGATAGCGATGGATTTTCTTGCTATATTCGAGAAATATTAGCTCACAACGGACTCGCCCACATTCCATTCTGGACGAACACAATCGAATTGCAAGAAGATGGCACCCTCTCGCATGAGTTCCCGAATCAACGCGAAGGCTGCGACCGGTGTGCTTCCTGCAAATGCGCGTTGTTGCTAACAACGAGTGATGACACGGACACTATCGTCTATATCGGCGATGGTTATTCCGATTGGTGTCCGGCGATGATGGCGGATGTTGTATTTGCATGCCGGGATCTAAAGCGGCAATGTGGGGAGCTTGGCATCCCGCACCATCCCTTCGAGGATTTTTTCGAAGCGCAGGCTATTCTTGCTAATTATCTGAAAGAACGCCCCAAATACCGCCGCGAGCAAGCGCACCGAAGAAGGAAGGAATTGATAATTATCGAGTAGCCCGTGTAGCACCGGGAGTATACTCCCGGTGCTACACGGTTCATCTTCAAAATGATCTTACGTCCGAAAATATTCGAGCAATTCCCCGAAATAATTGCCGCGCAATCCACCCGTATCGGTGGCGTTTCGCCGGAACCATTCGGAATGAATCTCAGCAGCCATGTTGGAGATGAGCAGGCAAATGTCGATGATAATCGGCGACGGTTTTTTGCAGCCATCGGTGTACCGAATGGCACGAAAGCGGTCTATCAGAATCAAGTTCACTCATCGAATGTAAATATCGTTGTTGGCGATGAAGGAGTCGTAAAAGAATCCGATGCGCTGATAACACGAGAAACGAATGTGCTTTTAGGTGTAACTATTGCCGATTGTACGCCGATCTTGCTGTATGAACCGAAAGCAAAACTTATCGCTGCAGTCCATGCTGGTTGGAGGGGAACGGAGCAGATGATTGCGCTGGCGGCGGTGAAGAAGATGATCGAGTTAGGCGCATCACCCGATAATATCTTCGCATTCATCGGAGCGTCAGCGTCAGGAGCGAAATATGAAGTTGATCTCGATGTTGCAACGCTCTTCGAGGAGAAGCATTTAGTCGATCTGCATAATGGGAAGTTTATGCTCGATGTAAAAGCTGCTAATCTCGATCAGTTACTATTTGCGGGAATTCCGGCAAATCAGATCGAAGTATCGCCGCTCTGCACGATCTCGGACGAGCGGCTGCATTCCTATCGAAGAGATGGAAAGCGGTCGGGAAGAATGCTGGCGGCGATTCTTCGCCGAGATAGGGTAGGCTAAAGTCTGCCCTATCTTTATTCCACCGTTACCGATTTCGCTAAATTCCTCGGCTGATCGACATTGCAGCCCCGCGCCGTTGCGATGTAATAGCTAAGCAATTGCAAGGGGATCACGGAAAGAATAGGCGTGAAAAGTGGCAAAGTTTGTGGAATGAAAATAACCTGTTCGGCAAGCTTCTTTATTTGCTCGTCGCCTTCGGTTGCAATGGCGATGACATGCCCTTTGCGCGCGCGGACTTCCTGGATATTCGAGAGAACTTTTTCATACACATCGTCCTGCGGCGCGACGACGACGACGGGCATGTTCTCGTCGATCAGCGCAATAGGCCCATGCTTCATTTCCGCAGCGGGGTAGCCTTCGGCATGGATGTAGGAAATCTCTTTTAGCTTCAATGCGCCTTCGAGCGCAACGGGATAATTGTATCCGCGTCCAAGATAGAGGAAATTAGCGGCGTCTTTAAATATTTGTGCCATCTCTTCTATTTTCGATTCAGTATCGTCTAAGATGCTCTGCGCTTTTTCTGGAACTTCGAGCAGTTCCCGAATCATCGAGCGGCCATCGACGACGGAAAGATGCCGCATTCTTCCCAACATAATGGTTAGAAGCGAAAGAACGGTGAGTTGGGAAGTAAACGCTTTTGTCGAGGCCACGCCGATCTCCGGGCCGGCGTGAATATAGACGCCGCCATCGGATTCGCGCGCTATGGTCGAGCCAACCACATTTACAATGCCAAGCGCCAATGCGCCTTTGCGTTTGCCCTCGCGCATCGCGGCAAGCGTATCGGCAGTTTCTCCGGATTGGCTGATACCGAACATCACGTCGTCATCGTTCACGATGGGATTGCGATACCGGAACTCGCTCGCGTATTCGATCTCGACCGGAACGCGAGCGTACTGCTCGATCATGTATTTGCCGATGAGTCCGGCATGAAAGCTGGTTCCACAAGCCGTAATGATAAGGCGTTTCGCTTGTCGCAAAGCATCCAAATGATTTTGCAGGCCGCCGAGGACGATATTTCCTTCCTCTTCGATCACACGCCCGCGCATGGCGTCGGTGATGGTTTGCGGCTGCTCATGAATTTCCTTGAGCATGAAATGGTCGAAGCCGCCTTTTTCGATAGCTTCGAGTTCCATTTCTACCACTTCGACCTGTTTCGTGATCTCGATATTCGAAATCGTCCTCGTCTTAATTCCTGAACGCGAGACCGTCGCCATTTCATTATCCGATAGATAGATCACTTGCCGGGTATGCGCGATGATAGCTGCGGCGTCGCTGGCGATAAAATAATCGTTATCATTCCCGACGCCAATCACAAGCGGCGAGCCTTTGCGCGCGCAGACAATTTCATTCGGTGAATCTGCAGCAACAACTGCAATACCATACGCACCAACTACTTCGTTCAGCGCGAGCCGGACAGCTTCCGTCAGATTTTGCTTTTCAGCATAAAACTCCCCGATGAGATGCGCGAGCACTTCAGTATCCGTCTCACTACGGAACGTGTGTCCACGAGCGAGGAGCCGATCTTTGATGTGGGAATAATTTTCGACAATGCCATTGTGTATGATGGCGAGGCGTTCCTGCTGATCGGTGTGGGGATGGCTGTTCGTGTCGCTTGGGATGCCATGGGTCGCCCAGCGTGTGTGGCCAATGCCGATCGTGGAGTGGTGCGGAGATCGTGCCGAAAGCGTTTCCAGGTCAGTAACTTTGCCCTTGCATTTTTCAATTACCAATCGCGTAGAATTTATGAGAGAGGAGGAATGCCCATTCGTAGATACTGCGCGAGGCAGATCTTCGAGCAGGGCAAGCCCCGCCGAATCATAACCGCGATATTCGAGCCGCTTCAGGCCCGAAAGCAGGATGGGGGTCGCTTCCCGATTGCCGATATAGCCGACGATGCCGCACATTTCAGTTAAGAATTAAGAGTTTAGAATTAAGGAAACTCTGATTAAGTCCTTTTAGCATGTCATTGCGAGGAGAACGAATCGACCGGAGGGAGATTCGTTCGACGAAGCAATCTCGTGAGAGCAAGCGCAATTTCAACGGATTGCTTCGTCGTCCCTTCGGGACTCCTCGCAATGACGTTAAGGAAAGGCTTGATCAGAGGCTCTTGAGACGAACAACAACAAGGAATGTTCCGATTGGTGTCAGGACGGGATTCGTTATCTTAGTTCGGTGGTTCTCAAAACAGCATTTTTCCCCTTTTTTCTGTATTATGAGTAAAATCGCCTTTTTTCGGTTTAGTCTGGTTATTTCTTTCGCGTTGGCAATGCTCTTTCAGAGCCATGATAATGCTTCGGCGCAGACCTCTGCCGGCATTCATCCCGTGCCGCCACCGGCGGTTACTTCTACGAAATCCGCTCTGGCGCAAGGCGATGCCAAGACGGCTTCGCGCGATGAGCCGCTTTCGATGACGCAATATAATTGCGGCAACCCGACGAACGAGGAGCAATACCAACTCGAACTTATCAATCGCGCCCGCGCTAATCCGGACTCCGAAGGAATTCGGCTTGAATTTGACACGACCACTCAAGTTGTGTTCGACTACTCTTGGTTCCCGAAACAAGGCGTTTATGCGCCCACTCCTGAGCAGGTAGCCGCCGATTTTGCTACGTATCCCGCGCGTCCGCCGCTGGCTTTCAATGCAGTCCTTTGCCAGGCTGCGAGAGGCCACGATACCGTGATGCTCCTATTAGATAGCCAATATCATTATTTGGATAATAGCGATAGTATCCGTTATCCTCAAGATGGCGGCGCGCTCGGTCCTGAGAAGCGCATCGAGAACGCCGGTTACGTCAATTGGAGTAACTGGGGCGAAAACATCTACGATTATGGCAACGGCATGGACGACATTCTCGCGGCGTTTCTTGTAGATTGGGAAAACTCCGATCTGGGGCATCGCCACAATATTATGAATTTCGCTTCGACCGATGCGATCTTCAACGAAGTTGGTATTGCGATTCTCGATAGCAGCGATCCCACCGGTGTCGGTCCCATTCTCATCACGGAAGATTTCGGGCGGCGAATGATAGATAAGTTTTTTACTGCACCATATACCTTTGTTCTCGGTGTAGTCTATACCGATTCGAATAAGAACGGACTATACGACATCGGCGAGGGAGATTCGGACGTGACGATTACGCTTTCATCCGGTTCATCCTATTATGCTGTAACGACCGGCTCCGGTGGCTATGCAATACCTTATACTTATGGAGCAGCACACAATGTAACGGTGACAGCCTCCACTCCGCTCACACTTCTCGCGCCTAAGAATGGTGCGAATGTCACGGACACCGTGGCCTTCACATGGAATGGTTCCGGGCCATTTGTTAGCCCCATTAGCCAGATCGTTCAAGTGGATACAGAAAATGTAAAAGTAGATTTTATTGCTCCACAATCGTCTCAGAAGGCATCGAACTATCTCCTGTTAGTTTCGACGAGCGCAAGTCTTTCCCCACCTTACGCGGTGAACGACACGATAGACGGGTCTCTACAAACCGATACCGCTTCTCAATTCAGATTGAAGCCTAAAACTACTTATTACTGGGAAGTTTTAGCCAAGAACGATGCGGGGTGGGGCGCGCCGAGCGCAATCCAGAGCTTTACAACTCCCGCCGCCGCGTCTGTCGGTGAACCATCATCCGAGCAGACTGCATCTTCCGTTTCGCCTAACCCATCGGCAGGGCAGTCGCATATCCATTTCACGTTGCCTGCGGAGGGGGATGTTTCGATGAATATCTTCAACACGCTTGGTGAGCAAGTGCAATCGCTCGCGCTCGGTCATCTCGCGGCAGGTTCGTTTGACTACGCACTCGATTTATCGGGATTGCTTGCGGGAAGTTATACCTATCAACTTCACGATGGAGACCAAATTGAGATGGGCCGAATTGTGCTGCTGAAGTAATGCGGGTGTAGAACAGGCTTTCAGCCTGTCCTCGGGCTTTTAGCCCGAGCGCCTCACGCAAAATAATTCGGGATTAATTCCACGCAAGGCATCGTTTTGCCTCGGAAGATTTTTCCAATTTTCCTGCATTATGAATAAAACCGTCTATATTCGTTTCATCCTCTTCACATCGCTTGCCACGGCATTTACGCTTTTTCGGCCCGTTGCATCCATTTCGCAGACTTCGGTCACGCCACGCGTTCCCTGTCCGGCGGTCACATCTCATAAGAATGTGACGAATGAGCTGGGCAAGCCAAGCAACGATCAACCGCTTTCCGGAACACTTTACAATTGCGGCAATCCGACAGCCGAGGAGCAATATGTGATCGAGCTGATCAATCGTGCGCGTGCGGATCCGACGGCCGAAGGAGACCGGCTTGACACCACGACCGATCCTGGCATCGTGGAAAATTTGCAAGGATATGGAACACCGACACGCAGTCAGGTCAAGTCGGAATTTTCAACGTACCCGGTTCGACCGCCGCTGGCATGCAATCCGGATTTGCTTGCGATGGCACGGTCGCACAGCCAGAATATGCTTACAAACGGCTATCAGGGCCATAGCGGGCCAGATGGTGATTTCCCTACTCGTTTCGCTAATTCCGGGTATGCCGGGGGCGCGGGCGGCGAAAATGTATTCGATTACGGTACCGATGGATGGGACATACACGCCAATTTCCAATACGATTTCGGCAACTACCCCACGATCGGTCACCGGACGAACATTATGAACATGACCGGAACCGTTTATACAGAAGTGGGTATCGGAATTATCGAAGGCTCGAATGCAGGCTTCGGCCCCCAATTTTGTACGGAGGACTTCGGAGAAGGCTCGCAGAATTTTATTCTCGGCGTCGTCTATAGCGATTTTAACGCCAACGGTTTTTATGATATTGGCGAAGGGGATTCGGGGGTGAAGATTACGGTCACTGGTGGCTCCTCTTACGCCGTTTCTTCCGGTTCGGGCGGGTATGCAATTCCATATTCGGGCAGCGGCAGTGTTACCGTGACTGCTTCCGGCGGCGTGTTTAAAACGCCGGTCTCCAAGACCATTGATTTCTCAGGAGGTGAGAATGTCAAAGTCGATTTTGGTCCGGACCTGACTGGTTACCCCACGCAGGTCTCACTTGTAACGCCTGATACGACCGTCAATACCCAAACCATCGATTTTGTCTGGGACAGCATGGCCGTTGCGAACTCGTATCACATTCAGATCGCGACCGATTCGCTCATGAAACATTTGGTGATCAACGATTCGAATCTCAAACCTGCTTCCATCGCCGTTAGCACGCTCAAGGATAGCACGACCTATTACTGGCGTGTGCAGGCTAAGAATGCGAAGGGGACTGGACCGTGGTCGGCTATCGATTCGTTTTCTATCACCCTTGCGCCAAGTGCGGTGGTACTTGATTTGCCGGCCAATGGTAGCACCCTTCCGGATAGCGCCGTGTATTTCACCTGGGAAACTGCGAACAAAGGCGCCTACACGTATTGGCTCGTTGTTACTTCGGATAAAGCCATGATGGACACGATCTTTCAGGATAACACAAATGATACCACTAACGAATCGCTCGATGTAACCAATTTCCAGAACGGACAGACGTACTACTGGGACGTCGCTGCGGAAAACGATAATGGTTGGGGTTCTCCGAGCGCCGTGTGGAGCTTTATCATAGGCTCTTCGTCGGTTGCGGCGACAAGTGCGGTTGTTGCGGGGCCGGTTACCATTTCGCCGAATCCATCGCAAGGTTCAGCCAGCCTTCATTTCACGCTTGCATCTTCTGAAGATGTGTCGCTTCTTATTTTCAATAGCGCCGGAGAACAAGTGCAATCGCTCGATTTGGGAATGCTTCCCGCCGGGCTGAACAATTATGTTTGGGACGGCTCCGGTTTGCCGAATGGGAGTTACGCCATTCAACTTCGAATGGGCGATCAGGTTGAAAATGCGAGGGTCGTGATACTGAAATAGTGCGATTATATGCCTGTTGCCACTATATTCATTGCGAGTCGGTAACAAAAGTTGATTTTCGGAGTTATTCTGATAGCAATGTCAATTAGAAGACTCATTCCGGTTTTACTGTGCGCGGTCGTGCTGGGTTCATGCGCGACCGAACCCGCTGCTTTGGGCCCGCTTGTCTATATGCAGCAATTCGATGGGAATGTCTCGACCATTGTCTGGCCTGTGGGCGCCGCGCGGGCAAGCCAGAGCGATACGTACGCGCCCGATTTCCGCTGGCACCGCGCGGATAGTACGCTCGATAGCCTTAGCGGACATCGCGGCCAAATTGTCCTCGTCAATTTTTGGGCTACGTGGTGCGTGTATTGCAAGACGGAAATGCCCTCGATTCAAGCGGCCGCAAACCAGATGGGGGACAGCCTTTTTGTCATTGGCGTCTCGGTCGATTATCCCGGAAATCCCTTTACGACCGTTCAGAATTATGTGCAGGGAAAATATACATATCAATTTGCCATCGACTCGGTCTATACGCTTTTTTGGCAGTATTTTCCGTGGGTGACAAGCCCGGAACTCCCGGTATCCTGCTTCATCGATCACAATGGCAAGCTGATGAACACGGTAATCGGCGAAATACCTGACGAGCAGACCGTTCTTTACTGGGCCAGGAAAACGGAAACGGAATAATTCTACCGGATCACGACAAAACTTCCCGTCACGATGCCGATGCCGCCATCGATGGGATGCAGGCGATAGTGGTATGCGCCGCTCGGCAATTGGGGGCCAGACACGATAAACGCCGCCGCGCCTGCTTCGGATACGCTGTTCGTTCCCGAAAAAACAATCGATCCCACGTCGTCCATAATGTCCATTCTGACCGTAACGGCTCGAAGCGCGGTGAACGGCATGGTAATGGGCGATTCTTCCGTAACCGGATTGGGATGGACGGTCCCGCGTATGGGAACGATACCATCGTTCAGCGACCAGTTCGACCCATAGCGAAGCATATTATAGAGAACGCTATCGCCGCATAAAAATTGAAGCCCGATCGTGCCGGTATCGGCGGTCGAGCCAAGCAGGCATTTATTGAATGTGTTATTCCCATTATTAAGCTCGAAGCTCGCGATATGGAAATCCGTCCATGCCGAATCGGAAATCGTGATTGTGAACTGCATTTTGAGGATCGGCATGGTCGAATCGAACGTCATGTCTGTGCCATCGATGGTAATGGGCAAATACTGGAGCTTCGTCCCGGTAGCCTGCGTCGGCAGGACGTGTACTACGGGCGCGCCGGTCATGCTGGAGGAAGTGGCGAGCGTATCGAAGGGCGTCATAATATCGCCATTGTAGGCAAGCGTAATCTCTATGGATTGGAGTCCCTTCGCGGTGAATTTCGAGCTTGGCATGATGTAAAGCGTCGCGGTGTCGCCCGGAGCGACGGTTTGTTTGTTTGACATGGCGCTAAACCGCACCGTATCGGTTGGCGTCGTATAGCCTGAGAGCGGGATGTGTCGAACGGGTGCAGAATCGGCATCGGTCGAATCTGTAAGGATTCCCATTGCTTGTCCGCTATTAACAGGCAAGTACAGAATAGTATCATAAAACGTATCGAGCGGATTAATTACGAAGGGCGTTGTTGGTGTATTGACCATTGTGAAATTAACACCGGATATGGAGATCGACGAATCATGAATGGTGTCGCAGCCCAAATTCACGATGGGAATGACGATATTCTTCTGCTGGCAAAAGGTGATCGTGTCGAAATTACGAGGCGTGGTGTCGAGCGAAAGCGTGCGGGTTCCCGGCTTGACAAATACGCGATAGGGAATGAGGCTTAGATATTCCTTGCTCGTTCCGCCGACGCTGTCGCTGATCTGAAGATAACCCTGATAATAGCCTAATGTCTGGCCGAGCGCCTCGATGCCTTCGATCAAAATACTGTCTGGCGCAAGCAATCGGTTTATGAGAGGAGGCTTACGCACATTGAATCGAGAAGCGGGTGGTGGCCCTGTTTTGGTGGAATCGAGCCACACGGCAGAGACAAAGAGCGAATCGCACCCGATTTCGGAAATGGTAAAAGCAAAAATAGAATCCTGGCATCGTGTGATCGTATCGAAGTCGATAATATTCGGAAGTGAGCCCCCAAAGCGATCTTTGATGACGAGTTCCGCGCTATCCGGTGAGCCAATCCCCGTAACGGGATACGCGAGGCGAACCGCTTTACCGAGCACCTGCAGATTAAGAATAAGCGAATCGACGATCTTTCCGATCGTCCTGGGAGCGAACGTCACGGTGAACGTTTTGCTGGAGAACGGCGGAATCGAGTCGTTCGCAAAAGCTGTATCGAGCACGAAGCTGGTGCCGTATTTCAATTGCGAGCTTAGTAGTTGCACGGTAAAGCAGCTATCGTTCGCGATGGTGATGGTGCTGGTGCGGTTCTGGCAGAGCGCGGTCGAGTCAAACGTTACATTCGAGAGCGCGTGGATCGGATTGAAGAAGCGAAGCCCGGACTGGATTGTCACGGTGTCATATATAAAAATTCCGTCGCGCTCGATTTCGAGGAAGACTTGTGTTCGATAGGGTCCCGCAACTAAGGAGCTAAGTTCGAGATCGAGATTGCCATTTGTCTCGGGTGGAATAAGGATTGGGAACACAGGCGGTAGTCCGGTGGCAGAATCGAAAATGCCCAGCGCAGGCGCGGCGGGTGCGCTCGCGCTCAAAAGAAAAATGGAATCGCAGCCTAAATTTTTTATCGTGATAAGTGTATCGCGAGGCTTGCATAGATCAATGGAATCTACGTTCAGCGATGCTTTCGGAAATTCGTATTGAGGCAGCGAGCCATCGCCTCCGTCCGAAGATTTATAAACGTTCCCGCTCGTATCGAATGCATACATTACTTCGCCCTGGCACCCGGTCACAGCGAAACGAGTGTCCTTATCATTGACCGGGCCGCCAATCTGCGTCCAGGTCTTGCCGCTGTCTTTCGAGCGCCAAATTCCGCTGTCTGCTTTGTTCTGCTGCGTATCGCACTGCACGTAGAGGGTAAATCCGAATCCGGCAATATGCCCGGTTGTGCGAAAGGGAAGCGTGATTCCCGTCGTCCAGGTCGTTCCAAAGTCGGCGGAAGACCGGATGGAGGAAATGGGATTGAAGAACGGAAATTGATAATCGTCTCCTTCGCCTGCCGTAAAAAACCACGATGAGCCTTTGACTCCATAGACGCTCCAGGTCTCGATGTCGTTGACGGGCGAAAGATGAGTCCAGTTGAGGCCGCCATCGACCGACTGGGACCAAATTGCATTACTAATACCCGTCACTACGCCGTGGAGATCGTCAACGAAATCAATACCGTTTGCGGAGTCCACGGAATTCCTGAAGGTAATGCCGCCGTCGGTCGAAATAAATCCGATTCCATTTCCCTCGCGGCATGTGACCACGATTGCGGATGGAGTTTCGTAAATACAGGCCATTCCACCCGTAACACTGGTCGGCTGCCAGGAGACGCCGCCATCCTTTGTTTGGTAGAGGGCTGGCGGGTTGGGAGATTTCACCGGGATGATCACTGCCTCGCAGGTTAGCCAGCCATGGAGCGCATCCGTCATGAGAATTTGGGTGACGATGCCATTTGGTTGGACTCCGTTCGGATAGAGTGGAATCTGGGTGACGGCCCATGTTTGGCCGCCATTGGTGGTCTTATAGACTCCGTCCTGCAAATGTCCCGCTATGAAACCCGTGGATTCATTGAAAAAAAAGCAGGCGCGAAACTCATCGGTATTATTGGGGTTGCTAAAAATGAGTTGCCAGCTCGCTTGCCCGGCCCTAGCGAGAAAGAAAAGCGAGGAAAGCACGAAAAGGCCCATAACTATGGACCGTCCCAGCAATGTCCTATTTTCACCCGCATAAATCGTTTTCATGTTCGCGTAGAGGCTCTCATCCAATATAACTCCGTGGGACCGATAAGCTCACAAGTTTAGAATACTCAATCGTTTTACAAGAGTGAACGAGGTATGGTTCATCTTGCGGCTGAATCTTCTACCGGAGCAACGGGTTTAGTAACCCCCATTTCTAAAAGTATCGAGTATGATCGAAATAACTACCACCCAAATTGCCGATCTGCGGGCGCGTCTCGCGGAACTCGGCAACTCTCTTTGACCTCGTTCTAAAAGAACGCCGGATCGAAGCCCTCGAACACGAATCCGGCCACGTCCATTTCTGGGAAGACCCCCAGAAGGCCCAGAAAATCATGCAGGAACTCTCGCGCCTGAAAAAAGAGCGCGACGATTTCCAAAAGCTGCGAAGCCGCGTCGATGATGTGGATGAACTCATCGAACTTGCCCGCGCCGACGATTCGCTCGCCGCGCAAGTGGCCGAAGAATTCTCGCGTCTTGTCGATGAACTCACCGCGCAGGAAGTGGCTGTCATGCTCAGCAAGCCGGACGACCGCAAGGATGCAATCCTTACCATCAATGCCGGCCAGGGCGGCACCGAAGCCTGCGACTGGGCCGAAATGCTCGAACGCATGTACACGCGCTGGGCCGAACGGCAGGGATACAAAGTCCGGCTGCTCGATGAGCTTGCCGGCGAAAGCGCAGGCATCAAATCGGCAACGCTTGAAATCAATGGCGAGAACGCCTTCGGTTATCTCAAAACCGAAAATGGCGTCCATCGCCTTGTCCGCATTTCGCCCTTCGACGCTAACGCCCGGCGCCACACCTCCTTTGCGAGCGTCTATGCCTATCCCGTGATCGAGGAGGATAATGCCGAGATTGTCCTCAACCCGGCTCTGCTTCAACGCGACACCTTTCGTTCCGGTGGCAAAGGAGGGCAGAATGTCAACAAAGTCGAGACGGCCGTTCGCCTCACGTACAAATATACCGATGCAGAAGGCAATCCGCATACCGTCATCTCGGCATGTCAAGAAGAACGATCGCAGCTCCAGAATGGCGACCGCGCCATGAAGGTGCTGAAATCGCGCATCGTCGCGATTGATCGGGAAGTCGAGGAAGCTCGTCTCGCCGTAATCGAAGGCACGAAGAAAAAAATCACCTGGGGTTCGCAAATTCGCTCCTACGTATTCCAGCCGTACACGATGGTCAAAGACCACCGCACCAAAGTTGCAAAAACCGATGTCCATGCCGTCATGGATGGCGACATCACCGATTTTATGAAGGCCTATTTGCTCTTCGAAGGCGGGAAATTGAAGGTGAGCGAATCGGCGGAGGAGGAAATGTGATTACATTGGAAACGTTAAAACCTTATGACCAGCGTTCGTGAACCATCCGCAGGCATTGCTACCGATGAGCGATGGCGCGCGGCGCAGCGATACGAGCAGGAGTGGTGGAAAAACCATCCGCCGGACCCCGAGTTTTACATAGAGTTTGCCGAGGAGGTCACGCGCGAGCTTTCGCCGTTTATCGTACTTTCTCCGAATCATTTTGTGCTCGAAGTAGGAAGCGGTGCCGCAGGCATCATCACGGGTTTGGATGGCGCGCACCGATATGCGCTGGACCCGCTCGAGGACTATTACTGCATGGTCGAGAGCTTTCGGCAGTTCCGCGATCCGGCCGTTCACTATGCGTGCGCGCGGGGTGAAGCATTGCCGTATTCCGATGGGATGTTCGATCTGGTCATCTCCGACAATGTGTTGGACCACTGCGAACTCCCCGCGAAAGTCTTGAGTGAAATCCATCGAGTGCTGAAGCCGGGTGGCATCGTATATCTCCGGTTGAATGTGTACCTGCAGTGGGGACGGTTTGTCCGCATGATGGCGGAGCGCCTTCAGATCGATGCCGGGCATCCCCACACGTTTACGCGCCCCATGCTGCATACCGCGATACTCGGCGCCGGCTTTGAAATTCTGGACGTTCATGCACGAAGTTATCGCAAAGAGTGGTTTCGGGATGTGACCTCCGGAAGCGCGAAGGGTGTTATGAAAGCCCTCGCGTTTGCAACGCGCAGCAGCACGGTTCATATCCTCCGAAAGCCATAAGCTCTCACTCAGATCGAAACAAACGGAGCGCGCACGTTGTAAGTAGTAGAGCGTGGTAGATTATTTCGCAGTTTTTGGCGTCAAGCGGAATGCGTCCGATCGGGAGATCAAGGATGCCTATCGCGCACTGGCCAAAAAATACCACCCCGATCGCATCGCCCACGATGCTCCCGGCGATCCCGAGGCCGAGCATCACATGCAGGAGATTAACGAGGCCAAAGCCGTCCTTTTCGATCCCGTTCTGCGCGAGGAGCACCGCGTCACGCTCCGGATGCGGGAAACCATGTCCGCCGAGCGTATCGAGGAACTCCGGCGAAACTCCCGTTTTCAAGGAACGACAACCTACACTCCGCCCCCGCCACGCCGCCCGAGAAGCAAGTGGGACAAGCGCTGGAAGCAATACACCTTCGGCATTATTGCACTGCTCATACTTGTGGCAGCCGGAATTATTTCCTACGAGATCGCCTCATCGCCGCGCGGGCTTCCGGCGGACCCCATTAAGGACATTATCGCGCGCTACCGGAAATCGAATTCCAATCTCCTTGCCGATAGCGTTGCCTCCGCACCCGACACGATTACGTTCCCGGACGATAGCGCACCGAAACTCCGGCGGATGGGCGATATTCTTTTTTCGCTCGGCGAATATCGCTCGGCCGCGAAATACTATGAAATGTATCTCAAAAAAGCTCCCGAAAACGACACGATAATCGGGAATCTTTCCTACGCATATTTCAAGGAGGGCCGTTATGCTCAGACCCTCCAAATTCTTTCGCGCCAAATGCACGGCGATTCCAATCTCGTTGTCGCATATTACAATGTCGGCGAGCTGTTTCTCAAAGAGGACAAACCCTTCGACGCCCGTGACGCATTTCTCGCATCCATTCACATTGCCGACAGCATGGCCCGCGCCGGACGCCGTCCGCCCGACGATGCCCGCCGCGCCAAAGCCGAACTCGAAAGGATTCCCTAAGCCTAAAAACCGCTCCGCCGCCCAGATGGTGTAGCGCGGAATTTATTCCGCTGCTTTTAACACAATGGGAACCTGATTCACGCGCCCGTTCATTTCCACAACGCACTCATACGTGCCCGGTGCCAAGCCGGTAGGCTTGCTCCACATAAAGGAATGCTCGCCCGCACTGAGCGCGCCCTCGAACACACGCGCAACTTCTTCGCCAAGAAGGTTCACAACCGTAACGCGCGCCACGCCACTCTCCGGCGAGGTGAAGCTAATGGTGGTAGATTGAGAGAGGGGATTAGGGTAGGCTGCGATTCTGCTCACCGTTAATTGAGGAGATAGTACGGTATTTGTCGGGATCATGTCGGACAGAGGACGTTTCCACACGCTCGCATCGGTTCCTGCGAAAAGATACGAGCCTGTTATCAAGAGCGAAGTAATGAAGGTGTTGGTTAGGCCGGTGTTGACTGCCTCCCAACTTGAACCGTTGTTTGTGGAAAGGAACACTCCGTCCTGAGTCGCTGCAAAGAGATTCGTGCCGCTCGCCTTGAGGTCAACGATCGGTATGCTTGGTAAACCAGTACTGACCACAGTCCAGCTTGCGCCATTATTATTAGAAATAAAAACGCCGCTATCGCCGCTTCCGGTAAAAAGATTTGCACCGCTCATGGCAAGAGAGGCGATCTTCTTGTCCGCCAATCCGGAATTTACAGCAGCCCAGTTTCCGCCGTTGTCGGTCGAGAGATACACTCCACTATCTTCAGTCCCCGCGAAAATATTGGTGCCAGCCGTCACAATCGAGCTGATCGGGGCACTAAAGTGCGGTGGCAAACCACTATCTGCAATGGACCAGGAAGCACCACTGTCGCTTGACCGATATATGAAGCCGAATTGCGTACCCGCATAAAGATTGGTCCCAGCAGCAGCGAGTGCTTTCACGACATCGTATCCCCAGTACGACATCATCTTCCAACTTGCGCCGCTATCGGTCGATCGGAACACCTCGCCGGCTTCATCGCCGCTCGTCCCTTCGAAGAAGATAGTTCCGATCGAGGCGAGCGCGTGAACATCTGCCGTGAACGAGAATCCATTATCAACCTTTGTCCAGCTTGCACCTTCGTCGGTCGAGAGAAATGGGCCGATGTTACCACCACCGTTCGTCCCCGCAAGTATATTATTGCCGGAGATGGTAAGCGAGGACACGTTAGTGTTCAAAATACCTGCATTGACGGGCGTCCAACTACTTCCCTCGTTCGTTGAGAGCATAATGCCCCCATCATATCTGGCAGCAAAGAGGTCCTGGCCGAGTACGGCAGTCGTCGTAATGCTCTGCTTATCCGGTAAGCCGATATGGAGTTCCTGCCAACTCGATTCGTTGTCACCAGAGCGAAACGTGTGGTACCGATACGCGCTGTCGTACGTCTCGACGAATAAACTCGTGTCGGCCGACCACAGCGATTGAATTTCGCTGACCGGCAATCCGGAATTGACGGCAGTCCAGCTTATTCCACTATCCATCGAGCGAAAAATACCATTAGCGTGGGTCAATACGAATAGATTCGGGCCGCTCACCGCAAACCCAAAGATAGCATCATTCGGTAGTCCGGAAATGGAAGCCGTCCACGTTGCGCCATGATCGGTCGAGGCAAAAACGCTGTCGTTATAACTGAAGCCTGCGAGGAGCTTTGGCCCCATGGCCGCGATCGGCCCGATGGTGGAGTTCTGAGGTGGAGTTGGCAAAGGAGACCACGCAGTACCATTGCCAGTCGAGAAATAAACCCTGTAATTGATGGGCGTCTCAGCATAAACATTTGCTCCACTCGCGACAAGGTTAGTGATACTCGAATTTCCCAGACCGATGGTATCACGCGTCCAGATTGAGCCATTGTCGGATGAGAGAAAGACTTGACCTCCTGCAGCTGCAAAAAGATTTGTGCCGCTCACCGTCAGAGATGTGATGGACAGATCCGTCAGGCCCGTATTGACCGCTGTCCAACTTGCGCCGTGGTCGGTGGTGAGAAAAACGCCGATGTCTGAACCGGCGAACAGCGTGTCGCCACTCAAGGCAAAACAGGACATACGGGTACCATTGGGCCCGTTCGTTGGAACCCATTGTGCGCGTACGTTCGCCGAGGCAACAAATGAAAGTGTAAGAATCGAAGCGAAGAATACTAGTTTCTGTTTCATGGTTCGTGAAGATGGAAATTTCATCGTTTTGGAACAATAAGCTATAAGAAACATGCCCCAAGTTCTCGCGTGGCAGGGTGGCAGGATTATTGTCATTCCCGCGTTCGCGGGAATGACATACTACAACTGTCGGAATTAAACCCCATCCGTCTCCGTTTCGGGCAGTTCTAAATCAAAATCGGTCCCATACGGGGACGGGGCTGCCGGTGGCTACTATAGCGCGCGGTACCGGCAGCATCATTTATAGCGCTATTACGACATACATGCCAGTAACCAAGGAAAAGAAGCAGCTATTTGCTTCGAAATTCGGCAAAGCGCCGAACGATACGGGGAGCGCGGAAGTCCAGATCGCCATCCTCACCGAACACATCAATTCGCTCACCCCTCACTTCGAGAAAAATCCGAAAGACCATCACGGCCGGCGCGGGCTGCTCATGATGGTCGGCAAGCGTCGCAGCCTGCTCGATTATCTCGCTAAAAAGGACGTCAACAAATACCGCGCGCTCATCCAGGAATTGGATATCCGCAAATAAACCGTTGGGACGTGCTGCGCACGTCCTTATTATTTTATATCAATTTTTTTCGGACGTGCGCATCACGTCTCTACATACACATGAACTACGAAATCGAATACGGTCGCGGCAAAAAGCTTAGCTTCGACATTGGCCGCTATGCAAAACAATCCAATGGGTCGGTGATGGTCCGTCTGGGAGATACGATGGCGCTTGTCGCCGCAGTCGCCGCTGAAAAAGAAAAAGAGGGAATCGACTTCATGCCGCTGCAAGTCGAGTTCCGCGAGCGCGCAGCGGCAGCCGGAAAAATTCCCGGCGGATATTTTAAGCGGGAAGGCCGTCCGACGGAGAAAGAAATTCTTTCCGCGCGCCTCATCGACCGCCCCATTCGCCCGATGTTTCCGGATGGATGGCGCGTTGAAACGCAGGTAGTGGCGACGATCTTCTGCTCCGATCAGGAGCATGATGCGGACACGATCTCTGCAACCGGCGCATCGCTTGCGTTATTGCTCTCGGATATTCCATTCGAAGAAGCGGTCGCTGAAGTTCGCGTAGCTCGGGTGAACGGCGAGATCATTATCGATCCCACGTTTTCGGAACTCGAAACAGCGGATTACGAATTTGTCGTGGCCGGCACGAAAGATTCCATCCTGATGGTCGAAGGCGAGTGCCACGAGATCAGCGAAGCAGATTTTCTCGATGCGCTGCGGAATGCTTCGAGCGCCGTCCGGGAACTCTGTCTCGGTCAGGAAAAAATTCTTGCCGAAAGCGGCATCGCAAAGAAGAAGCGCGTCCAGGAACCGAAAGTTATCGATGCGGCGCTTGTCGCGCAGATCGTAGAACATTCTTCCGCGAAATTGCGTGAGCTTGCACGCACAGTGCTTGCAAAAGAACAGCGTCACGATCAAACCAAAGAAGCGTATGAAACTGCTCACAAGGCCATTACCGAAAAAGTTGGCGGTGAAGAGCAATTCAAGCTTATCGAAGCAGATGTCGATCATATTTTGCATGACATCGAGAAACGTGAAATGCGCGAGATGATCTTAGAGCATAATGTGCGGCTCGATGGGCGCAATACGACGACGATTCGTCCGATTAGCTGCGAAGTAAGTGTGCTGCCGCGCGTGCATGGTTCCGCGCTGTTCACGCGTGGCGAAACGCAATCGCTCACCAGCTGCACGCTTGGCACGAAGCGCGATCAGCAGAACATCGAAGGCTTGCAGCCGGAGACGACGAAGCGATTTATGCTTCATTACAATTTCCCTTCCTATTCCGTCGGTGAAACAGGCCGTTATTCGGGAACCGGACGCCGCGAAATCGGGCATGGCAATCTTGCCGAGCGCGCGCTGAAGGGATTGATTCCTGCCGAAGCGGATTTTCCGTATGCGCTCCGCATTGTCAGCGATATTTTGGAGTCGAATGGTTCCTCTTCGATGGCAACGGTCTGCGCGGGTTCGCTCGCCATGTTCGATGCCGGCGTTCCGCTAAAGAAGCCCGTAAGCGGCATTGCAATGGGGCTTATTAAAGAAGGCGACCGCGTCGCGATTCTTTCCGACATTCTCGGCAACGAGGATCATCTCGGCGATATGGATTTCAAAGTCTGCGGCACGCGCGATGGCATCACCGCCTGCCAGATGGACATGAAGATCAAGGGTATTGATTTCGGCTTGCTCGAAAAGGCGCTGATGCAAGCGCGCGATGGACGCTTGCACATTCTCGCGAAGATGGACGAAGCGATTAGTGCGCCGAAATCGGAACTTTCTACCTACGCTCCGCGCCTTACAACCGTTAAAGTTCCGGTCGATGCGATTGGACTTGTTATCGGGCCTGGCGGCAAGACGATTCGGCAGATTCAGAGCGATGCCGGAGTTGAGATCAATATCGAAGAGGATGGAACGGTCACGATTGCCGCGCTTTCGGGCGAAGCATCGGACCGCGCGAAGCAGTTTATCATGGGTCTCATCGCTGAACCGGAAGAAGGCGCAACGTATGCGGGCCGCGTCACGCAAGTGCGCGAAGGGCTTGGCGCCATCGTCGAATTCATGCCGAAGAAAGAAGGATTGCTTCACATTTCCGAGATCGACTATGTGCGCGTCGAAAATGTCTCGGATGTGATTCAGGTCGGCGATGTATTCGATGTGAAGCTTATCGCTGTCAAGCCCGATGGGAAGTTTTCGCTCTCGCGTAAAGCATTGCTCCCGATGCCTGAAGGTTACGAAGAACGCCCGCGTCGCGAATACGGCGGCGATCGTGATGGCGGCGGAGATCGTGGCGGCTACGGCGACCGTCGCGGAGGCGGAGATCGCCGTGGTGGTGGTGGTGGCGACCGCAGGGGCGGCGGAGATCGACGTGGCGGGGGTGGTTATGGTGGGGATCGGAGGAGGTAATTTATTATAATAGTCCCCCGCCATTGTGCGGGGGATTTTTATTTGGAAAGGAAAGTATAAATGAATCATTGGACGACACAAAGTTCAGCGGACCGTTACGCTGTCGGTCGGCCCTATTTTCATCCGTTCGTCATCTCTAAAATCTCTGAGTTCCTGAGCGAGCACATTCCGTTTGCAGATGCTCTTGATGTTGGTTGTGGAACGGGTTTGTCATCAACCGCTCTTAAGCAGATTGCAAAGCGTGTCGTCGGCGTTGATGATTCACTTGAGATGCTTCGCCATGCGATCTCGGACGATCAAATGCATTTCATCCAGGCTTCTGGCGAGGAACTTCCATTCGATAATCAATCCTTCGATCTAATCTCACTTTCGCAATCGTTTCATTGGCTTGACCGCTCCAAGTTTTTCGCTGAAGCGAGAAGGGTATTGAGACCGAAAGGTTGGATAGTCGTTTATGACAATTATTTCTCGGCCATGATGCAGGAAAACGAATCCTTCCACGACTGGTTCAAAGACTACCTCGTCCGTTTCCCGACTCCGCCGCGCCCCAAAGTTCAATTTACTGAGAAAGATGCTCGAAGTGAAGGATTCGAGTTCGTGCATAAAGATATGCACGAAAATTGGCCCGAGTTTAATATGGAAACTCTTATTGCATATCTCGCAACTCAAAGCAACATCAGCGAAGCAATAGATGTGCGAGGTGAATCAATTGAGGAGATCGAAAGTTGGATGCGCGATCAGTTAGCACAATTTATTCCACACGGTACGACCATTCATATCGCGTTCGGAAGTCCAATTTGGTATCTTCAAAAGGTCTCGTAAAAATTACTTGACCCCTACCCACACCTCCACCACCGCACTCTGCGGATCGGCAGCGCGCTCACTTGAGGCTATCAACGAAATCGCGCAGTCCAGCAATGACTCTCTCGCGATCTTTGCTTGAAAGCTTTCCTATTTTTTTCTTCACAGCCGAAGGTAGGAGTGTCGCCAATTTTGAAACGCGAACAACGGAGTCAAAAATCAAATTGCTTGAGTACCAATCGTAAAGAACAACGTCGAATCGAGGTTCGGGAGGGTTGCTTGTGATCCGGGCTACAAGAAGATCGCCATCGGAATCGATTGTGATAACGAGAGCAGGTCGGGGCTTCGATTGAACCCCATCACTAAAAGGAAAATCGACAATGACTATTTCGCCGAACGAGAACTCAGCCATTCGTCGTAATTATCGTAAGCGGCATCCTTCTCGGAATATCCATTGAGAAAGTTTTCTAACGCAAGGCGACCCCAAGCCTCATTTTCTTCTCGGGCATCATCCAGTGGCCGAGCAACAATTTCTACGTGCTGACCGTGAGGAAAGGGGAGAGATAAGACTATTTGCCCCTCGTTATTTACCGTTGCTTCTCCGTGATACGTCTGCATAAAATCATAACGGGTACTGGGAGCGTCAAGTGCCCGGCTTAATTCCCACCCACACCTCCACCACCGCACTCTGCGGATCGGCAGCGCGCTCGTCGTAAATTTCGAAATCGGCGAGGAAGGCACGCTCGCCGCCCATCTCGGACGCGGAAGTTGACCAAATCTTCTGCCACGTTTCCGGTACGACTTTCCAAACTGGCCCTTGCTCGGAAGTAAAAATTGCGTATTTAGCAGAGGGAACTTGTTTCGCAATCATTCCTTCCGGAATCGAATCCGTCGATGTTACTTTCGCGCCGATGAGGAAGGTGTATTCACCGTTCGTGTCCGATTCGTAATCGGTGTACATGGCAAGAATGTTCGCATCGGCGCGATTTGGAATTTGCTCTATAATGCCACCAGCCATGACTCGCTCCCATTGATCGGCAATGATGCCTTCGCCGGACATCTCTTTTGCATTGCTGGTGCTGGCGGAAATGCCAATGAAGAAAAATTCCGAATGATTGGTTAATTTTGGATTTTTCATATCATGTTTCGCTTTCGTTGAATATCTCCGCGTAAATTGCTGCCGCGCCAATCGCGAGTGTATAAAGATGGGGATTCATCTCGACGAGTGTGGCGGCCTCGGAAGTAAATTCACAAAGTCCTGTAAAATCGGAAATCGCAATTCTGCGCGAAGTCGAAAGCTGCCCAAGATCGAAATTTTGGAAATGATCGAGATCGTAGCCGCTCAGCAGAAATTCCGAAGCGTGAAAATCCGGGAGAACATGCTCGCGTTCTTCCTCGCTCAAGCTCAGGAATGCTTTCAACGAATGCGCGCTCGCACCGGCGTGAAGTTCGGTCCCGGCATTGCGGACAAAAAGAATTCCTCCATTGTCGGCATGAAGAATTGCGGAGTTCACGCTGCCGGTCGCTCGAAGCATTTTTTCTAAGGCCGCCAATGGCGGAATCGCGGGACACGCGGAAGGAATGTGCTGCATGAGCATGAGTCCATCCAGCATTCCGGGCACGACGCGGCTATTTAACGTTTGGCGTAACGACTCTGGAAGATGGATATCGACTTCTTCTGCTAACTCTTCCGGCGTAAGTCTTTCTGGCGCGCGATAAAAAATGTCCCGATTGGGATCGAAACTTTGGACGATAGCGTCGAACGGCGGTTGGGCTTCGCCCACAGCGATGAGGCGGTCCTCAGCTATTTCGAATAAAAGCGAAACGGATTCCGCTTCGCGAGCCGCGCTGCTTGAGCCGATTTTAAATTGCATGTTCGTTTAAAATCTCCAGACGAAATTTGCGACCGGTGCGAGCAGGGGGAGCGTAAAAAACATAAAGCCAAAATCGGAAGAGAACGTTTGGCTTTCGAGCCGGAGCGCGCCGAGCACCGCGAACGCGGTCGGTTGCGTGAGATCGTGGCTCCAGGCTTCGGCGACGAACCGCATGTTCTTATTACCCGGCAGCGGCGTATCGAACCCAAGTCCCGCGCCAAGTCCGCCCGTGTAGTTGAAGGTGAACGCTCCGTAAGGCACTACGTTCACCGTGATGAGGGTCGAATTGGTGCTCGAACTCTCGCCCAGGGTAGAAGTATTCGAATAAATTTTATAGAATAGAAGGCCCGTTATTCGAGTCTGACCCGGCATTTCATACGTCAGAGATCCGAAGAGATGGAGCAGGGTATTATCGCTCGTGAGCCGAAGATAATTGAGCCCGGTGGCAAGCGATAAGCCCTGATCGTCAAAGAGCGTGAGCTTACTCTGCAAATAGCCGAACTGTGAACGAACGGCCACGGTCGGCATGACGGTGAGTCCGCCACTCACCGAAAGCACATCGCCAAAGCCATACCCTCCTGTTAAAAACGCGAGTTCCCAAAAGCCAAAGTAACCGCCTTCGATCGGTTTCCCGGTGGGCATGATAAAATGCCGGTAGCCATCGACGACGGAATCGGATTGCGCCATGGAGCGAACGGGAGTGATGAGCGCGAGGAGCGAAATGATCGAGAAAAGTCGTCTCATAAGATACAAAATTACAACGATTGACGAACGAAGTTAATAATTATGAGTGAAAGGGTCTGAAGATTTGCGATTTTATTACAACATCCCGAGCCGCTTGCGAATGAACCATTCCGTGCCAAAGCAAAGGATGGCCAGCACCAGCAGCGGCCAGCTATTCCAGAGTTCATAGTCGTGCGTGTTCGTGATTTCGCGCGGTTGAAAACGCGGGTTCGCATAAATATCTTTCAAAAGATTGGCGGCGGTTTCCGGCGTGTAAAATTTGCCGCCGGTTCGCTCGGCTAACGCGCGCAGAATATCGCTTCGCATTCTTGGCTCGGCGAGTTCCACATTGAAATCGCCCACGTTGAATCGTCCGTCGTCGCTGCCGAGCGCGACGCCATTTTGCATGGCCGTCCCTTTATAACTATAATCGCCTTTCGGAAGTCCCTGCGGAAGCGTTGCGGTGAAGCGTCCATTGCCGGCGGCTTCGAGCGAAAGATCGAGCGGACCTCTCCCCTGCCCCTCTCCTTGTAAAGGAGAGGGGTTCTGCGTGATATGAACCGTTACGTCCGCCTGCTCGACCGGCTCCATGCTCTCGTCATAGACTTGTCCTAAGAAATCAATGCGTTCGCCCGCCTGATAAAATTTTCGGTTAGGCTCGATGCGAACGCGCTTGTTTTCTGCTTGCGTCGTGAGCCATCGAACGGAATTTGCCAGAAAAAGATCGAGCGCGTCAATGTTCGACTTTGTGGTATCCGTTTTTCCGGCATACGCCTCTTCGCGTCCAAACGTGGTGAGTTTCCATTGCCAGATTCCGTAGCCGGTAAGCGCGATTTGGCGCGCGTTGCCAATAGTGCGCGTGACGAGCAGCGGCTCGTCTAATTTCACTCCTTGCACATTAGTTGTGGCGAGCGTTCGTGTTTCGGGCAAGGCATCGAAATGCGTTTCTGTTTTGAATAATGGCGCGAGGCCCTCCCATGTAATAGCGCCGCGCTCTTCGGGCGGAACATGAAGCACCGGGTCTTCCGCAGCGGAGGGAGTGAGCGCCAGAGCGGCCTTCAACTCGGCTTGTGACGCGGATCGCGAACCGGCACGGATGGGCAGCGCATCGCCAAACTCAGCCAGCTTTGCGAGATCAAGCTGATGCGATGGAACGAAGAGCAGCGAGCGCCCCTCGTGCATCAGCAGTTCTCGGACGAGCGCAATGGACTCGTCCGAAGTGGAAGCAATCGGGAACCCTGCCAGCACGACGAGATCGACTTGACCCAATTTTTCCCGCGTGGGCGTGCCTTCGTAAAACTCCGCGCCTTGTTTTTGAATATAGGTTGAAAGCTGGAGCGTTGGATTTTCCGAAAAAAATTGCTGCAAAAAACTTACATCGCTCGATGGCGCGCCCGCAAAGAGCACGACATGAAATTTATTCTTGAGCACCTTCACATACGTAATACGAAGATTATTTTTATCCGTTGCTTCGCCTTGCAGCACGGTGACGCGCGCCGTCAGCTTCTTCATCCCTTCCGATTTTGGCGTATATTGAAAGCTGACGGCTTCATCGCCAACAACCTGCGATAGTTCAAGTGTTTTTTCGTCTAATTTTTGATCTTCTTCGAAGAGTTGAACGGTCACATGCTCGCCCGGCTTGATGCCGCCATAATGAAGCGTCACATCGACGGGCTGCGCGGCGCCGACGGTCCCAACTTCGTTGGTGAAGAGTTCCGTCACAGCGACATCGCGCGGTTCCGTCGAATCGCCTAATCCGACTGCATAGACGGGCACGCCAAGTTCCTGCGCGGGATAAATTGGGTTCTCGCCGGCCGTGAATGCGCCATCGCTGTAGAGCACGATGGCTTCGGTATTCGAGGTCTTTCGCACATCGCGTATCGCTGGAAAAATGCTGGAAAGATCGGTCGCACTTGCTTCGGGGCGTATGCTATCGATTGGCGTTCGATTCGGAAAGGGGATGGTCTGATCGCCGGTAGTAAAAAGCTTTATCTTGTTTGGATCGCGCAGCACGTCCGATGGAATCGCATCATGGATGCTGCGGAGCATGGCCTCGTCTCGTGTTTGCACGCCGGGAAGCAGAGCAAACCCTTTTTCCGGCAGCGTCATCGACTGCGAATTATCCATGACGAGCGCGATCGAGGGCGTAATTCGTTCCGTGGTAATGGAACTAATAATAGGCTGAAAAATTGCGAGGAGCAAAGCGGCAATGGCAACAGAGCGCAGCGCGATGAGCGTATTTCTTCGCGCGCGCGTCGTGCGCGGAACCGTGTTCCGGTACGACCAAACGGCCAATAGCACACTCGCCAGAAGAATGCCGGCATATAGCCAGAATGATCCTGCGGCTAAATCGAGAGAAATCCGAATCAAGTAGTGGATAGTGGAATAGTGGATAGTGAATAGTGGCTAAAAGATAGAAGGTGGTTGATAGTTGATAGTCATACAATGGTAACTATTCGCTATCCGTTAATCACTATCCACTATCCACTATTCCGTTATCCACTATTTGAGGAGCCATTCGCTTCTTTTCGAACGGAGTGTTTCGGGTGAAAGTTGCGGCGTGTCGTACATCGCTCCTTCTTTTCGCTGACGAAACGCTTCGAAGAGACAGACCGCCGCTGCCACCGAGACGTTAAGGCTTTCGGCCATGCCCATCATGGGAATGTAAATTTCTTCATCTGCCAATGCCAACGCTTCTTCGGAAACACCCCGATGTTCATTGCCTAATAAGAATGCCGTGGGTTGCGTGAGATCGAGTTCGTAAAGCGATGTGGCGTCCGGAGCGATCCTGGTGGCAAAGATGCGAAAGCTTTTCGAATGCAATGCTCCAAAACAGGATTGGACGGAGTCATGCCGAATGATTTCCAACCACTTATGCGCTCCGCTCGAAGCCGTGTTAGCGATCTCTGGAAATGGCTCGATGGTATAAAGAAAATGAACCTGTAATATGCCCACGGCGTCACATGATCGGAGGATTGCACTTACGTTATGCGGGTCATGGATATTTTCGAGCACAACGGAAAGCATTGGCTGGCGATGTGCAAGCGTTCGCTCAATTTTTTCCCTTCGCTCCGGGGATTTAATTTCATCCATCACACTCGATCGAGAAAATTGGAAAGCACAGTCGCCCACTCTAATGATTTTTCTACAGCAGAAAGATGCGCCGCGCCCTTGATTTCGACAAAGGTCGGGTCCTCGAGTTCGCTCGCCATTTTCCGCATAACTGTTGTCCGCATCACGCGGTCACGATCGCTGGCGATGACGAGTGATGGGACGGTGACGAGCGGCAGCATGTCCCGCGAATCGTGTCGGTTGGCCATTGCGTTCAGGGCCGATGCCATTGCAGTGGGGTTGGCCTCGAGCATCCACTTCCGAATATCGCCGGCAATTTCAAGAGCCGTCTCCGGAGTCACGAAATTAGCATAGAGTCGTTCTATGGCGACCTCCGGCCCGCGAGCAAGGACATCCTCGGCAAAGGAAGCGCGGTCATGTTGCTCTTTCTCGGAATCCGCATCGGCTCGTGTGTTCGAGAGCACGATTGCTCTCACGAGATCCGAATTAATATGGTAAAATTCGAGCGCGGCATACCCTCCCATGCTCAGGCCCGCCATCGTAACGGACTTGCGCGTATGACGCTCTATCACATCGCGAAGTTCCAGACTAAAGGAAGAAAAATCCCACTTCACACGTGGCGTCGAGCCGCCGAAACCCGGAAAGTCAACGAGTAGCAGTGCGGTATCCTGACGGAGGGTTTGAACATGATCTGCCATGCGCTTCCACATCGCGCACGAAAAGGGAAAGGCATGGAGCAGCACCACGACGTGTTTCGCCGTGCCCGCCGTTGGTAGAAAGCGCGCGTTCAGCACAAGGGAAGGATTATTAAAATGAGGAATGGAATGACCGCTCATAATGGTATCCTCCCATTCCTGCGGCCTGTTAGCTGCTGAATTGCGTGCTGACGATTGTTAGCTCGCTCGGATAACGAATACTGCCGAGCGGCGTGGACATCGTCGGCTGTGCTTTGAGCTGAACCTGCGAAACGCCGCCCTGACCGGAAAGCGCGAGCGCAAGCTTGACCAATTGCTCGTAACCTTGATTGACAAAAAATTGCTTGAGATCGACGGTTACAGAGAGCGGGATATTGGTTGTGGTGTTGCCAGGCGGCGCTCCGAAGGGTGCGCCGATGTCGCCGGAGATGGTCTGCTGACCGTTCAAAAGCAACCGCCAGGGGAAGTCCGTCACTTTGATCGCGCTAAGCGCCGCAGATTGCGACGGCGGATTCGGATTCTTTGCAGCAACATTAAGTATAAACGTGAGCGGAAATCGTCCCGATCCAAATGCAGCGGTGAGGCTAATGCCATCCATGATGCCGAAATCCGAGATGCTGTGCTTATTCGTAATGTCGATACCGCAAAGCTGGACGTGCTGCACATCGCTGAGTTTAAATTGAATTCTCGAAAGGCCGGCCAGCGCGTTTATCGTGGCGCACGAGTTCAGGCTCGACGAAATCGCGGCGGCTCCGATGACGAGTGCAATGATGGCTCCTGCGAGTGCGGGGTGTTTGAAATATTTCATAAATAAAGATGGATTGTGCCTGATTGTGAATGAGCAGCGCCGTAAAAAGATTCGGGTATCAATATTAAAAAACCTCTGATTAAGTCATTCCGAGCGAAGCGAAGCAATCCGTTGAGGTAGGAGATCAGTTCTTTCCGCAACGGATTGCTTCGTCGTCCCTCCGGGACTTCTCGCAATGACGTATGAAAAGCCTAATTCGGATTTTCCTTAAGTTATTATTATTTTAGCTCGACATCGACCGTAAGAATTCCTTATTCGTCTTTGTTCCCCGCATACGATCGAGTAAGAATTCCATTGCATCGACGGGCTGCATGTCCGCGAGCAATTTGCGCAGTATCCACGCGCGGTTGAGGTCTTCGGCGCTGAGCAAGAGTTCCTCGTGCCGCGTGCCGGAGGCATTCACGTTGATGGCCGGAAAAATACGTCGGTCGGAAAGCTTTCTGTCCAACTGAATTTCCATATTTCCCGTGCCTTTGAATTCTTCGAAGATAACTTCGTCCATGCGCGAGCCGGTTTCGACCAGCGCGGTTGCAATGATGGTCAGCGAACCGCCTTCTTCGATATTGCGAGCCGCGCCGAAGAATCGTTTCGGACGGTGCAACGCAAGCGCGTCCACGCCGCCGGACAATATCTTGCCCGAATGAGGAATAACGGTGTTATGCGCCCGCGCAAGCCTCGTGATCGAGTCGAGCAAAATTACTACGTCGAGCTTTGCTTCGGTGAGCCGCTTTGCTTTTTCAATGGCCATCTCCGCAACCTGCACATGCCGCTCGGCCGGTTCATCGAATGTGGATGCCACGACTTCCGCTTTCACGGATCGTTCCATATCGGTCACTTCTTCCGGGCGTTCGTCGATGAGGAGCACGATGAGCTTCACATCGGGATGGTTGCGCGCGATGGAATTCGCAATCTTTTGCAGGATGACAGTCTTTCCCGACTTCGGCGGTGAGACGATCAGCCCGCGTTGTCCGAATCCAATCGGACAAATGATGTCCATGATTCGCATGCTGTACTCGCCGGGTGAGGTTTCGAGTAACAGGTGCCGGTTTGGGTAGAGCGGCGTAAGATTATCGAAGAGCGCTCGATCCCGCATCATCTCGATCGGCAGATAATTTAGTTTATCTACTTTCGAGAGCGCAAAAAATCGTTCGCCGACTTTCGGCGGACGGACAGTGCCTTCGATGGTATCGCCGGTTCGAAGTTTTAATTTCTGGACTTGCGTCGGAGAAACGTAAACATCGTCCGGCGAAGGCAGGTAATTATAGTCCGGCGAACGGAGAAATCCGTATCCGTCGGGGTGCAATTCGAGCGTCCCCGAGGTGGGCGCGCTGGATTCCTCCTCGACTTTGCCGTTCGAGGGAGCTGCGGTTTTTTGCAGCTTGGATGCATCGGATTCGAGGATGCGGAAGATGATTTCCTGCTTCCGCATGTCCGCATAGCCTTCGATGCCGAGGCTTTTTGCAAGATCGTTCAGTTCGACGATCTTTTTCGTTTTGAGTTCTGCTGCACTAAGTAATGCCATAGTGTTATGAGTGGGAATTGCAAAAGAAATGGGCTAATGAAATCTATTGGATTGACGCCCCAAGCCAATGGGTGCTGTCAACACTTTTTTGATATGGAAGTCGAGGACAGCGGGTGCGTTGCGAGCTCGATTGCCGCAATCCACGCGTGTCAGGCCGATGATCGAAAGAGCACGTTCAGGCTAAAGAATTCGTCGGAAGCATTTCAATGCAAATCCTGAGAAATTCAAACACTGTGTCCGGTTTCCGTGATAACAATAAAGGAAATATCGAAAAATCTCACAGAGGACTGCCTCGCATGGCTGGTCCCGGGACCGGAGAAATCAGGCTTTGAGCGCTCTATAGAGCAGATTCAGGCTGCTCAGAGGAGCCAGAGTGTACTACAAAAAGATTACCTTGTTTCAGTCAAAGCTTGTCTTTTTTGCTCTTCGGAAGAGTAAAACGTGAACCCCCGCCTGAAAGTTCTCTCAGGAATTCGCCTATTACATAATGCGATCCGGCGAGCAGTAATACGCTTCCCTCAGAAGCTTGCTCCATTGCCATTTGAATGCCCCCAGATACGCTCCCGGCGTCTTTCGACTTCAGTCCTATCGACTTTGCTCTTGCGGTAAGCTCTGCGCTTGCAAGGGCGCGTGGAGTATCTGCGGCAACAGCAATAAAGCCGCAAGCAAAGCTCTTCATTATTTGGAGTACCTTGTCGATCTCTTTATCGCTCATAATCCCGAAGATAACGAGTGGACGTATCTTTTCTCGTTTAAAGAATTGGCGGATTGCCATAAGCGCTTCGGGGTTATGCCCGACATCGAGGAAAAGCCGCAGTCCACGTTTTTGCAGATCGGGCATCGCAATTTCTTCGAGCCGCCCGCGAAGTCCGGTAAGTTGGATGGCTTCACGAACTCCTTGCCGTGCAATGCCGACGGGAATTCGGTAGGGGAGCGCGTCAAGGGTTAGGCGAACCGTAAATAGATTCTCCTTCTGGTGTTCGCCTGGAAAAGGCGAGTTCCAAAACCGATCTCCTCGCAACTCCGGTCGAAATCGGTTCACAATAATGATGGGCGCTTTCAATGCTCTTGCCCGCTGGATAAAAATGCGCTCCAGATTGGCGGAACAGTTGACAATCACAGGAACTCTCAATTTGATTATTCCTGCCTTTTCGCGAGCAATGTCCTTGAGCGTTGGGCCAAGCTGCGCATGATGGTCATGGCCAATAGACGTGATGACGGTTGCGAGCGGCCGTTCGAGCACGTTGGTCGCGTCCAATCTGCCACCTAAGCCAGTCTCGACGATTGCAATTTCAACCTTATGCCGCGCGAAATGATCGAAGGCCATCGCGGTCGTTACTTCGAAAAATGTTGCTTTCAGCTTCTCTACGCTTGGCCATATCTTTTCGAGAAACCGCGCGACTTCTCGTTGCGAAATCATTTCGCCATTCACTCGAATGCGCTCGCGGAAATCGATTAAATGCGGCGAGGTATAAAGTCCCGTCCGTTTGCCACCCATTTGATGCACCGCCGCGAGCATCGCGGCCACGCTGCCCTTGCCATTCGTGCCGGCAATGTGGATCGAATCGAACTTTCGTTCCGGGTGTCTAAGTGTTTTCAGCAATGCGCGGATATTCTCCAATCCGAGCTTCATGCCGAAGAACTCGAGCTGGTAAAGCGCGTCGAGCCGATCCTGATAATTGCTCATGGCTTAAACGGCAGCAAGACGGGCGTTCTTATTCTTCTGCACAGCTTCTGCAATTAAAGAGCGAGCATTTTCCAAAGCTCCAGGCGTCAGGACTTGGCCGGAAATGAGCCGCGCTACTTCTTCGATATGTTCCGCCTCCGATAACCTGCGAAGTCGCGAGGTCGTGACGCCTTTTACAGCATTTTTTTCGGCGAGATAATGCGCATCGGCACATGCGGCGATTTGGGCGAGATGCGTTATTGCGATGGTCTGATGATCGCTCGATAGCGATTTCATCGCACGTCCTACCCGTTGCGCGACACGCCCCGAAATGCCAATATCGATCTCATCGAAAACGAGGAGCGGCGTGCGATCGGCTTTCGCAAGTACCGTTTTCAGCGCCAGCATGATACGAGAAATCTCGCCGCCGGACGCCACGCGCGCGAGCGGTTTCGGAGCCTCACCGGCATTGGTCGATATGAAAAATTGAGCGGTATCGACTCCACGGGAATTCGAAACCAGCGGTTGGCCATTGACGAGGAGAGCAAATGACTCCTCGTCTTTAGCTAACTCCTGCTCGATTTCAACTTGGAACTGCGCGTGCTCGATTCCCAATTCTTTCAGTATCGCAATGATTTGTGGTTCGAGTTTTTTCGCCTCGTCTTTTCTCGATTTCGAAAGTTTCGCCGCCATTTTAGCCACGCGAGGATGAAGCGCGGATAGCTCGCTCTCTTTCATTGCAATCCGTTGCTCGAATTCTTCTTCGAAGGATAACTTTTCTTCCAGTTCCCGTTTCTTTTGGAGCACCGCTTCGAGCGTTCCGCCAAATTTCTTTTTCAGACGTTGAATACTTTGCGCGCGGTCGCGGAGCGTGGCAAGCTCACCTGCATCGAGTTGTACGCGACTCGCATAATCGCTAATCCACCGCGAAAGCTCGCTCACAATGGCAAGCGCAGATTTTGCCTCGGCAAGCGGCTCTTCGAGCGATGAGTCGATTGCGGCGAGCCTCACAAGCTGTTCCCGAACCACTCCAAGTTTCTCCGCAGCCGATCCTTCGCTTCCATAAAGCAGTTCGTGAATGTTTGTCGCCGCACTCTGGAGTTCCTCTGCATTTTCGAGAACGTTCAGCCTTGCTTCTATACTAACATCTTCGCCTTCAGCAGGATTTATTGCAGTAATTTCTCGAAGCTGGAAGATGTAAAGTTCTTGCTCTTCATCAGATCGTGCCTTACGCGACTTCATCTCCGCGATTTCAGCAAGCAACCTGAGCATCGCTCCGCGCAGCGTTTGATACTCGCTCACAAGTGCGCCAAGCCCGCCAAAATCATCCAGCATTTCGATATGCGTTCCTGCTCGGAGCAGCGATTGATGTTCGTGCTGACCATGAAGATCGACCAGCAGTTCGCCAAGCTCTTTCAATACTTGCGCACTGACTGGCGAATCGTTGATAAATCCTCTGCTCGAACCGCGGCTCATCACTTCACGCCGAATGACGAGTGTGTCCTGCACCGATTCAATCTCATTCGCCTCGAAAAACCCACGGAGTTCTTGGTTATTTCCCTTATCGAACTCCGCTTCGACAATGGTCTTCTCCGCTCCGGCTCGGATCATGTCCGGCGAGGCGCGATCTCCCAAGAGCAATCCGAACGCGCCGAGAATAATGGATTTCCCAGCGCCGGTCTCGCCGGTAATGATATTCAATCCACGCTCGAACGAAACCGAAAACTCGTCAATGAGCGCGTAGTTCTTTATGTAGAGAGACCTTAGCAATTACGAATTACGAATTTCAAATTACGAATTTTTGATTTTTGCATAAAGCAAAATTTGCTTTATCGTTCATAACAAAAGTGAGGGCTCATTCAGCCCACATTCGTAATTCGTAATTTGAAATTCGTAATTATCAAGTCGTCTTGCGGCGCACATCCTTCGAGCCAAGCTCGCGGAGATGGTACAGCTTCGCGCGGCGGACCATCCCGGCTTTCACGAAATCGACTTTGGCAATCCGCGGCGAATGAAGCGGAAAAATACGCTCGACGCCCACGCCATTCGAAATTTTGCGGACGGTCACCGTCTCATTCAACCCCGAACCGCGCCGAGCAATGACGATCCCCTCGAAATGCTGGATACGCTCCTTATCGCCCTCGACGACGCGGACGGAGACGTTAATGATGTCCCCGGCCCGAAATGGGGGAATATCCTGACGAATTTGTGCAAGGTTGACGGCGTGAATGATCTGTTCCATGTGGGTAAAGTGAGGATGGGTTCGGTTTCAGGATTATCAAATGATTTCTAATTTTCGGGTGGGCAATAACCGCGATGCCCCGCAAGAAGTTCGCGGATAGCCCGCTTTGAATGTCATTCCCGCGAACGCGGGAATCCAGAGCTGGCTGAATTACCGTTTTTGTAGGAATAGCATTAAAAACATTTTATGCAACCCGAATGCATAATTCCTCACCAAAACCACCACCGAAAAGCAGGAAACGCATTTGTGTTTCATGAACTGTGCCATTTCCAGTTTGATTTCGCCATTTGTTCTTACAGAAAAGGTGCTCAAAATGTGTTTTCACGTTTAATTTTCATAATCCTTTTCATGAACTTATGCATCTTTCTTTCTCAATGAAAATGGTGCCTGTAACATCACCACCAAATATACAACATCCAAAACCCAAAAGCAAGCGTTTCGTGAAAATAGATGAAAATTTCTTTGGGAAATAGGTGCCTAACGTTTGCGATATATCTCGCGGCGATTCCCAACACTCCGAATTTCTACGATCCTAATCTCTTCTTCGATGGTATAGACCACGCGAATATCGCCGATTCGGATGCGGAAGAGATTTTCAAAGCCGTGGAGCTTAATATAGCCGAACGGACGTGGATTTTCCGAAAGAGCCTCGATGGCAACTTGAACCCGGCTCGACAGCTTTTCTGGAAGCGAGAGTATTTCCTTCAGGGCGGAGGCACGGAACTTAATCTGATAGTTCATGCTGCCGCGCGAGCTGCTTTTTCACTTCCTCCCAGGGAATGAGCGGCTCATGCTTGCGCTGCTCGGCGACGATACCATCATAAAAATCCTCCCACAGATCGCCCCACTCTTTGAGATCGAGCATCACGGCGGTCGGAACTCCGGTTTCGTCCGTTACATATTGAATTCCTGTCATAGTGGTGTAACAGCCCAGGGAGGGGAAATCGTTTAGCACTAACTCCCTTTCATCCTTCATCCCTCAGCCTTCATCCTTTCCCAGGCGTTCCAAAACCCAAAAGCAAGCGGTTCGTGAAAATAGATAAAAATTTCTTTGGGAAATGGGCGGCTATGGAATTACGTCGAGTTAAGTTCATCGTATATTTAGGAAGATTAATTCAATCTTCCTAATTATCAAGAACACTTTTGCATGATTTGCCATGTTCAATGAATCGAGGATGGAAATTCGAACGACCCACACCGTTATTGCTGGAGATAGCCGCCGCATGGCGGAGCTTGCCGATAAATCGGTTCATCTAATCGTAACCTCTCCGCCGTATTGGCAACTTAAAGACTACGGTGTTAAAGAACAGCTTGGCTTCCATGATAGCTATGAAGATTACATTAACCATCTAAATCTTGTATGGCTGGAGAGTTACCGCGTCCTCCATGATGGGTGCAGACTATGTGTCAATATTGGTGACCAATTCGCCCGTGCGGTTTATTACGGGCGATATAAGGTGATACCCATTCGTGAAGAGATTATTCGATTTTGCGAAACCATTGGTTTCGATTATATGGGTGCCGTGATTTGGCAGAAAGTTACCACGACAAAAACATCTGGCGGTGGGGTGCAAATGGGATCATACCCATTCCCACGTAATGGAATTTTGAAGCTCGACTATGAGTTTATTCTGATCTTTAAAAAGCTCGGAGATGCTCCAAAGCCTACTTCAGAGCAGAAAGAGGTTGCGAAAATGACTGCGGAAGAATGGAACACTTTTTTTGCTGGTCATTGGATGTTTCCGGGAGTAAGACAGGATGGACATCTCGCAATGTTTCCCGAAGAGCTTCCACGACGACTCATCAAAATGTTTTCGTTTCCAGGTGAGACGGTACTCGATCCATTCGCAGGAAGTGGTACAACCAGCCTTGCCGCAAAGCACCTCGGACGAAGTTCGGTCGGTTATGAAATTAACCCAGAATTCATTCCCATTTTCATAAATAAACTCGGACTTCAGCAGACTGAAATTTCAGGCACGTCCTACGAATTTTTGCAGCAGCAAAACCCTCTTGATGTTCAGCCCGAACTTGCGAAGCTTCCATATCTCTTCGTCGATTCGCACAAGTTAGACAAGAAAGTTGATCCGAAAAAATTGAATTTCGGTGCGCGAATAGATGCAGGAAGCAGTGGCAAACGTGATGAGCTTTTTACGGTGAAGGAAATCATCAGTCCAGAATTGGTGAGATTGAGCAATGACCTTACAATTCGTCTTATAGGAATTAAGGAGGATAAAAAAGCTAATGGAGCAGCAACGGAATTTCTTCGTGCGAAAACAAAAGGTAAACGTGTTTTTCTCCGACACGATTCAACTATCTATGACCGCGATAGTGTATTGATGGCCTATCTTTATTTGGAAAATAAAACGTTCGTCAATGCGCACCTCATTAAATCGGGGCTTGTTGCGATTGATGATTCTTTCGATTTTAAACTCAAAAAGAAATTTTTGACACTTTTTACACATGCCACCGACAATCCAAGAGTTAGTTAATTTCTTAAGAACTCATGGCCATACGGACAGAACCAATCCGATTACTTCAGATCAGTTGGCCATTCATTTCAATATTTCTGACGGCGGGAATCAAGTTCTAATGAGAGCCATAATTCGGGATGCTATTGAAGCGGGGGAGCTTATTGGCAGTCGAAGCGGTCGCGGCGGCAACGGTTATTATTTAATTCCCGATGTTCAGGAGTTAGACATGGTATTGCGAGGTCTTCAGCATCGGGCTGAAATGGTATTATTGAGGCGGAGCAGGCTACGAGATACTTGGAACAGGACCCATCTGCAACCTCAGAGTGGCGAAGCAGATAGACGGGTGGTTTGAAACCAAATTTGATGAGCAAAACTTTTTCAAAGTCATTCGGTAAAAAGGAAAAGGTATTAAATTATACCTGCCAGACATACCAGCTCTCACGTCCGAATAAAGTCGGGGCGGTGATGGCGCTGATTCGCGAATGTCAGCCCAAATCGATTGAGGACTGGGAGTCATGGTACTTCGACCATGCGCAAACAGCGGGCAAATCTCCGTCCCGAATTAATCGCGAGATGCTTCGGGAACTTGGCGAGCGCCTTCATGTGAAGATCAGGGAAATTGTCATTCCCGAATGGACAGAGGCATTCAATCAACTTTCGCTTGAGGATTGTATCGACTATATTTATAACCTCACCATTAATCGAACCTATGATGGTTACATCCGCGAGAAATCCGTTGTGGAGGATACGCTTGCTTCTCGTTTCCTATCAGTTCGCTTTGAGTAGAGCGATCCCGAACTCGATCATGCAGGTGACATCGATTATTTAGGGTGGGTCGGTAAAAAAGCATTTGGAATTCAGATCAAACCGGTTACGTCTCGCTCTAATTTTGGAAATTATTCAGCGAGCGAAAGAATGCGAGCAAGCTTCGAGGCTTTTACCGCCAAGTATGGCGGAAGAGTATTCCTCGTTTATAGCGTAGATGATGAAATTGCTAACTCTGAGGTGATTGCAGAGATCGAAGCGGAAGTAAACAAATTGGCAATTGGTTGATAATAGGTATTCCGGGTTCCAGCCTTCCAACGGTTTCTTTCGTCCCTCCGAGTGTATCGGGCTGGAAGAAGCATCGTCGGCAAAGGACAGGCTCTACGCGGCGCTCTGGGTCAGAAATCGGGGAAGTCCTGCTCCATGATCTTAATTATTTGATCCTCGATCTCGCTGGTGACGCGCAGTGCCGAGTTCCATACTTCCTGATAATCCACGCCGAAGTATTGATGCACAACGAAATTGCGGAATCGCTTCAGTTTGTCCCATGGGATTTCGGGATGTTTGGCGCGGTATTCATCATCGACTTGTCCGGATGCCTCGCCAATAATAACTAATTGAAGTGCAATCGCGCTCCGATACAAGAGGGAACGCTCGAAGTTTTCGAATGTCTCAATCTGCTCGATGAACTCGTGGATTGCGTCCGCAGCTTCGAGGATGTCTTTAAGGCGAAGTTCAGGCGCCCGCATAATAGACAGGCTTCGTTTCGGCCAACACCTGATCGCGTACCCACGTCTTCAGTGCTCGCTTGGAGACGAGATCGACTTTGCGTTTTAACAAACCCTCCAGCGCATCTTGCAAATCGAAATGATCGAAGAGATCGCGTTTGGAAGGATCGATAAATTCGACGAGGAAATCGAAATCGCTGACCGCAGCATCGAAATCACCGCGCGCGGCAGAGCCGAACAGCATGAGTTCGCGTACTCGGTGCTGCTTGCAGAGTGCCTGAATGGCGGGAATTGGAAGATTGGGAATCATCGTAATTATAACCCCAATAGGTTCAAATTCATTTCCGGGTCTAATAAATCTACACTTTCTTTCTCTCATCGAACGCCCGCACAAAACGCAAATCCTCATAAGTATAGGCGTCGCCGAGATGTTCTTTCACGGGCGTTAGCGATGCAAAACCGTGCTTTTGGAATGCTTCCCGAATCGCGGGGAGCTTGGAGGAATCTACCAGCAGATCGAGCGATTCGATGTCGCCGTTTTGAATGAGCGACGCGATGTGTCCATTGATGGTGCTGGGCGCGAGCGCGCGGAGTTCCGCAATTTTTTTCGGCGCATGTCCTTTGCGGAAATAGGTGAGCGTTTCAAAAACGCTGTCGCCGCCTTTTTCTTCGCGCGGCGCGTGGCGAACTTCCGTTAATTTTACTGCGCCTTGATTTTCCTTTTTGAAAGTGCGTACTACGCTCAAAAATTGCATTCCATATTGCCGCGCTTTCACTTCGCCGACGCCGGAAATGGCAAGGAACTCTTGTCCATCGACGGGCAGCCGCGCAGCAATTTCCTTCAGTGTGTAATCGTTGAAGATAACATACGGAGGCACTGATTGCTGCTCGGCGATCGAGCGGCGGAGTTGGCGCAGCAATTCGAAGAGCTTCATATTCGGCGCGGGAAGTTCCACTGCCTCGCGCGAAACGCTTTCAATATGTTTCGGACGGTTGAGCGTGACCTGCAATCCGTTCTTCAGCACATCCCATCCCTTACGCGTGATCTTTACGACACTATAATGATCGTGATCTTGAACGATCAAACCTTGTCTGCGAAATTCATTTGCAAAATGCCGCCATTCTTCTTTCGTGTGTTCATGGCCGACGCCATACGTCGGCAGTTCATGGTGGCGGAAATCTTGTATCTTTTGTCCGCGAGAGCCTTTCAGCACATCGATGACATACGCCTGACCGAAATTTTCCTTCACTCGCACCACGCACGAAAGGAACATCTTAGCCAGCCGCGTACCATCGAAGGAATCGACATTTTGGGTGGATAAACAATTATCGCACGTCCCGCAGTTTGCGTTAGGATAGTTCTCACCGAAATAAGAAAGCAGTGCTTTTCTCCGGCACGTTGTTATCTCAGCGAGATCGACCATTCTATCAAGTTCCTGTATCGAGCGTGCTCGTTCTTCCGGAGATTTCTCATTGAAGAACATCAGGTACTTTTGACGGTCTCCGGCTCCAGAAAATAAAATGCAATCGCTCGAAAGGCCATCGCGGCCCGCGCGGCCGGTTTNNTCGATGCCCATGCCGAACGCGATCGTCGCACAGATAATATCTACTTTGTCGCGGTCGAATAATTCCTGTGTGTGCGCGCGAACATTTCGTTCCAGTCCGGCATGATAGGGCATTGCATTGTGTCCCTGTGCTTGGAGAGATAGCGCCATTCGTTCCGTACTGTCGCGGCTGAGGCAATAGACGATTCCCGATTCGCCTTTTTTCTTATCGAGATAGCCGACAAGCTGTGCCATCGCGCCGCGCTTGGGCCAGACTTGATAGAGCAAATTCTTCCGGTCGAAGCTGGCGCGAAAGATGTTCGTGTCGGCGCGAAGTTGAAGTTGATCGAGAATATCAGCGAGGACACGCTCCGTTGCCGTTGCGGTTACGGCCATGATCGGCGCGGCGGGAAACCGTTCGCGCAGGATACGGAGATTTCGGTAGTCCGCGCGGAAATCATGCCCCCATTCCGAAATGCAGTGCGCTTCATCGACGACGCAGAGCGAGACGTTCAATCGTTCCAAAAATTCGAGAAAACCGGGCGACGGGAATCGTTCCGGCGCGACATAGAGCAGTTTATATTCGCCGTTTTCCAGCGCGCGCATTCGGTCGTAAAGCTCCCGTCCATCGAGTGAGCTATTGAGGAATGTCGCGGGAATGCCGACAGCGTTCAGTCCATCGACTTGATCCTTCATCAGCGCGATAAGCGGGCTGATAACGATCGTCACGCCCGGCAATAGCACAGCCGGAAGCTGAAAGCACAGCGATTTGCCCGCGCCCGTCGGCATGAGCGCGAAGACATCGTTTTTCGCGAGTACGGATTCGACGATCTCGCGCTGAAGCGGACGAAACGAATCGAAGCCGAAATATTTTTTGAGCGCGTCTTGCAAGTTGCTGAAGTGCTAAGTTTAATATGTCATCCTGAGCGGAGTTCGTTTCGAAGAATGAGAAACGAACGGAGTCGAAGGATCTCATGTAGTTTCGCTCGCTGGTGAACTACTGGAGATACTTCGACTCCGCAGAACTGCACTATCGCTCCGTTTTGCTCCGCGCTCAGGATGACAAGGTACTTAATCAGAGCTTCCTTAATTAAGAAGCAACACTTATGTCATTACAATTGGCACCGTATTAGTCCGCCGGCATCGATATCGCCGGTCGCGCCGGGAAGACAGAATGATCGAATCCCTCTCGATTTGAGCCACTATCTTTGGAAGCCACTATCTTTGGAATTATCCTGAAACCACTTTCCCTTATATTTGTTTGAGGGCCGCGCGGATTTTCCTGCTCCCTGGCAAAAGGCACTTGGGGGCTATCAAAACCACCTCTGCGAATGAGGCCGGGTATCCACGGGAAACATAAAACATGGCTGAAAAGAGATACGAATCGACATTTATTGTAAAAGGCTCGCTCGAAGATAAGGACATCGATCCCATCATTGCGAAGACCGAAAGTTTTATTCAGAAAAACGGAGGCTCCGTCATCGAGATGGAACGCTGGGGGCGTAGAAAGCTCGCCTACGAAATTGGCCGGGAAACGCAGGGTTTTTACGTTTCCGCGCATTTTACCGCTCCGGGCGAACTCATCTCGAAGCTCGAACGCATGTTCAGCTTAGATGAGAGCGTGATCCGGTTTCTCACGCTCGCGTTTCCAGAATCCGCAGCCAAGGGCCGGATTGCGATGAAGAAACGCTCCGATGAACTTGCCTCGAAACGCGAAGCGTCCAGTCTGGCGCACGAAGCGGCGGCCTCGGCGCAATCTATTCCAATTCAATAAACGTCAAAGCTTTAATAACGGCGAGCGGCTATGCCATGAATTTTTAATGCCGGCAATTTTATGAAAGTAATTCTCCGCGACGACATCACAACGCTTGGAACCGCCGGCGAGGCCGTAAACGTCCGCGCGGGCTATGCGCGCAATTTTCTCGTGCCGCGACAGCTCGCGTACGTTGCCACGCCCGGCGCGCTCAAGAAGATCGAGCATGAAATGCGGCAGCGCGCGCGTATCGTCGAGCGCGAAAAAATGAGCGCGGAAGAATATGCCAAGCGCCTCGAATCGGTGACGGTCACCATCCCTATGCGCGTCGGCGAGGAAAATCGCCTATATGGCTCCGTGACGGCGCAGATGCTTTCGGATAGCTTGGAGCGTCAGGGTTTCGATGTCGATCGCCGCATGATTCATATCGAAGAACAAATTCGCACCCTCGGCGCGCACGAGATTACCGTGCGCTTGAAGCATGGCGTGCAGGGGAAATTCCGCGTCAATGTGGTGTCGGAATAAAACCACGATTCGCAGGATGTAAAGGATTTTCAGGATGGGGTTGCCGATGAGCAACTTCCGGTTGCTTCTCGTGTTATCTATAGGACAGGCTTTAGCCCGTCACATTCACGGAGGTAACATGAGATTGAATCTTCAGGGTTTTGCGATGCGAGCGATGGTTGCGCTCGCCATTCTATTCACTATTTCATCGGCTCACTCTCGACCGGTATTGCGTGCTCATAAAGGAGGAGCCTTGCCGCAGACATTGCTTCGCCAAATGAATACTGTGAGCAATGTCGAGTTTTCTTACACGAATCGCGGCGAATTATTTAGTGCGGGTACTGGGAATAACGAAGGCCTTTTTTGGCCGCGCGGCTCGGGCGACAGCTATATTTTTGGCGGGGGACTCTGGTTCGCTACCCAAAAAGAGATTCAAGGAAAGCTCCAAAAGCTCTGCGAACTTGGCTACAACGCGAATTCCGGCGCGGGATGGTACATTGAAGGCGAAGCGAGCCAAGTTGGCCTCTCGACAGGAACGGATGGAGCCAATGATTCAGCAAAATACATAAGTTATGTTAGCCCGCGTTATGACGCCACTGTGGGAAAATTTATCCCGGGCAGTTCCACGGTCGTCCCGTCGCCCTATTATTCGTGGCCGATGTGGGATACGAGTTCGTCAAAAACATTCAAGCATAATTATTACTTCGGTGATTATATTTCCGATGTGACGATGCGTAATGCCGCCAGTATTCAATCGGCAAATTCTCAACTCGGCATCATTGGAAAGACGCCCCTGCCCGCGATGGTTTCCCAGGAAGACATCGTTAATTTATACACCGATCAGGACCCGACGAACAATCCGGAATTCAAACCGGGCACGGGCTATCCGTTTGGACTCGACATTCAGGAAGTAATTTATTCCTGGGGCTATGGAAGCTACCGGGATATGATTTTTGTCCGCTACAAAGTAACAAACAATACCAACCAGTTGCGTGCTGGAGCGGGTGACACACTCCTTGATTGCTGGCTCGCCCCCGCGTTCGATCCCGATCTTGACGCAAGTGTTGGCGGAGCTGTCAATGACGCTGTCAGCTATGTTGATGATTCGCTCGTGAATTCCTTCGCGGATTCAACAATGGTTTCGCAGCTAAGTCAGCCATATCGTTCCGATCCTTCGAAACTCAACATGGCTGTCGCGTGGCGCAATTTATCGCAGCCACCTAACGGAAAACAATATGGGTGGCTTGGCATCAGCTTTCTCGAAAGTCCTGTTATTGATTTGCAGGACAATATCATTCCCAATGATGACAGCTCGGGGCTTCAAGGATATGGCCCTAACAGTCTCTTTCAAAAGAATCAATTAGGACTTGTTACGTTCAGGGACTGGACAATCCTGAACGACCCTTCCACGCCGGACTTACGCTACGATTTTGTTTCTTCTGGGGAGAAGGACGTATGGAATGGTGTCTATCAAGATCAGCGGATGATGATGTCAACGGGGCCGTTCACGCTGCCTCCCGGCAAATCGGCGGAAGCGACGGTCGCGCTTACGTTCGCGCGCGTAAGCGATACGAGCTATAAACAGAATTTCGGCGCGCTGCTGTTGCTCACGGAATTAGCACATCAGGTTTTTGGCGAAGTGGATTCCAATGGTTCATCGTATTTCGTGAATAATTTTCAGGTTTCGCCACCAAGCTCGGTAAAGAACGCCGAGACCGTTACCGGGCTGACGATGGAGCAACCGTATCCCAATCCCTTCTCAACGAATTGCTCACTCATATACCAGAATTCGGTTGCTGGCGCGGCTTCGGCAGTTGTTACCGATGTGCTGGGACGCGAGGTGGAATCTATTTCGCTGGGCGAGGTATCGGCGGGAGAGCATACGCTAACGATTGACGGCGCTGATCTTCCCGCTGGCGCTTATCGCGTCACGGTAACTATAGGGAATGAGGCTGAGAGCCAGATGACGATACATATCCCCTGATTCAAATGGATTCCCTGTCATTGCCGACCAAACCGCGAATGTGCTAACCATGCCTTCGAACCACTCTTCGGAATTTCAAATTATGAATTTCATTGGCGTAATCGTGGACCGGCAGAAAGTTCCGGCAAGCTCCGGGGAATTTACTATAAACACTTCCGAACTACCGGAAGGATTTTACTTCTGTAGACTCATCACGGCCGATGGCACGGAAACCGCAAAATTCATTGTTCGACATTGATAATATCATTTTCAGCTATGAGATACAAAATTGCAACAGCCTCTTTTATTTTTCTTCTGACGCTCCTCGAGATGCCCGTTGCCAGGAGCCAATGGGTCTACACGAACGGACCCAATATCGATGGTTACCCAGGGGTAACCCATTTCTTGACAGCAATCGATTCATCACTCTTTGCAGGGTCGGAAGATCCGTTAAACTTCGCCGGCACCGCCATTACGACCGATTACGGCGCAACATGGGAAGAATCGGACAACGGCATACAGTTCCTTCCTTCCTATGCCATGATTGTTTCGAATGGAAACCTTTTTGCGGGGACAGAGAATGGATTATATCGTTCGACTAACAACGGCTCAAGTTGGATACAATCCGGGCTGCCGAATATAGTGTGGTCCTTTGCGGCGAGCGGAACCAATGTTTTTGCCGGAACGGTGGGTCAGGGCGTTTATCTTTCGACTGACAGTGGCGCAAGCTGGGTACCGGTTAATTCGGGCTTCGATACCACCGCTGCGGTCGATGCGCTTGCCATTAGCAGCACAACGCTCGTTGCAGGCGGCGAGGATGGGAGCGGCATTTTTGTTTCAACCAATAATGGGGCGAGTTGGGCATCCGCAAACGCTGGGCTGACTAATCTGGATGTGTTATCCCTAACTCCGGTCGGAACAAATCTCTACGCCGGGACGGGCGGCGGGATTTTTCTTTCAGCCAATAACGGAACAAGCTGGACGAATATCTATTCCGGATCGCTCATCGCTTCTATTGTGACAAATGGTAATTATCTGTTTGCAAGTGGGGATGGCGGCGTTTTTTTATCCACGAACAACGGCACGAGTTGGAGCGCGGTCGATTCCGAGTTACCGGACTATGGTATACCAGTTGGCGCGCTTGCCGTGGACGGAGCCTATCTTTTTGCTGGAACCGGACGTGGCGTCTGGCGCCGTCCTCTTTCGGATTTTAATCAATCAGGGGTTGCCTCTTCTTCAACACCTACAAGTAACGGGATGACCCTTTTCCCTGCCATTGCGGACAAGAGTGAAAACGTGATTGCTTCCCCATCGGCGAAAGCTTCGGAATTTGAAATCGTGAATTCTCTTGGCGTTGTCGTGGACCAGCAGAGAGTCACGTCAGGCTCCGGGGAATTTACTATAACCACATCCGGTCTTCCGGAAGGCTTCTATATCTGCCGTCTGATCTCCGAGACAGGCACGGAAACCGCAAAATTCATTGTTCGACATTAAGTATAGGGACATTAAATTGCAATAAGTCATGAGACAAAAACTTACCATCATCGCGTCAGTATTGATTCTGGCATTCACCGCGACACCCGGCGCCAGAAGCCAATGGGTCTATGCGAACGGACCCAATAATGTTGACGGTAACCTAGAGACGATCAATTTCTTGACGGCAATCGATTCATCGCTCTTTGCAGGGGCGGAGAGCATGACAGATCCCGCCGGCGCCTCTATTACGACCGATTATGGCGCAACATGGACACCGGCGAGTAACCCCTTGTCACACATTACGCTGTTGTCGATTGTAGCAAGTGAAACAAATCTCTTCGCCGGGACCGATAATGGATTATACCGTTCGACTAACCATGGGTCAAGCTGGACACAATCAGGGTCGATGATTGCGGTGTTTTCCTTGGCAGCAAGCGGTACGAATATTTTTGCAGGAACATGGACTCAGGGTGTTTTTCTTTCGACGGACAGTGGAGCAAGCTGGTCGCCGGTCAATACTGGCTTCGATACCACGGCAGTAGTCGATGCACTTGCCACTAGCAGCACAAATCTTGTTGCCGGCGGCTATGCTGACAACGGCATTTTTATCTCTACCAATAACGGGACGAGTTGGGCCTCCGCAAACACCGGGCTGACTAATCTCGATGTGTTCTGCCTAACTCCGGTTGGAACAAATCTCTATGCCGGGACGGGTGGCGGGATTTTTCTTTCAACCAACAACGGAACAAGCTGGACGAACATCTATTCCGGATCGATAATAACCTCTATTGTGACAAGTGGCAATTATTTGTTTGCAGGAGGGAATGGCGGCGTTTTTTTATCCATGAACAACGGCACGAGTTGGAGCGCAGTGGATTCGGGATTAACATACACCGCGATTAACGCGCTTGCCGTCAGCGGCCCATATCTCTTTGCGGGGCTTAATTCCTTCGGCGTCTGGCGCCGTCCGCTTTCGGATTTCAATCAGTCGGGTGTAGCGGAGAATGCTCCTGCGGGTAGCGGGTTTCGCGTGTTTCCAAATCCCTTCTCAACGAATTGCTCACTCATATACCAGAATTCGGTTGCTGGCGCGGCTTCGGCAGTTGTTACCGATGTGCTGGGACGAACAGTGCAATCTATTTCGCTGGGCGAGGTATCGGCGGGAGAGCATACGCTAACGATTGACGGCGCTGATCTTCCCGCTGGCGCTTATCGCGTCACGGTAACTATAGGGAATGAGGCTGAGAGCCAGATGACGATACATATCCCCTGATTCAAATGGATTCCCTGTCATTATCGAGCGAGAGTTCACAGAGTCCGCCACACGGCGGCCTTTCGTTTTTATTTCGTAATCCAGGCAGAGGAAGCGTGTGAAAGCGTCAATCTTTTCCATTCCCGATCCGCTCTTCTCTTACCACCTTCATCGCCCGTCCCGTTGCGGTACTGCCCATTGCCGGAGGCGCGGTTACGGCGAGATCTCCATGGATCCCCAAAGCGGTGTGTTCTTCAAAATTCCGTTTTTAAATACCCTCGCAAAAAATGTCGTATATTAGAGGATACTTTAATAGGCACCTATATGCGAGGAACAACACTACTTACACAAAACCGCTTCGAAACCACGCACCGCGAATCCTTCGACGATGGCTGGGAAACCGTCGCGGAAGAATTGCCGGTACTACAGACGCAATTCATCCCGGATCACGCGAAAAGCATTCTCTTCAAAAACGACAGCCCGGACATCCCGACGGCGTATTCGCTGAACGCCTATCGCGGGTGCGAGCATGGCTGCGCGTATTGCAGGGCGCGTCCGTATCATGAATATCTTGGATTCAATGCCGGCATTGATTTCGAAACGAAAATCATGGTCAAGCACGACGCGCCGGAATTGCTACGTCGGGAATTTAGCAATCCGCATTGGATGCCGCAGTGCATTATGATGAGCGGCAACACGGATTGCTATCAGCCCGCCGAGCGCGAGCATAAGCTGACGCGGCAACTTCTCGAAGTGTTTCTCGAATTTCGGAATCCGGTCAGCATTCTTACAAAGAACGCGCTGATTTTGCGAGATCTCGATCTGCTTCAGGAGCTTGCACAGATGAATCTCGTCCGCACGATGCTTTCCGTCACCACACTCGACCGCGAGTTACGCCGTAAGCTCGAACCGCGCACCTCGACCGCAGAAATGAAATTAAAAGCAATGGCGGAGCTTGCGAAAGCCGGTGTGCCGGTCGGCGTGATGGTCGGGCCGATCATACCTGGACTGAACGATAACGAAGTTCCCGAAATCCTGAAACGCGCAAGCGATGCCGGCGCAAAGTGGGTCGCACACACGATTCTGCGGTTGCCCTACGCGGTCGCGCCGATCTTTACGGATTGGCTCGAAAAGAATTATCCGGAAAAAGCGGGGCGCGTAATGACGCGCATTCGGATGATTCGGGGCGGGAAGTTAAACGACCCGAATTGGGGCACGCGGATGTCCGGCATCGGCGGCTATGCGGATTATATGCACAAAATCATCGAGGCACTTTCGATCAAATACAAGATGGTCGGCAACCGCGAGCCGCTATCGGTGCATCATTTTCGAAGAGCAGGCGCGTGGGGATTGTTTTGAAGGTATACCGGATGAAACCTCTGGGAATACTGTCCGTAACAGGCGTTCGGAAACCAAAAACACCTTTTTGGGTTTCCGAAGAGCCATTATGTCAGCCGCCACCACCGCCAAGCCAGACCCCGAACTTCACGCTCGCATCGTCGAAGCGGCGCGTGAGCTGTTTCTCGAACATGGATATTCGAAGGTCTCTGCAACCGAGATCGCGCAAGCGATCGGCATCAGCAAAAAGACGCTCTACCGCGAATTCGAAACAAAAGAAGACATTCTTCGGGCTGTTATTTTGCCGAAGCTGAAAGAATCGGCGAAGCAAATCGATTCGATCCTTGCGGATCGGGCAATGCCATTTTTGGATAAGCTGAAAGCGGTCATGTCGATGATCGGATTTCAGCATCAACGGGCTTCGCCGGTGCTGGTTCGCGATGTATTCATTCATGCGCCGGACGTGTGGCGCGAAATCCATGAGGTCAAGCAAGCGCGGTTCCGTAAATTTGGAACGCTGATCGAAGAGGGCATCGAGCGCGGAGTGTTTCGATCCGATGTGCCCGCAGAAGTTATTTTACGGAGCTATACGGCAGCCGTCGAGAACTTAATGGTGCCGCAAACGCTCGGCGAGCTTCCATGCACTGCACAAGTTGCTTTTCAAAGTCTCATTAAAATTCTCTTCGAGGGCATTCTCGAAACGGACGCGGGAAAAAAACTTAGAAAGAAGAATGAGCGGAGTGCGGTAAAACGGCCTCGCATGAAAAGAAGTACTTCAGTCGTCTAATTTCACTCAGTCACCTTTTTCAACAATCAGTATGGCAGAAACAAGCACAGAAGAGCAGAGCAAAACTCCGAAAAAAGGGCCGGTGCGGATGGCGCTGCCGTTTATTTTCGGGGCGATTCTTATCGCAGCCGGGTTTTACGGCTGGCATATCATTCAATATAATAAAGTTCACGAGAATACGGACGATGCGCAGATCGACGTGGACATCACGCCGATCATCCCTCGCGTTGCGGGCTTCGTTGCCACGGTTCGCGTGAACGATAACGATCATGTGGATTCAAACGAATTGCTTGTCATGCTCGATACAAATGATTTATCGCTGAAGGTCAAGTCCGCCGAGGCTGCGCTCATGAGCGCGCAAGCGTCCGCAAAAAGTGTGGAAGCATCGGTGACGGTTGCCCGCTCGAATGTTGCGACGGCGGAAGTTAATCGCCAAAAAGCCGCGGACGATCTTGCGCGCGCGAACAATCTTTTGGCAGGCGGGGCAATGACGAAGGAGAAATTCGATGATTATAAATCCGCGGACGATGTTGCCGCCGCAGAGTTAAAAAGCGCGAGCGACGCTGCTTCGGCCTCCGAGTCGCAAGTTCCAGTGGCGGCATCGCAGATTGCGCAGAAGCAAGTCGATCTCGATAATGCGAAGCTGCAACTCACTTACGCTACAATTATCTCGCCGGTTGCGGGAACGGTTGCGAAAAGGAATGTCGAAATTGGGGAATACATCCAGCAAGGTCAGCCACTCATGGCCATTACGCAGGGGGATATTTGGATCACGGCCAATTTCAAGGAAACTCAATTGCATGACATGCAGCCCGGCCAACGCGTCGAGTTTGTGGTCGATGGCTATCCCGATTCAACGTTTCATGGTACGGTACAATCCGTCTCGCCGGCCACCGGCGCAAAATTCTCGCTGTTGCCGCCGGATAATTCCACCGGGAATTTTGTAAAAGTTACCCAGCGCGTGCCCGTCAAAATTCTCGCGGATCGCGGCGATTATTCGAAATCCCCACTTCGGCCCGGCATGAGCGTGGATGTGACGGTTAGCACGGGCAAGCAAGAAGTAAGAGATAAGAAGTAAGAGTTTGGAAAATTCGCTTCTCGGCATTCAGCACTTTAGTACTTAGCACTTCTCAGTGGCAGAACACGGTTTTCGAAAATGGATCATCGTCATCACCGTCATCACGGCGGCAGTGATCGAGCTGATCGACACGTCGATCGTCAACGTCGCCATCTCGGACATGAGCGCGTCGCTCGGCGCGACGATCGAGGATGTCGCATGGGTGATTACAGCCTACGCGATTGCGAACGTCATTATCATTCCCATGACGAGTTTCCTGGGCGGCCTGTTCGGACGCAGGAATTATTATGTGTTTTCTATCTTGCTGTTTACGGCAGCCTCTTTTTTTTGCGGCAATTCGCATACCCTTGTAGAACTTGTTTTTTTTAGGTTCATGCAGGGCATTGGCGGAGGTGCCCTGCTTTCTACGTCACAATCCATCCTCTTCGATACGTTCACCATCAAAGAACGCCCGATGGCCGCAGCCATTTTTGGTTTGGGCGTCGTCATTGGCCCGACGATCGGGCCGACGCTCGGAGGATGGATCGTCGATAATTTTACGTGGCCGTGGATTTTCTTTGTCAATATTCCCATCGGCATTACCGCAGCTATTCTTTCCTGGACGTATGTAAAAGAACCGAAAGACGAGCGGAAGGTGGGGCGCATCGATTGGGAAGGTATTGCGCTGCTGATCGTTGGGATCGCTTCGCTGCAATACGTGCTCGAGCGAGGCGAGACCGAAGATTGGTTCGATTCTCGCACCATCGTGATGCTCACGGTTACATCGGTTATTGCTCTCACTCTTTTCATCTGGCGTGAGTTGACGACCGAGCATCCCGTTGTGGAACTGCATGTGCTCAAAAGCCGGACGCTCGCGTCATGCGCGTTCCTAACGTTTATTATCGGTTTCGGCTTATTCTCTTCTGTTTTTGTCATTCCTGTCTTCGCGCAGCGGCTGTTAGGCTATACCGCTATGCAAACGGGTTTGCTCCTCTTACCCGGCGCGATTGTAACGCTGTTTGTCTTGCCATTCGTCGGTAAAATACAACAATGGGGAATGCCCCCTCAGATCATGATTTTCACTGGCTTTTTACTGACTGCAGTTTACACGTTTATGCTCTCGCGCATCAGTCTCGATGCGGGGTATTGGACTTTTTTCGGGCCGCTGGTGATTCGCGGCATTGGGTTACCGCTCTGTTTCATTCCCATTACGACACTTTCCGTCTCAGGATTGCATCCGCGAGATATTCCGCAAGGAGTTGCTCTGAACAATATGATGCGTCAGCTTGGCGGATCGTTCGGGATCGCGATCGTGAATACCTATCTTGCAAGCCGCATGGCCGTTAATCGCGTCGGGCTGATTTCACATGTCACGCAATATGGCACGGCGACACAGCAGCGATTGAATGGGCTGGTGCAGACGTTTGTTTCAAAAGGCTCTACGCTCGCCACCGCTAAACAGCAGGCGCTGGCCGCGCTCGATGGAATGGTGACGCGGCAAACGATGATCAAAAGCTATCTCGATATTTTTGTTTTTGTGACGATCTTTTTCGTAGTATGCCTACCGCTTATTCTGACCATTCGTAAAGGCAAAGTCGTGCCCACGGCGGAGATGGCTGCGGCACACTGACGAAGAATGATGAAATTTGAATTATAAAATTTGACATGAAAAACTTCGGAATTATTTTAACGATGCTTTTGGGATGCACTTCCAGTGTATTCGCGCAGGGCGCCGACACACTCACGCTTTCGCAAGCCGTGCAGATGGCGCTCAAGCATTCGCCATCGCTGGAAGCGGGTATGGCGGCGATCGATCAGGCGAAGGCGCAGTTGAACGAAGTCGAGAGCTACGCGATGCCGCAATTTGCCGGCGACGCAAGTTACACGCGCATCGATCCGGTGGTGATCATCGCGGTGCCTGGCACCCCGATCTCCATTCAAACAGCACCAAACAACAATTACAACGGGAACTTCTCGCTGCAGCAGCCGCTCTGGGCGTTCGGCAGATTCGACGCCGAGGACCGCGTGGCCGAAAGCGGGATTAAAAGCGCACAGGATAATCTCGAAGCGTATAAAGCGCAGGCCGCATACCAGACGACGCAAATCTATTATTCGATTCTGACAACAGATGAGGCAATTCGCGTCGAACAGGATCAGGTGAGCGTGCTTCAATCCAATCTTGCCGATGCCGATCAGCGCGAGAAGCAAGGCACCGCAACCGCGCTCGATACGCTGAATATTCAGGCGCGTATTTCCCAGACCGAAAGCGAAATCGCCGATCTTCAAGCGAGCCGCCGAAAGCAGGTTGCGGGAATGCGCCGCATTCTCGGAATGGCACCCGGAACCCCGGTGAACGTTACTCGTCCAGCGCAATCCTCACAATTGCCGGAGGATGTGAATGCGCTCGATTCTATTGCGGAAAAGCAGCGGCCGGAAATCGTCATGGCACAAGACGCGGAGAATACCGCCAGGTTGCAGATCGACGCCGCGAAAGAATCCAACGATCCCTTGCTCTCGGCGAGTGTCACGGGCGGATACAAAAACGGCTATTTACCCGATCTCAATCAGGAAAAGCTCAATTGGGCTGGAACGATTAATTTTCATGTGCCTATCTTGGATGGCGGCCGCACGCACGCGCAAGTGGATGAAGCCGAGGCGCAATATCGAGCCGCGCAGGCGCGCACAGAAGACGCAAAACTCGGTGTAGAGGACGACATCGAGCAGGCGCTCGCCGATCTTCAGTCGAGCCGCTCGCGCGTGAAACTTACGGATGTGCAAATCCAGCAGGCGCAGCAAGCGTATGACATTTCGGTCGTTCGATACAAGAACGGCGCGGCGACGAACTTGGATGTCCTTACCGCTCAAAGCGCGCTCGAACAAGCCCGCTTGCAGCAAGCTCAGCTGATGTTCTCTCTCGAGTTAAGTCAGTATAATTTGAATAAAGCGGTGGGGGCGCCGATGTGGTAAAATAATCTAATCCTTGATTTGGGGAGATTATCGAGAGCAGGGAGATGATCTCGGGGCGATGTCAAGAAACGGTGAATTATGGTTGATTTTTTTCGTTACATCCGAGATTGCATAAAGTTATGAACGACACTTTCATTTCCTTTCTCAATCGCCTGCCGATCACGTCCGACCGCTCGGCATGGATGGACGAATTCCGCGCGGCGCTTCTGGAACTGTTCCTGGATGTCGATCGCATTGCGATCAATATCAATGTCTATTGCGACCCCATTCGTCCGCCGGCGATGTGTGAGGAGCCGATCAGCGTCCGTTTTTCGAATAATGGAAAAAAGGATGGTCTCGCGATCTCGAAACTTCCCTCGCATAAATCGGTGACGGAAGAGTTCGAAGCGGAGACGGGAAAATTCGTCCCGCTCGAAAAATATCATCCGCCGAAATATTTCCATTACTTTCATGAGAGCGGGCAGTATTTCGGGTCGATGATTTTCTTTCGTTTTATCGAGAAGCCAAAAACATCCGCGAAGACGTTCAAGACGATGGCCTCGATGGAACCGTTTATCAAATATATTTATGCTTCGTTCCTTGCGATGCAAAATGCCACAAAGCCGTTTGGCGCGGCTTTTCGGGATGTGCAAAATAAGATGGATCACGACGCCGGCTTCACCACGCAGGAGAGCAAGGTGATGACGCTCACGCTCTGCGGATATTCCTACAAGCAAATCGCCGTGCATCTTTCGATTTCGCTCAATACCGTCCGCTCACACATCAAGTCCATCCACAAAAAGACCGACACGCGAAGCTACAGCGAACTTTTCGCGAAGTATTTCGTGCCCATCGCGGGCGAGCATTTGCCGTAGCACAAACATGTGATACCGAGGGCGTAACTTTTAGGCAAATTCGCGTGTCTATCGAGGGCACATTAATTCCAGTACGATTATGCAAAAGCTCCATCTCTTTCTTCTCGGTATCATCGTTGGTGTTTTGTTCCAAGTGAATTCCGTCCGCGCCCAAGCGCCTTCCGGCCGGTGGGACTACTATAACTCATTCAATGGAATCGTTTCCATGGCCGACGATGGCGATTATTTTTGGGTGAGTACGTGGGGTGGGATGGTGCGCTTCAAAAAATCGGATGGATCGTATCAAACCTTCCCAGGCATTTCGGATTCGCTGCAAGGGTATGCGGGCGGAATGGTTACTTCGCCGAACGGAACCGTCTGGCGATGGGCCGATAATATGATCGGCTGGTGGGATGGATCGAAGTGGAACAACATGTTTTTCTTCAACGATACGAACACGATACAATTTACACAGCCACAGACGAGCATCCCGCGATATTTCGAATGCATGGCGTTCGATTCCACCGGCAAGCCAAATGCAATTTTAGCGGACGGTTACCACCCTCAACTGCTCGCACGGTTCGATGGCACGAAGTGGAACCTTTCCACGCTCCCCAATTTCAATCCACCGTTTAGCGTGGCCGGAATGCTCTTCGATAAATCGGGCGCATTGTGGCTCACGGGAAATGAGACAACGATTGCAACCTACGACGATCCCATCGTGGCGCGTATCCGCGATACGAATGTGACCGTTTGGACGGAATCTGATAGCATTGCCTCCAGCCAAAATACCTTCTCGTCTATCGCGCTCGACTCGACCGGAAAAATTTGGACCGCTAATGGAAGCGTCAGCGTCTTCAATGGAACGAAATGGACCGAATACAACACACAGTGGAATGGCGGCCCGATGAAATGCTATCCCTATAATTTGCTCATCGATCCGCATAATTACATGACCGTTGGCTATGAAGGCGTCGAGCAATTCGATGGAACGAATTGGGCCTACTCCGCGCCGCCGGACGTTCCCGAGTACATCTCCTCTCTTGGAATTTCTTCGTCTGGCGAGCTTTGGGCCACCGGCGACTCCGGTGCATATCAACTCACAAATGGGGCCTGGAAGCATTACACCACCGCCGATGGGCTTCCCTCGAACAATTGCTCGCTCATCGTTCGGGATGCCGAAGGTGAAGTGCTGGTGGCGACCGATAAGGGCGTTGCTCGATTCGCCAATGGGACGTGGACGAGCTACGCGATTACGAACACCATCACCGGGAATCAGATCGAGGGCGCCGTGCATGGACTTGCTACCGATCATACGAGCCATGTTTTTGTGACGCAGATTGGGGATAATGGCGCCAACCAACCGGGCGTTCTATTTTTCGATGGCACAACGTGGCGCACCTTCACAACAGCCGATGGCCTTCTGAGCGATACCGCGCTCGATCTTGCCTGCGATCCTTTGGGCAGAATGTGGTTAGCAAATCAAACCGGCGTTTCCGTGTATGATAATGGGAACTGGCGTGGGTACGCTTTGAACGATAGCAGAAATAGCGACCGAGTCTATCAGTGTATTGCCGCCGACTCATCGGGCAACCTATGGGTCGGTTGCGTCCACAGCGATTTGGTGCAAGCCGGCCCTCCTTGGATTCGGATTGACTCCGTGCCCGAAATATCACATATAACATTCAGTCAGGAAGGCCAGCCACCAACCTGGAAGACCTATGGCCTTGCGGATATTCCATACTTTAATGGGTTTGGGCCCATCAGCATCGCGTCAAGCAAAACGGGCGACATTTGGGCGATAGGCGGTCAGGATAGTGGGCTGGGTGGCTTTGTTGGAGGCCTTTATCATTACGACGGCACAACCTGGAACACGATTGACTTGAACGATGGCAAACCGACTCCTGCTATTCAGGCCGGAGGCGGAGCAACAGAAGGCATTCAGCCGGAGGTCATTGCATGCGCCGGCGATGGTGCGGTATGGATGATTTGTAATTTCGTGGGACTGAAAGATTCCAGCGGAAATCCTCTCGGCCCTATCGTTCGCTACGATGGAACGAAATGGGAACATTTCGGCGGCAGCAAAGATACGCTGCCCGGTGTGCCGCTGACGCTACCTACCCTATGTGCCGAACCGGGAGGCCAAATGCTCGTCTCGACGAATTTTGGCGTCGTGGAATACGATGGAACGAATTGGTCCGTGAAATATGCGACGGACCCCGGCCCGGTTCCCGGAAATGTCACCGCCATTTCCAACGCAAACGATGGCAGCACCTGGCTTGGAACCCAAACGAATGGCATCGCGCATTTTATTCCCGGCGCAAGCAGCGTGACCGTGCATTCCGAGCATGGCAGCCTTTCTGCTTCCGTCTATCCCAATCCCATGATCGCGGATGCGGCGCATATCAGTCTGAGCGGCGCACAGAGCGGAGTGTATCAGATAACACTCGTCAACACGCTGGGAATCGTTCTCAAAACCGCTTCGGTAAGCGCGGCCTCAAACGCATCATCGGAATACGATCTCTCCACATCGAATATTCCGAGCGGCGCGTATCTCATTACGATTGCAGCAAATGGCTCGGAGCGGGTAACGCTGCCGGTGGTGAAGGAATAATGAACAAAAGAGAAGTTCATGGCGAAGAGTTGCGGAGCCGTATGCTACAACAGCCGTCTGGATAGTTCGCTTTCCAGCATGGACTCCGGGTCGAAGCGCGCTTTCAGGGCTTTGAATTTTGCAAGCGTCTCGCTGCCGAGATAGCTGCGGAATGCTTCCCGTGTGAGCGTCGCATCTTTTGCCATATAAAACCTTCCGCCCGCAGCAAGAACGATTTCGTTCAGCTTTTCCGTCAGTTTCCACAATCGCGCCCGGTTGCGTGCGGTGACTTTGAAATCGAGTGCGAGCGAGTAGCCATCGACAGCGTGAGTCATGAGGAATCGGTCCGCGCGGTGACGCTTGAACACAGCAAGAAAAGGAACGATGGATTCACGCCGGCATACTTCCAATTGTTTCCGAAACGCCGCTTCCGCCGATGCTTTGGGAATGAAAGATTGATATTGAATCAGTCCGCCTTTGCCATAGGATTTCTGCCAGTTGGGAACATAATCGAGCAAAAATGCGAAAGCAGCGTGCGCTTGGCGGAATTGCTTTTTCGGGCTGATCTTCGAAGAAATAAATTTTGCCCAATTAACGAAGCGCACTCCAACATTATTCGTGAACGGACGCATGAAGATCCACACGATTGACTTCGGAACAATTCCCATGATCGCATCGGGCAGATTTTGATGTGTTAGCCGGAGCGATTGCACGGGCGTGGGGTCAGTACCCGGCGTAATATAATTTGCCTGATGAACAATCGAGCGTCCCAGCGAGGCACCCGTCGCAAAGGCATCGATCCAGCCGACGAGATAATCGGATTTGGGAATGTTTTCCTCATAGATTTGAATAAGCTCACGCAGATTATTTGCGATAAGCACTTTCACATCCACGTCGCCGGAATAAACTTTTTTAAGTTGCAGCGTGATCGAGGTAAAGCAGCCAAGCATCCCAAAACTGCCGACGATGGCGTTGAAAAGCTCTGCGTCGGCTTCTCGATCTACATGCAATGCTTCACCCGAAGCCGCAAGGAAATCGAAAGCAAGCATGTGCTCGCCGATCGTGCCGGCTTTGAAGTTATTTTTTCCGTGGATGTTCATGGCAAGCACGCCGCCGAGCGTTGGAAACATCGTTCCCGGCACGACAGGTGGCCACCAGCCATCCTCAATGGTATATTCCCAAAGCTGCTTGATCGTTACTCCCGGCTGGCAGGTGATAATGCCGCTGGCCGGACCCCACGCGAGGATGCGGTTCATGCGAGTAAGCTCGATCACTACGTTCTCGCGCCCGAGCGCGGCATCGCCATAACTCCGGCCTGCGCCGCGGAGCGTTACCGTTCGTCCCATGACGCGAGCATTGGAAAAAGCTTCTTTTAATTGTGGGACAGTCGATGGGCGATAGATATACGCCGCGCTGCCGACGGCTCCGCCCCAGCCCATCAATAGTTCCAATCGCTCGGTTGGAAGAGGTGCTCTGGCCATTATACCGGCAATCGGCGGAAGAGAAACGATGGAATACACTTGAGCACGAGGGTCACAAGCCGCCAGCGCGCAGGAACATAGACAGTGCTTTCTCCGCGTTTTGCGGCAGTGAGAATTCGTTTCGAGGCTGCTTCGGCGGAAATCACCCAGAAGAGTCCCGGCTTTCCGCGCGTCATGGGTGTGTCGATGAAGCCCGGTTTGATCGTGACGACCTTCACTCCGAATCTCGAAAGCCGGTTACGTAGCGATTCAAGGTAAGTGGTGAGCGCTGCTTTCGACGTACAATATGCGGGATTTCCACGCCGTCCACGCTCGCCGGCAACCGATGAAATTCCTACAATAGTTCCATTTTTCAATTGTTCGAATCGTTTCGCCGCTTCATTGAGCCATGCGAATGCGCCGAGCACATTGACTTCAATCGTCTCACGGTCTTTTTCGAAGGAATATTCATGCTCATCGACGCCCTGCATTACTCCGGAAGCATAGATGATGAGGTCCAGACCGCCTAAGTCGTGTGTAATTTGCTGGAAGAGCGCGGGTATCTCAGCGTAATTAGTCACATCATGCTGATAGACAAAAGCCTTGGGAGCAGCATCCCCATTTGTCATTCTCGCATGATCGATCATGCGTAATTCGTCATTTGTCATCGAGGGCCGTCTGGCGACCATAGCGACCGATGCGCCTTCCTTGAGCAACTGCTCCGCCAGCGCCCGACCAATGCCCGAGGAGGCGCCGATAATCATTGCACGTTCAATTCTTCGCATAATGGGTGGGTGGATAACGAGGCGGGGAAATAACGAGTATTATGGGAGGAGTCGTTCGTTTTTTCACTTTTTGGGAGGGATACGGAGTCCCGGCATTCGCATACGTGGATGTTAAAGATTCAGTCTCGAAGTATGAAGCTACGCCGTTTTACAGCACAAGCACGAAAAAATTCGTATTTTCGCCTGTTTTTATTTTTTGGCTGAAGCCCGGATCTTCGCTGTCAGCGGATTGGGCCACCCCAATCCTTTAGCCTGTCGCGGAAGAATCCCGAGCTTTTTCTTTCCATTTTCACTATATTTTCGTGCCCCATGAATAGAATTGTTCTTCTCCGCCTCGGAGGATATAAGCGTTTTCCGATACGCGCTCTGCTTTTCGGATTCGCCCTGCTCGCGAGCTTACCGAGGCAAGCCGGCGCCCAAAACCGGACTTTTGGCGCGGGCGGACTCATGCTCGACGACGGCCACGGCCATGCCGTGTCCATCTTTGCGCCGCCCGGCATGAGTGGTAATTACACCTACATGCTTCCGCACTCGCCGGGAGGCACTATCGCGTCCGGTTACGTAGCCATGGGCACTTCAGCCGGGCAAACGCTCTATTGGAATGGAAATTATTGGGCACCATCGAGTTATCTTTTCAATACCGGATCGGGCGTCTCATTGCTCGGCACGTTTTCCGCCAATGGCAGCGCGGGTATTCCGGGGCAAGTCCTCACGGTCGATAGCGCAGGGAACTCCGTCTGGGCATCTCTTAGCGGCATTGGCACGGTCACTTCGATTGATGTATCCGGTGGCATAACGGGTCTTATCACATCCGGCGGGCCAATCACGACCTCTGGCACGATCACGCTTTCGGGGACACTTGCAATTGCGAATGGCGGCACGGGCCAGACCACACAGCAATCAGCTATCGATGCGTTGACAGGCACCCAGTCTGCGGGTAAATATCTTCGGAGCGATGGGACACATGCGACCCTTGCGACCATTGCGGCAGGCGATATTCCGACGCTCAATCAAAGTACGACGGGGACGGCTTCGAATGTCACGGGGACGGTTGCGATCGGCAATGGTGGCACTGGGCAAACATCGCAGCAGGCGGCGATTGATGCGCTGACGGGAAGCCAATCTGCTGGAAAATATCTTCGGAGCGATGGGACGCATGCTACACTTGCGACTATTCAAGCGAGCGATATTCCGACGCTCAACCAAAACACGACAGGGACAGCTTCGAATGTCACGGGGACGGTTGCTATCGGCAATGGCGGCACTGGGCAGACCTCGCAGCAAGCGGCGATCGATGCGCTCACGGGCACGCAGTCTACCGGTAAATATCTCCGGAGCGATGGGACGCATGCGACGCTTGCGACCATTGTGGTGGGCGATATTCCTATGCTGAATCAAAGTACGACGGGGACGGCGTCGAATGTGACGGGCACAGTTG
>PLYO01000050.1 GCA_003151825.1 Ignavibacteriota bacterium
ATTTGATTTCATTGTGCAGGGATCACCCATATCTGTACTGACAGCGGGATGCGTACACTCTCAACGCTCGCAGTGGGCTTTATACGGATAGAAAAGCAAATGTTTCGTTTATTTATGTTTATTTTGATTTTTTTTATTAAGAATTACAATAATTGATGAGCCTTGTTATGTTAGTCCTGCCACTTTGTCATACTAATTCTCTCTTCATTGCAAAAAACCGCTTATTTTAAGCGTTTTTAGACTGGCACAATCTTTCTATTGATTAGCGAAAGAAGGCCGAATTTGGCATAATGTAGTTTTCTAAATGTTTTAAAACAGCCCTATAAAATTCGGACTGTTTTTAAAAATCATTTTTAAAAGCTGTGTTTTTAAGCAGAAAACGCCACAGTTCATGAAGCACAAATGCGTGTGCGCTGTAAAAAGTAGTTTTCTCAGAATTTTTCGAATCGCGAGAAATTCCTATGAAAGCTGAACGAATGGCGCGACAAAATGGCACAGTGATTTTTGTGATTCCTGTGATTCGGGGGATGATGATTTGTCATTCCCGCGAAAGCGGGAATCCAGAAGTTCGCTGAAGAGAGAACTTCTCAGTACAAGTCGTAAATCGAATCGCGTTCATCGTAATCTCGAAAAAATGAGATTGGATGGATTTCTTCTTTGGACGGAGACTGAAAATTCTTCAGGCCAATGGGATGCGCGAGAAGACGAGAGATGCCATCGGCACGACCGGCGGCGTTCGTTGACGATTCGCGGACAACGATGTCGATCTCTTTGTGCGCGAACAGGGACTTGAGCTTTACCAAAAAGCTCTCGTCCAGCGCATCGGCGTGAAGATGAAACGTGGTCATGCCGGGTTAACAGCCAGGAACCATGCGAAAGTGCCGGTGTGGCGCATGCTTTAGCTTGCGTCAGTTTTGGGACAAGCTAAAGCATATCCCACACCACGACGCAGCCCAGCCCGCCACAGAGGGCGCTTCGCTACATGCTGGGCTGCGAATACAACGCCGCTCTGCGGCTTTTAAAATTCACTATTTATTACATTACGACGAAAATGTACACATTGAAGTTCGACATAACTGTTGATGGTCAATCGTTTCAAGAGACCCATCCGCTAATAGATCTAAATGCTGCCAACAATGCACATCGCGAATTATTGATGAAATACGCTCACGGTGAGGCGGATCAAGATAACTCAGCTATTTTTGATGCTCAGGGAAGAAAAGTCAGCGGGAAATTCCCAAGCTACGATTTAGACGAGTTATTTTCAAGTCCACTAAATTCAATAGAGGAAGTTGCACCTGACGGAGACATATCTTAACAAACTATTTATACCTGATTTCCTACCGGGTGGTTGGGATATAAGTCACGTCATAAAAATGTCAAATCAAACCCTTCGAGGTATTAGAGAAGAAGTCAAACGTGAGTTCGGCAATGGCGCATTTGATTTCGAACTCGTCGAGGTCAAACCATAATGTCAAATTACTAAATGATTCCTATGCGTGCCGTTTTCAGGTCCCCCCGGCTCGAATCGCTTGAATTCGCCCTCGAAATGTTTCCAAGTCTTCAATCGGATTAGTTCGATGAATCATTCGATGGCAGTTCGAGCAAAGTACGGCGAGGTCACTTAACTTCGTCTTCGTTTCACCGAGAGTTGAGAGCGGTATTATGTGATGTACTTCCGCGAATCCTTTGCCGAGCGTACCATAAGCAACTTCGAAATTAAAGTCACAGACCTCGCACTTAAGAACGTGCTTTTCTGCAGTCACAGCCTTTATTTTTTTATTGCGAAGTCCGGCACTTCGTTCACGACGTAAATGTGAAACGAGTTTCCTTTGATTCTCTTCTCCCACACTATCAAGCAAATCGAGATCTTCTGCCATCGCTTCCGTTTCTCGCATTATTTTTGCTGCCGCTATATCATCAGTCGTTTGCTGTTCGTATGCATTGGAATCCTTAAGCAACTTCGGAACCCATCTATTTTCAACGTACCTTGACTGGGGCATATCTGCTGAAGCATTAATCGGAGAAAGAGTAAAATGAGGCTTCTCTTGGAGGCGGGTGATTAATTCTTTTCCCAGAGTCTTTACAGGTTTACCACCAATTCTTTTATTTTCGATTAGAGGTTCGCTATATGCAAGTTGTTCGATTGATCTTAGGGTTTGACCATCACTTCTCGCCTTAATGTCTCGACGTTTTAATGCTGAATCAAGGCTTTTCACTATTCCTCCGCCTATCCTTTGGGGCATTTTAATTGATGACCTGATGGGAAAAAATTTCTTTGCGAGTTTTTTTGAAATCTTTGACGAAGGCTCTCCATGCGAATCTTCTGAGCCGAGCTCCTCCCACTTAAAGATAGTGCCGTCCCAGTCCGCTCTTCCCACTATGAAAAAGTTACCTTTTCGGGATGTTAGAAAGTATAAAGTTCCACGAATATCTTGAATAGATGCAAGCGAGCTGCCTTCCTGAACTAAGCGATCAGTTGGAAACGAGGTGTAAAGGACGTAACTACTTTGTAAGGCGGGCGAGCCAGCATCAAATTTGTGAATCGGGAGTGCGTGGTTCTTTAATTGTGATTCCAGAGAAGAGACTGTTGCTTGGTCAGCAACATTGACAATCCTTTTTGCATCCTGATTTGGGCTGAGTCCAAGATTAATTCCATGCGCTCTACCCTTCTCATCTGCTGTTCCTGCGATAGACTGCCAGAAAAATCTAACCCTCTGCCCTCGCATTTCTGCTATGGCTTTTCCGAATAAGCAGCGATGTTTTTTATTATCAGTGAGTACCCAAAGTATATCGCCAGGCTTGGCATTTTCAGGTTGCTGCACATGATGTTCACGCCATAAAAATTCTTCTCCAGAGCCCGATATTCCCCTGAATGCCCAATCGGTTATTAGACCATTTAAGCCCAAGCCAATTTTGGGATTCAATAACCAAGGTATATTTACTATGTAGTCCAGCATGCTCCTCTCATTTATGATTTCAAGCAACAGATACACGGGCTTTATTCGTTCTTAATCCGTTCAAAAAATGACATCGATCTATCATGTTGTTTCTGCCATTGTGACATGCTACTCTCTCCGCCACAACCAAAATTCACTTAAATAGCCGCTTTTTACTTTGGCACAATATTTCTATTAATTAGCAAATGAAGCTCGTATTTGACAGAATATAGTTTTCTAAGTTTTTCAAAACGCCCCTATAAAATTCGGGCATTTTTTAAAAACTATTTTAGAAAGCTCTGTTTTTGAGCCAAAAACGCCACAGTTCATGAAGCACAAATGCGCGCGCGGAGAAAAAATAGTTTTCAGGAAATTTTTAATCCAGGTAAGACTTGGCTGAGAGTAATAAATTATCTTACGGGCAAGCACTGACATTTTGACAACATATAAAGGATAACACAAATGAGTAAAATAATCGGTATCGACTTAGGAACTACAAATAGCTGCGTGGCGGTCATGGAAGGTACGCAGCCGACGGTCATTGCGAACACGGAGGGCGCGCGGACTACGCCGTCTATCGTCGGATTCACGAAGTCCGGTGAGCGGCTTGTCGGTCAGGCTGCCAAGCGGCAGGCTGTTACGAATCCGCAGAACACGGTTTTCTCCATCAAGCGCTTCATGGGCCGCAAGTTCGGCGAAGTGAACGAGGAGATGAAGCTCGTACCCTACAAGGTCATTCGCGGCGATGGCGACAACGTGCGCGTCGAGATCAACGGAACGATATATTCGCCGCCCGAGATTTCGGCGATGATCCTCACCAAAATGAAGCAGACCGCCGAGGATTATCTCGGACAAAAAGTTACCGAAGCGGTGATNNCGCCGCATCATCAACGAGCCGACGGCTGCCGCGCTCGCTTATGGCCTCGATAAAAAAGGCAAGAACGAGAAGATCGCTGTCTATGATTTTGGCGGCGGAACTTTTGACGTTTCCATTCTGGAACTCGGTGAAGGCGTCTTCGAAGTAAAATCGACCGACGGCGATACGCATCTCGGCGGCGACAATATAGATGCGCGTCTCGTAGATTTCCTCGCGGATGAATTCAAATCTGCGGAAAATATCGACCTTCGCAAAGACCCGATGGCCCTCCAGCGCCTGAAAGAAGCTGCGGAAAAAGCCAAGATGGAGCTTTCCACGATGATGCAGACGGACGTGAACCTCCCCTTCATCACCGCGACTGCGGACGGTCCGAAGCACATGAATATCTCGCTCACTCGCACGAAGTTCGAGCAGTTGGTGAACGATATTCTGCAAAAGACCGTGGAACCTTGCAAACGCGCTCTCGCAAATGCAAAAGTTACCCCGAACGACATCGATGAAGTGATTCTCGTCGGCGGTTCGACGCGCATTCCGAAAGTGCAGGAGATCGTGCGTCAGCTATTCGGCAAGGAACCGCATAAGGGAGTGAATCCCGATGAAGTCGTTGCAGTAGGCGCGGCTATTCAGGGCGCGGTGCTCACCGGCGAGGTGACCGACGTGCTGCTTTTGGACGTTACACCGCTCACATTATCTATCGAAACGATGGGCAGTGTCGCAACGCCAATGATTCCCGCGAACACAACGATCCCGACGCGCAAATCGGAGACGTTCTCGACCGCGAGCGATTCGCAGCCGTCAGTGGAGATTCACATTCTGCAAGGCGAGCGTCCGATGGCGATAGATAATAAATCGCTCGGAAAGTTCCACTTGGATGGAATCCCCCCAGCGCCGCGCGGAGTTCCGCAAGTCGAGGTAACATTCGATATTGACGCGAACGGAATTCTCCATGTTTCCGCGAAAGACAAAGCGACGAACAAGGAGCAGTCGATCCGCATCACATCATCGAGCGGACTTTCGAAAGAAGAGATCGAAAAAATGAAGCGCGACGCCGAAGCGAATAAAGTCGAGGATACTTTGCGTAAGGAGTCTGTCGAAACCCGCAATCAGGCCGATCAGATGGTTTTCCAGTCCAAGAAGCAAGTCGAGGAACTGAAAGACAAGATGATGCCCGAAGGCCAGGGCAAGATAAATTCCGCCATCGCCGATCTCGAAAATGCGCTCAAGGGAACCGATGCCGCCGCAATAAAAGCTGCGGTGGAATCGCTGAACCGTGCATGGTCGGAAGTCTCCACGCAGATGTATCAGCAAGCACCTACGCCCGGCGCAGATGGCGCACAGCCTCCGCCTTCGGACGGCCCACAACAGTCCGGCCCCAAAGTCGAGAATGCCGATTTTGAGGTAGTGGATGAGGATGGGAAGAAGTAACTAATGAAATGGGGCAAGCGTTAGCTTGCCCCATTTCGTTTTTAATCCCCAAAATGAAAAGAATAACAATTCCTTCTCATGCCTCAGAACGAATGCTTCTGCGTGGAGCGACCGAAAACGAAGTACGGGAAGCAATTATCGACGGGGAGCGAGACGTGGCGAAATCCGGTCGATTTGCATCTCGTAAAACGTTCGAATTCAACGCGATTTCGCCGATCAATAACAAGCGGTATGCATTAAAGACCGTCGAAGTGATCTGGATAGATGAACCAGAAGAAATAGTAGTTGTTACAACTAAAGTATATTACCATAACACATGAAAGTACAATACGACAGCCGCGTGGACGCGCTTTACATCGAGCTCCGGCACTTGGAACCCGGAACGGCGGAAGCGCGCGACCTTACCGAAGACATCACCGCCGATTACGGCCCCGACGGCAAGCTCGCCGGGATCGAAATTCTCGATGCCTCGAAGCTGCTGAAGCAGGATGAGCTTCATCGCGTCATCCTCGAAGTTGCACCAGCAATGGTGGCGTAAACAGAGAATGCCGATTTTGAGGTAGTGGATGAGGATGGGAAGAAGTAAATTATTTGCAAAACGGCACGGATTTTTTATCCGTGCCGTTTTAACTTACAGACGGTCGCATACACTGTATCACTAAATTATGCTTATTCTACTTTCATTCCTTTCGCTTATTTCACTTTCGTCGGATACTTCAAAGTACCCGACCATTCAAAAGCATGGTAAGACCGTCGAGTCGTTTGTGCCGAGAGGATGGAAGATTATCGCTAAAGCTCAGGGCGATCTGAATGACGATTCGGTGAAGGACTGGGCAATAGTTATTCAATCACGACGAAAAGTCGATTATAATTACGTTCGTTGCGACGATACTCTCTATGGCTTTGCTCCGTCAAGAGTTCTTCTAATTCTCGTTGGAAAACCGGACAGCACATTTGACTTAGCACTACAAGCGGATCACATTATTCCCCCTTCAGATCAGGGAGGCGCGCATGACGATCCATTCCATGTTCCTCATGCGTTGAGAATTGCGAAGGGAAGTCTGTTCATTGCAGAAAAGTATGGCGGTGCTTGCACTTATTATGCGCCAGTAAGACAGTACCGTTTTCAAAATGGAGATTGGTACTTGATCGGGTCAACCACAACTCGTTATGAGTGTGGGGAAGAAAAGTACCATGTGTCCGAGGTTGATCTCCTAAACGGTAAGGCAAAGTCCTTCAAGCGAAATTCTGAAGGAGAGCAGCCAATCAAGGGTAGTGTAAAGAACATTGATGTTGGCAAAAGGCCACTTGTAAGACTTCTCGATTTTTGCCCGTGGAAATACTACGAGGGAGAATGGACGTGACAGGATGGTTCCGTTTTTATCATGCGAGACATAAGATTCCCACGGATGCGAATGGACCTCGTCTTGCGCTGGCGGCACGATGTTTTCGGGTCGGTGGTTTGTATAATTATGAGACACGTCGAAATAGCAGAGACATCGGACGCTTTTGTTATCCTTGTTGACAAGGAGGACTTTGACCGTTCGCGTATCGAGCAAGCGGTCGAATTTCTGGAAGGCGACGATTTTGCGCACATCCCGTATGTGGATGACGAAGAGCAGGCAGAGATCGCTCGCGGCCTTGCCTCAATGACTGAGGAAGACCGCAGGTTCACTCTCATCCGCGAATCGTAGTTCCCCCCCCCTCGTCTTGCGCTGGTGGCACGATGTTTTCGGGCCGGTGGTTTAAGTAATTATGGAGACAATTACACAGCAAGCCGTCGGCTATCCTCACATCACAACAGATCCGCGCATCCTGAGCGGGGTGCCGATCGTGGAGGGTACGCGCACCCCGGTTCGAAGTATTGCCGGATATTTTAATATGGGCATGTCGGTCGATGAAATTTTGATTGCGCTACCGTATCTCAATTTCGGTCAGGTGTTCTCGGCCCTTTCGTATTATTTCGACCACAAAGCAGCCATCGACGCTAACATTGCCGAGAATAACAATGTCGATCGCTGGGAACGGATGGCTCTCGCGGCGAAGCGGCCGTTGTGAACCACAGACTTCTGCTCGATGAAGATATGTACGGCGCTCTCGCGAACGCGCTGCGTGAGAGGGGCATCGATGCTGTTCGCGTGCAGGAAATGGGAACTTCCGGTGACGAGGACTCCGATCAGCTTGCATTAGCCGTGCGATTAGAACGCACGTTTGTGACATTCAATCGCGGAGATTATACCGAACTTCATTGCGAGTATATGGAAACGAACCGGCATCACTATGGCATCTTGACGTGTCCACAAGTGCCCATTGGTGAAATGCTGCGGCGACTCTTAAAAACGCTCGATGCATACGATGATCTTCGCGATGGTATCTTCTACATCCGATAGATAAAACAAGCTACCCCAGAGGGCTTCCCCCCTCGTCTTGCGCTGGCGGCACGATGTTTTCGGGCCGGTGGTTAAGGCGAATTAGGAATGGCAATCAAAATTATAGACGACACGGGCAAGAGCAAAGGGCCATATATTTCGGTCAAGAAAGCGGAGTACGTTGACGATTATCGCCTTCGCCTTACGTTCAATGACGGAAAAATCCGAGTTGTTGATTTCGGGAAGTTTCTTCGGAAGTGCCCACATCCGGCATTTAAGAAATATCTTGACATTAAGCGATTCAAGAAATTCTACATAGATTACGGTCACCTAATGTGGGGCGATCACGATCTCATTTTCCCAATGAGCGATATGTACGATGGCAAAATCTTTTATACTCCGCCGAACCTTAAAAGTCTATATCCGAAATCGGAATTGCCGAGGATGAAAGTGCAACTGTCGTTACCAACAAGAATTGTCCGCAACCTAAAATCACGAGCGAAGAAAGATGGTATCGATCTCGATAAATTGATACGTCGATATATAGACGAAGGATTGACGAAGAAGCAGATGGCAAAGAGTTAATGGCACCCCTCGTCTTGCGTCGGCGGCACGATGTTTTCGGGCCGGTGGTTTAGGGATTGGAGGATATTCCAATGAGTCAAGCCGAAATACAACATAAGCTTTACGAGGAGATCGACAAGCTCAGCGCTGCCGAGCAAATGCGGTTACTTGCGACGGCTCGCGAGTTGCGGTCGCAGACTCCTAGGGGCACGCCGTGGTCTGAGATCAAGCACCTCGCCGGAACTTTGCCTGATGAGGACGCGCAGGAAATAATGGCAGCAATCGAAGAGGGCTGCGAGAATATCGATGCCGATGGATGGTGAGGGGGTACTCGATACGAACGCCGTCATTCAGATTCTGAACGGCAGGCTCGATCCATCTCAACTTGGGTTCGATGAGATTCTCGTCCCGATGATTGTTGTAGGCGAGCTATTTTTCGGGGTGCATAAATCCGCAAGGATAGAGCAGAATCGTCGCCGTCTCCTCAATTTTCTCGATCTGATTTCTATCGTTGCCGTCGATGTTGAAGTCGCCGAAACTTACGGTCGAATAAAAACCCAGCTTCGAAGAATTGGCAAACCTATTCCTGAGAACGATATGTGGATTGCAGCAACCGCAATGCGTCACCGGCTTCCTCTAATCGCGAACGATAATCATTTTCGCAATGTCGAGGGGTTAACCCTTATTCGGTGGTCTTAGCCATCTTGCCCCCGCCCGCTTGCGCTGGCGGCACGATGTTTTCGGGCCGGTGGTTAGGGCTTGCGAAGGCTCATCGAAAATCACCATCTACGTAATTAGAGCTTCCTTAAGAGTAAGGCCAGAGTAATTACCTATGGCGGAAATTCAATATTCTCTTCGAACGCGCGCCGAAACGTTATTTCGAAAATTGCAGGACGAGATTACGGCAGCGCTCGAAATCTTAGACGGCTCGGAGAAGTTTTTTCAGGAAACATGGGAACGCCCCGGCGGCGGAGGTGGACAGACACGTATTCTGAAAGAGGGATCGGTTTTCGAAAAGGCGGGCGTCAATTTTTCGGCTGTGCATGGTGATGCGCCAGAATCAACCGCTGAAAATGGTATTACTTTTTTTGCGACGGGAATCTCGCTCGTGCTCCATCCCCGCTCGCCGAAAATCCCGACCGTCCATGCCAACTTCCGCTACTTCGAGCAAACGAATCAACACGCCTGGTTTGGCGGCGGCATGGATCTCACCCCCTATTATCTCGACGAAGAGGACGCCTTCCACTTCCATCGAACAATAAAAACAGCCTGCGATAAACACGACCCATCCTATTACCCACGCTTCAAAAAATGGTGCGACGAGTATTTTTATATCAAGCACCGCGAGGAAACGCGCGGAATCGGCGGCATCTTTTTCGATAACCTTTCTGCTCCAACCGTTCGTGAACTCGAAAACATTTTCGCGTTCGTCGAGGATGCCGCGTACTCCTTCCTGCCTGCTTACGTCCCCATTGTCGAAAAACACCGAGACGAGCATTATACAGAAGACGAGAAACACTGGCAGCTTCTGAGGCGCGGGCGATATGTGGAATTCAATCTCGTTTACGATCGCGGCACACGCTTCGGACTCGAAACAAACGGGCGCACGGAGAGTATTCTTATGAGCCTGCCGACCGTAGCCAGATGGGAATACGATGCGCATCCCTCACCTGGCTCGCCGGAGGCGAAACTCGAAGCCGTTCTAAAAAATCCACGCGAGTGGATTTAATATTCGGCTATTTTCTCACCTAAAACTGATCCTCTCATGCGAACACGTTTTGTTCTCGTTCTCCTCGTCGTGCTCCATAATAATAGCGCAGCCCAAACCTCTGCATTTCGCGATTCCATACGCGAACGCTATCTAAAAAATGGCGCATGGATGCACCCCATTTCCTCCAAAGAATATGGCCGCTGTATAGATAGCGCACTCGCCTTATCCCCACACGATGCCTATCTCTGGCAGCAGCGCGGTATGCCGTATTTCAAGCAAATGAAATATCAGGAAGGAATGCCCTACATCGATAGCGCGGTGAAATATGATTCCGCTGACGATCTTCCCTATCGGGCATTTCTAAAATGTATTTTCCAAAAAGATTATTTTGGAGCCACCGAGGATTTCACTATTCTTCAACACGACCATCCAAACGCAGGCGTGATGGATCACGAGTTTAATTTTTATCTTGGTCTCTGCTCACTTCAACTCAGCCACTATGAACGCGCGGACGAGCTTTTTTCAACGTGCCTTGTGAACGATCGCGCGGTCGGCGGGAACTGGGTACATCCGCTGCACCTCTTTTATCTCGGCATAGCTCGCTACGAAGAAGGCCAGTATTCACAAGCCATTATAAGCTTCGATAGTGCTTTGATGGTTTATCCACATTTCTCGGACGCAGAGTATTATAAAGGAGCTTGTCTCGAAGCAATAGGTCAGCATGACGCCTCTCTTTCCATGAGAAGCGAATCCAAAGACGATTTCATGGATGGCTATACTATCAACGAGGATAACGCCGTGTATGAACGCTATCCCTATCAGGTCGAAAAGAAGTGGTTCGATGGGGTGCCGAGTTTGCCGAAGAATTGAAATAAGTGTTTGAGGAACTGCTGCTACGTTTCGCAAGTTTTGACCCCGCTGAAAATCAGCGGGAGTGGCGAAATTGGCAGACGCACTACTTTGAGGTGGTAGCGCCGCAAGGCGTGGGGGTTCAAGTCCCCCCTCCCGCACACAAGGTGAACCTGGATTACGCAGATTTAGGCAGATTACGCGGATGGATGTTAGGATTTTCCAAAATCCTGATTCTTCGCATCTTTCCAGGAATTTTTCTGTTGTTTTTCATTCCTTCTATTGCACGCGATGCTTCTTCTTCTTCTCACGCGAAGCTCGATGTTATCGTGCTCGATGCCGGACATGGCGGGAAGGATTCCGGCGCCATCGGACTGGGTGGGTATATGGAAAAGCAGGCGGCGCTCGCTATCGTGCTCAAACTTGGGAAGCTGATCGAGAAAGAAATTCCCGGCGTGAAGGTAATTTATACTCGCCACGACGATCATTTCGTGGAACTTTATCGCCGCGGCGCAATTGCCAACGAGGCGCACGGCAAGCTTTTTATCAGTGTCCATTGCAATTCCACGCCGCAAAAGCCTTCCCACGCTTCGGGATTTACGACCTATTTTCTCCGCCCGGGAAAAACGGAGGCAGCTATTCATGTTGCTGCGCGAGAGAATGCGGTCGTCAAGTATGAAACGAGCCATCACAAGTATGAGGATCTTTCAGATGTCGATTATATTCTCACTTCGATGTCGCGGAATCAGGATGTGAAATTCAGCGAGAAATTTGCCTCGCTCGTTCAGCAGGAGCTTGGGAAGAAGCTTCATATTCCGGATAATGGCGTTTCCCAAGCCGGGTTTTACGTGCTTATTGGCGCTTCGATGCCGAACGTGCTGATCGAGACTGGTTTCATCAGCAATCCTAAAGAAGAAGCCTTGCTCAAAAGCGATGCCGGTGAGTCGAATTACGCGCGCGGCATCCTGGAAGCAATTAAAAAGTACAAAGCGATTTACGAGCGGTCCTAACCACCCACTGCACTCTCCTTCTTTAGGAGGGGAATTATTTCCTGCATAATCCCCTCCGTTGCCCCGAGATTTTCCTGAACGAATCGCGACGCCTGTTCGCCCGCCGATTGGCGAAGTCCCTCCGACTGCGCGAGCCGCCAAAAAACGAAATCGAATTCCCGCTTCGTCGATACTCCAAATGCGGAAAGACAATCAATCAATTGCTGGACTTCCCGTGATTTTTCATGCTTCGGTCCAACAATGGCCGGAATTCCCCACACGGCCGCTTCCAAAATATTGTGCAAACCCGCGCCAAAACCGCCGCCAATCATCGCAACGTCGGCATAGCGATAGAGTCCGAATAATTTGCCGATGGAATCGACGACAATGATTGGTTCCCCATCCCACGCTTCGACTGCCGAGAAACGAATCGTCTTTCCGGCGAAATGAACCAACAGCTTTCGAACACGCTCCTCGCTTGGTTCATGCGGCGCAATGATCGTCAGGATATTATCGTTGCGCTCGATACTTTTTTTAAGAGTATCTAGATAAATGGCCTCGTCACTTTCCCAGGAACTGCCAACGATAAAAACGAGCGTCCCTCGCTCGGCAATGCTCGCTCGAATAGGTTCCGGCAATTGATGCTCGCCATTTCGCTCCAGATCGACGCGCCTTGCAAGCACCTGATCGAAACGCGTATCTCCGGCAACGATAACATTTCCGGCATCGACGCCATACGCTTCAAACCGGCTTTTATCTTCGCCAGAGATGACGAGGATTTTGGAAAGGCTACGAAAAACGTTCCTGTATAAGTTCCGAACCATGGGCAGCATCCGCCGTGAATTTTCGGAAGCCGTTGCCGCAAAAAGAATAGACGGTACATTCCTTCGCTTCAATTCGCTCGCCATATTCGGCCAAACGTCATAGCGCGCAAAAAGCGCAAGGTCGGGCTTCACAATATCGAGAAATTGTGAAACACGGCTTCGGACATCGAGCGGAGCATACGAGATTAAATCCGCGCCAGCGTATTTCCCGACTGCATTTTCGTACCCACTCGGTGAAAAAAACGTCAGATGAATATGCGCGGCGGGATGGCGCTCTTTAATTGCCGCGATGACCGGCTTCGCCTGTTCGAGTTCCCCAAAGGATGCGACGTGAATCAGAATGCGCGGGCCATGAGTGTTCGTGTCTTTGTAATGTTCGCGAGTGCTTTTGATAAGCGTTTTTCTTCCGTCAAGCGCGCGCCGAAGCTTAGGATTGAAATACGATGCGACTCGAACGCCCGGAAGCAAGATCGAAAGCAGCAGGTTGTATAATGCAAGCATTGCAAGACGAAAATGAACGATGAAATGCTCAAGCTTTCATCATTCATCATTCATAATTCATCATTGTCACACATGCCGCTCCGCGTGATAGGAACTCCGCACCAGCGGCCCGGCTTCGACGATGCGAAAACCCAGTTCGATTCCAATATCGTGCAGTTCCCGGAATTCATCCGGATGCACGTAGCGATGCACCGGCAAATGGTCTTTCGTGGGCTGGAGGTATTGGCCGAGCGTGAGAATATCGACATGGAGGGTCGAAAGATCGCGCATCACGCGAAGCAACTCTTCGCGCGGCTCGCCGAGACCAAGCATAATTCCGGTTTTCGTATTGAATCCCGCTTCTTTCGAGCGGCGAAGAACGCGCAAAGACCACTCATACTTCGCCTGCGGGCGAACGGTGCGATACAAGCTCGGAACGGTCTCCGTATTATGATTTAAAATATCGGGCTTCGCATCCAAAATGCGGTCGAGCGATTCATCTTTACCCTTAAAATCGGGAATTAATACTTCAATCGTCGTATTCGGATTTTGTCGACGCACTTCACGGATGGTCTCGGCAAAAATCGTCGAGCCGCCGTCTTTCAGTTCATCGCGGTTCACGCTGGTGATGACGGCGTGCTTCACTCCCATATCACGAATGGCTTCCGCAACGTGCATCGGCTCATCCAAATCGAGTGTTGCAGGCCGGCCTGTTTTTACCGCGCAAAATCCGCAGGAGCGGGTGCAGGTATCTCCTAAGATCATAAAGGTCGCGGTACCGGCGTTCCAGCATTCGGCCATATTCGGGCAGCGCGCTTCTTCGCAGACGGTGTGCAGGCTCTTGCTCCGCATGAGCTGCTTCAGGTGATGAAACGTCTCGCCCGTCGGGATTTTCACCTTCAGCCACTCGGGCCGTGGCTCACGCGTGGCGCGAAGAGGTTCGGTTATGGGGAGTTCCAAAAGCATTCTGGATGCTTAAACAGATGGAAGGGGAATTCCATCCCTCTTATTATTTCTTAGGGCATTCTCACCCGTATATTAGCGTTCACTATCAAGCAATGAGCACAAACCGAAAGCTAATTTTGGAATCAGCATCTCTATTTGCTCGGTCTGATCGGAAATGGTTAATATCACCGTTTCTCAAATTCATCTTATTGTCTGTTTTTTGCATTATCTTTTTCATTTCGTGTGAAGAGTATCTTGACCCTTTACCCATAGCGGTGGTGGCAACACCAAAGTCGATTGATTTCGGACAGCTTGGGCTTGGTAGCTGCAAAGATACAACGGTGGATTTCACGAATCTTACAAACTCTACCGACACGCTTCGAGCTGAATTGAGCGGCACCGCTTTTTCTTTTACGGATACAAGCCGATTAGATAATCCGCTTAAAGCAGGTTACGCCGTGTCGATTGGGCTCAGATTTTGTCCGACGGTCGCTGGAAGCCTTCGTGATACTCTGAACATCTTCATACTAGGCTCATCCCATCCTCTTGCCTCTGTGCCACTTGTTGGGATTGGCGTTCAGTGAGGGCTCTAAATTCTTCTCGCTCTATCCCTTCTCCTCATCGAAGCACGAGGAGATGGAGCGGTCTTCGTGCGTGCGTTTAATGCGAGCGTGAGTTCCCTACTGTTTCACAATCGTAAACTCGACACGGCGGTTTTGCTGGCGATGGGTTTCGGTATCGTTCGCGGCGATGGGTTTCGTTTCGCCGAAACCTTTCACGCGCAGCCGCTTGCCATCGATGCCCTTACTAACGAGAAACGCCTGAACCGCAGCCGCGCGCTCGGCGGACAATTCGACATTAGAAGCCGGACTGCCTACGTTATCCGTATGTCCGCCAATCAGAATTTCCATGTTGGGATTATCCTTCAGCATGGTGACAACGCGATCCAGTTCGGTAAACGATTCGGGCCGAAGCCCCGCCTTCGCCGTTTCGAAGAAAATATTATTCAGCCGGACAATTTCACCTTGCTCGAGCGGAACGAGCGTTAAGTCGCGCTCTAACTCCTGATATTCTTCCGCTTTGGTCAGGTCGAGATTTTGGCTGACGGGAACATAGTTCGGAGCTTCCGCGCGGTAGCCATAATTCTCGCCGGCGGGCAAGGTAATCTTGTAGGCTCCCGTTCCGGGACTCGTCCGCGCGCTGCCAATTTCCTTCCCGGTTTCCAAATTCTCGTATTTAATTTCGGCCATGACCGGCTTGCCCGTCTTGGCATCGAGCACGTTGCCGCTCACGAGAATAACCGGCCTCGGACGCAGGGATTCCGGAAGCTTCACGCGAAAAATATCGCTCTGGCCGAAAGAATTTTCCGTCGACACGAAGTATGCATATTCGCCGGAGGCCGGGACGGTATAATACGCATCGAATCCCGGCGTATTGAGCTGCGGCCCAAGGTTTTCCGGTTCGCTCCATCGCTGCCATGTAGAATCGAGCCTTCGCGTGAAGAACATGTCCATCGAGCCATAACCCGCAAAACCATCCGAAGCAAAATAGAGCGTCTTGCCATCGGAGGCGAGAAACGGCGTTGCTTCATCGGCGGCGGAGTTTACATCGGGGCCGAGGCTTTTGGGAGCCGACCATGTTCCGTCCGGTTGAAGAAAGCTGACATATAAATCCTTGCCTCCATAGGAATCTTTTCTGTCTAAACTTAAAACGATCGTTCGGCCATCGTTCGAAAGACAAAATTCGACGAAGGTGGGCATTCCCGTGACGCCTTCGGAATAATAATCCTTCACGACGGCGCGCGCGGGGTAGCTCCATCCATCGGCGGTTCGATGCGTAAGCCAAAGTCCAAACTCGCCGGGGTCATCCCCGCTTGGTGCATACCGGCCACCCAGCAGCAGCGTATTGCCATCTGGCGTCACACTTGAGACAAACGAGCCATAGCCATTATTGAGCAACGGCCCGATATTTTGGAGCGGCCTCCAGTTCCCACTCGAGTCCTCGGTGGAATACCAGATATTGTCAATATTATTAGTATCGACTCTCGCGCCCAGTTTCCGGTAATTTTGCGGATGGTTCTTGCGATCGACGTATAGCGTCTTGCCATCGGGCGAAATCACGGGCAGCACTTCATCATAGAGCGAGTTAATATTAGGCCCCAAGTTTTCGCGCGGGCCGACACGAACGTTAGAGGCGACGTTGATATCAGCGGTTACCTTTTCGTCTGGCGAGTCGGAAATGGCAATGGCGTCGATTTCATTTTGTCCATCCAAAAGACCCGGCTGCACTACGATTTCGACGGCATCGACCAAGTATCGCGTGCGAGGCGCGAATCGATAGTGGAAAACAGTCGCGTTGATACTATCGAGATGCGGATGATAGACCACGGAATCTCGCCGGCGATCCTGATCGTCAAAAAGAATAATTTTTTCGATGGCTCCCGGATAAATATTTTCGGCAATGGCCACTTGCTGGATTTTCATAGCGCGGTCAAAGCCGACTTTAATCCATTCTTCCGTTGGCCCCTCGTTCGGCCCAGTGAGCGGCACCCACGCGCAGGGGCTATCCCCGGTTGCGGGACATTTATTTGGCTTGCCCAACACCTGCTTGGCGGCATGCCCTTCTCGCTCTGAAGAAAATCCCAGCACTTGATTCGCCCACTCGACATGCTGCGCGTAAAGTGAAGTGGAAACGAGGCACGAGAGCACAAAGCCGGAGAGGAAACGTCCGGCCAAGTGTAATTCGCGTGTATGAAAAAACATGAACAAAAAACGAGAGCAGCTATAGGGCTTTATTATGCGAGGTCTTTAAATTCGGCGTCACGAACACTGGTGCGGTCGAGCTTCGGTGGGGTCGAGGCCACGCGGTCTTTGCGGCGCTCCTGCTCGCGCTCCTGATAGCCACGCTGTAGCGGCGCGGCGATCCGCCGGAACGCGAGATAAATAAGGATTGCCGCAAAGAGCAGTTCGAAAAGGCGTACCATTTTTAGACAACACGCGCCGGATGAAAAACGTCAATGAGCCGGAAATCACGCACCCGACTCGCCGAAGAACATTGGCACATCTCGGGGCGTGGCAAGATACTCCACCGGCGGCGCGGGGTTGCGGTAAATCGCTTCTAAGATGGGACTCACCATATCGGGATACATTCGAAAATCCATTTGGTCCGTATCGATCACAATCAGCCGCGAAGCGCGATAATGAAAAAAATAATCATTGTACGTTTGCACCACTTCCGATAGATACTCACTCGATATTTGCTCCTCGAACGTCCGCCCACGCTCATGAATTGCCTCCATCAATTTCGGAACACTGCCTTGAAGATAAATCACAACATCGGGATCGGGAATGGCCCTCCCAAGCGTCCGCTCGACTTCATCATAAAGCGAAAGTTCGTCCTCGCCAAGATTGATCGATGCAAACATGCGATCCTTCGCAAAAAGATAATCGCTGATGACGTTCTCGTAAAATAAATCGGTCTGCAGAAGCGCCTGTTGCTGGCGAAATCGGGAAAGAAGAAAAAAGAGCTGCGTTTGAAACGCATAGCGCTTGCGGTCGGCATAAAACTCGGCAAGAAACGGATTTTCCTCGTACTCTTCGAGCAGCAGCTTCGCGCCGATCCGCTCGGCAAGCAGCATGGCCAGCGTCGTCTTGCCTGCTCCAATGGGGCCTTCGATGGTAATGTAGCTCAATGCGTAGTGGAAAGTGGATAGTGTTATCGGATCACGGAGTCTGTTTTTCGCACGTCAGCAGCTTTAATTTCGTCGCATAGATCCCTCATGGTCCTATGCAGCACCGGATGAAGAAGCTCCGGCGCCAACTCGCGCATCGGAATCAAAACGAACGCGCGCTTTGGAATTTCCGGATGCGGGATGGTAAGCTCCGAGCTTTCGATAATGAGATCGCTATAAAAGAGCAAGTCCAGGTCGATCTCGCGTTCGTGCCATCGCGGACGTTCCTTTCTTCCAATCGTTTTTTCCAAAGTTTTAAGTTTCTGAGCAAGTTCGAGTGGCCCAAGCGCGGAATGCAGTTCCACGACGGCATTCAAATAATCGGGTTGTGCCACGCCGCCCACAGGCACGGTTTCATAAACAGAGCTTACGAGCGCAATTTCTCCCAAATTCTTCAGACCGTTCACTGCTAACAGGAGATATTCGAGACGCGGTTCGATATTCGAGCCAAGACCGATAAACACCCTCGATAATTCGGCGACTACGCGCTCGTTCAACATGGTTTAGTCCTTTCGCTTGCGGCATTCGATTTCTACCGTATCTAATACCACCCCCGCCGATGCGCCCGGCTTGCGGACGCGAACGATCACTTCGCGCGCTGGAAACTGCGCAAGCACATCCGTGGCGATGGTATCGGCCAAAGTTTCGATCAAATGGAATCGCTTCGCCGTGCTGATCGAAACCACTACTTGCTGAACTTTGACATAATCGATGGTACGTTCAAGTTCATCGATCTTCACCGCTTCTTCGAGCGCAGCTTCTAACTCCACATCGATTTCGAAGCGCGCGCCGTGCTCGCGCTCGTGCGCATGGACGCCGTGATAAGCGTAAACCTGGATATTTTTAAGGCGAATCCACATAAATTCTTACAACGTTACGGCTTGCGGTTAACGAAATCCATATTCCTTCCAACGGGTATCGACTTTCTTCACGATTTCTTCGCTCATGACGCATGGATTCGGATAACCCGGTTTCCACGTCGCATCAATGCCCATGATGCCTTCATGAATGGGCGAGATACTGCTAAGCGTCGAGCGGGTAAAGATGACATCTCGCGCCGCATCGAAGCGTGTGAAGATGCCCCAGATGATTTCCAGATCGCTTCCAAGATTTACGTCCTCGCTAACCGCCGCAACCATTTTTACGCCTTTGGGAAGTTTTTCAATATTGCTTTCTGATATTAATTGTTTGATCACTTCGCGGCCTATCGTTTTTAATGGGACGGTTTGTGACAGGTGGGACGGATGCGGCGATGCAAGTTTGACTACGAGAAGGACATCCTCAATAATTTTTGATTCTTGAATTCGGAAATCGATGTGCTTCGGGTCTTCGGGAGTTTTGCCGGTGCGGGCAAAGAAATCGCTGGGTTTTCGGTCAGGGTATTTCCCGCCGCTCGAAGTTGCCGTCAGCTTTTCGGTGGCATCGAGCAGCATTTTGCTTCCCATGTTCATCGTGTAGCTCGTAAAATCCAGGGTGTCCATCGCGGTGTTGGCGAGCAGCAGAAAATCGTAGCGCGGATCGAAGTTGTCGCGGATGGCACGAAGCAGGGCGCGGAAATTTTTCGTCTCAACATTATTGCTCACGACGATAGCGCATTTGGTGAGCGAAAGCTGCCCATCCGAAATTATCCCGAGTGCAGCCTTCATCGCCTCTTTCGCATAGCGTTCCCGTGCGCGAACGCCGAGCAAATTATGAAATCCCGCTTCATAAAAGGCCCAAATCTCTAGTACGTCGGGATGAATAAGCCGCGCAAGCGGGCCGAGAATGAGTTGATTAGCGTCGCCTAACCACTTATCCTCCATCGGCGGCTTGCCCACGACGGTTGCAGCGAATATGGCCTTCGGCAAATGCGTAATCGCCCGAACGTGGAAAACCGGAAACATCGCCGCGTGGGAGTAATGTCCGAAATGATCGCCGAACGGCCCTTCCAATCGCCGCTCGAAGGGTGGAACAATCCCTTCCAAAACAAACTCCGCATTTGTAGGAACATCGATGGAGACCGACATTCCGCGCCGCATATTCGTGGGCCTGCCGCGCAGAAAACCGGCGAACATCACTTCGTCAATTCCCTCCGGCAGCGGCGCGACCGTAGCTAAGAGCATGGCGGGATCCGTCCCAATCGCGACCGCAGCTTCGAGCGGCAGGCCCATCGCTTCCGCCTGATGATAATGGAAGCCGCCGCCCTTTTGAATTTGCCAATGCATGCCGGCTTCATCCGGGCCGAAGATTTGCATCCGATACATTCCCACATTTCGCTTCCCTGTCTTCGGATCGTAGGTAAATACTTGCGGGAGAGTGATGAATTTTCCCGCGTCTTCCGGCCACGTCTGCAAAATCGGTAGCTCGTCGAAGTCTGGTTTATCCAGCGAGTATCGCGGCTCTTCACGGCTTGTTTTTCTGACGCGAGAGGCAAACAGCCGAGAGAAAATCGGCTTGCCGACCGCCCATGCCTCGCGTAGTTTTAGCGGGAAGATCTGTTCGGCAAAACGCACGAGTGATTCACCTAAATTCGTGGGATCCGTTCCCAGCGCAAGCTCCAGGCGACGGTCACTTGCAAGCACATTCATCGCAAGTGGAAACTTGGAACCTTTAATGCGCTCGAAGAGCAATGCCTTCGAGTGGCCTTCGCGCAATGCGCGCACTGCAATCTCCGATACTTCCAGCACGGGATCGACTTCCGCAGTAATACGATGCAGTTCGCCTTCGTGCTCTAAGCGTATGAGGAATTGCGACAGCGTGTCAAAGCCGCGCTCTTGTGATGAAGCCATCTTATTCTAATTCCTCCGATCGCCAACCTTTTCCCATTTCCACCCCTACCGTGGCCAAAAGTTTATTCACGAACCCCTGCACATATTCTTCCATTGTTGCCGGAACGAAATAAAGCGGCGGCGAAATCGGCATGATGATAACGCCTTCCGACGAAAGTTCCGCACACTGACGAAGCGTAATCGTCGAGAGCGGAGTTTCTCGAATGCACAGCACCAATGTGCGCCGCTCTTTCAGGCACACGGCTGCCGCGCGCGTGATGAGCGTATCGCCAATACCGGATGCAATTTTGCCAACCGTGCTCGTCGAAGCAGGAATGATTACCATTGCGTCGATATAGTTTGTGCCGGATGCAAGCGGCGCGGTAAGGTCGGCGTCGGAAAAAATCTTTTTGCAATAGGGAGCGACCTCTGCGACGGGATCGGCCAGGCCAAGCTCATCTTTCATCACCGCCTTGCCCCATTTGGAGATGATAACGAATTTTTCGAGCGGGCACCGCTTTAAAAAGTCCATCGCATAGACGGCCCCGCTCGATCCGGTAATGCCGACGGCGATTCTTTTAGGCCGTTCATTCATTTCATCCATACTCCCACAATCACAAACAGCAGTACGACAAAGCCCAGCACCGCATTGATTTTAAAAAATGCGAGATTCACATCCTCTGATTTTTTTTGTTCGAGATAAAGCAATCCTCCTGCAAGCAGCAACAAAGCAGCCGCAACCACACTTCCTCGAAATGCTACGAGATAAACGGCAGCCAACACGAAAAATGACAGCGCGTGGATGAGGCCCGACCATTGCAATGCACGACGGGAACCAAAGCGCGCCGGAAATGAGAATAGACCTTCGCGCCGGTCGAACGCTTCGTCGGAGGTTGCATAAATAATATCGAAGCCCGATGCCCACAGCCACGTGAAGAGACTGAGCAAGATCGCGGGCAGCGCAAGCGCTACGTCCGGGCGGACAGCGAAATAGGCTCCGAGCGGCCCCAGGGCAAGCGAAGCGCCCAGCCCGAAATGCGAGAGCGATGTGAATCGCTTCATAAATGGATAAACACTGAAAACAATAAGCGGTATCGGCGAAAGCGCAAGGCACAGCGGGTTGAGTGAGGCAGCGCAGGCCAGATACAAAATCAGCCCAACAGCGAGAATGCCGAACGCCTGAGCCATCGTCATGCGGCCGGAGGGGAGTTCCCGCGACGCGGTGCGTGGATTTTTCGCGTCGATACGCCGATCGACAATCCGGTTCACGGCAAAGCCAACGGTCCTCGCGCCCGTTGCCGCACCCAAAATGAGCAGCGCCTTCTGAACTATCGTTCCCGTAGAAAGAACGATTCCATTCACTCGGTTCGCGTCAAGACCCAGCGCCATGCCCGCATAAATCATCGGCAGCGAAAAGAGCGTGTGCTCGATTTTTACAAAAGAAAAAAACTTCTTCATGGTGTTACTGGCAGCGCATCATTGGCCCGCATCGGTGAGCAGCCGGAGGGCGCTCAAATACCCTTGCGGCCCGCGCCCCATAATGATGCGGACGTTGTCGAGACCTTCAAACACGCTATGCCGTCGGAATTCTTCCCGTTGCGTTAAATCGGTCAGATGCACCTCGACCATCGGCTTGCCGACGGCAGCTACGGCGTCCCGCAGCGCCCACGAATAATGCGCGAGCGCGCCCGGGTTCATAATGAGCGCGTCCATCCATTTTCGCTCCGCGTGCAAATAGTCAATGAGCGCGCCCTCGTGATTGGACTGAAAAAATTTTACTTCCACGCCGAATTTCCGCGCTTCATCTTCCATCGTGCGGTTGATATCATCCAGCGTTGCATGTCCATAGATTTCCGGCTCGCGTTCGCCGAGTAAGTTTAGGTTTGGGCCGTGCAAAACAAGTATCTTCATGCGAGTGTAAGCATCCAGTCGATGGCGCGCCGCGTGTCCACTTCCGATATTTCGGAAACGAACGCTTCGCCAATCGAGCGGAGAAGGATAACGCGCCCCATCCCCTTTTTGTCACGCCGGAATGCCGAAAGAACATATTCTGTATTCGTTACTAACGCTTGGCTAATCGGAATTTTCTTAAGAACGGTTTCCATTTCGGTCCAATCTTTGAGGCTCAAGTATCCGAGTTCCTTCGAAAGCCATGCCGCGGCGCGCATTCCCAATAACACGGCTTCGCCATGCAGCAATACTTTAAAATGCGTGGCTGCTTCGAGCGCGTGACCGAAGGTATGGCCGAAATTCAGTAGTTCCCGAATGCCATTAGCACGCTCGAATTCGTCCGCTTCGACATAACGAAGTTTTTCCTTAATCGAATCGAAGATTATCGCTTCATACGTCGCATCCACGCCACGCACGAGACGCTCGATTTGCTGCGCCAGCTTATTCCACAATGGACGATTACCGATCAAAGCGTACTTCATCACTTCCGCCAACCCTGCATGGATTTCTCGTAGCGGAAGTGTACGAAGATAGAGCGGATCGACGAGCACCAGCCTCGGCGGATAAATCGTTCCGATCGTGTTCTTCTCTCCAAAGCAATCAATGCCCGTCTTGCCGCCGATGGCCGCATCGGCCTGCGCGATGAGCGTTATTGGAACGAGGACGAGTGGAAGTCCGCGATGATAAAGGTTTGCCGCAAGCGCGGTAATGTCCGTCACCACGCCTCCGCCAAATGCAACCACCAAAGACGCACGGCGAGAAGCTTTGAACTCGTGGAATTGAGTGAGGATGTACTGCAAAGACTCCAGGTTCTTATAAGCTTCGCCTGCGGGAATTGTTATTTCTTGCAGCGAGACACTCGCACCAATCGCTTTGCGAAGCCCCATGCGAAATTCCTTTCCATGCAATGGCTCGACATTGTCATCGGTCACAACAATGATTTGCGTGTATCCACGGTCACTCGCAAAATGTCCCAATTCACGAATCGCGGTGCCATTCCCCGCGAACATTGGATACGCGCCAAGCGCGCTTTTGGCAACGAGCGTCCGGTGGCGTGGTTTTAGCGCCACTTTGAGCGACATTTGGTCGAGCGCGGTGAGAAGTTCCATCGCCAATTCCTCCGGCGTTCGCTCATCGCCGCGCATGCTCCGGGTAACGAAATGCAACACCGCCTGCTCGTACCACGGGCGGCGCTGCTCAAGCAGATGGGTAAGAGTCTTTCTCAATCCTTCGTCGGTGGTCTCGGGAAAAAGCGGGCGAGCGTGCCCGTGCAGAATATCATTCCGAATGTTTTTGGTAGCCTCGCGCACGGTGACGTCGATCCAAACCGGAATCCCGGAGCCACGCATAATCGCACGATTGAGCGGGCTTAATACAATTCCGCCGCCCGTCGCAACCACTTGCTGCTTGCCACGTACCGATGCCACGCGAAGCAGCGCGGCCGATTCCAGTTCACGGAATGCCGATTCACCCTGCGTTGCAAATATCTCACCAATGGACTGCCCCGCACTGTTTTCAATTTCCGTATCCAGATCAATGAAATCGTGTTGTGCGAGCAGTTCCGCCAGTGCGCTGCCAATGGCGGATTTACCCGCACCGGGAAGACCGATGAGAAAAAGATTGTGGTTGCGCCAGGTCATTTCGTTCCAACTCGAAGCGCCGTGCGCCGAATGGCCACGCGCTCTTTTAGTTCCGAAAGCGTATCGCCTCCAAAGGTCTCCAAAAGCTCGCTCGCAAGGGTTAGCGCCACGACTTGTTCCACAATGACAGCCAATGCGGGAACCGCGCAGACATCGCTTCGTTCGATGTGAGCTTCCGTTTCCTTACCCGTTGCAAGATCGACCGATTGAAGCGGTTGCATGAGCGTAGATATAGGCTTCATGTGTGCGCGAATCACAATCGGCTCGCCGTTCGACATGCCTCCTTCAATACCTCCGGCATTATTACTTCCTCGAACGATCCTCCCTTCGCGAATCCCGATGCTATCATGCACTTGGGAGCCAAAACTGCGAGCAGCGTGCATGCCCGCTCCTATTTCGACCGCCTTCACGGCCTGAATACTCATTATCGCCTGCGACAAAACTCCGTCGAGCTTCCGATCCCAATGTACGTGACTTCCAAGCCCCGGTGGGATATTACGAACGACACATTCGACCGTGCCGCCAAGCGTATCCCCGTTTGCTTTTGCTTCATCTATTTTTGCGATGACCTTTTCTTCGATGGAACGGTTCAACATTCGAACGGGACTGGCACGAAAGATTTCGCGAGCGTCGAGCACTTCATCTGTCGTCTCTGCTTCCGCAACGATGCCTCCGATCGCTGAGACATAACAGGCTGATTCGAAACCCAAAACTTTCAACATGGTGCTCGCGATCGCGCCAACAGCCACGCGCATGGCGGTCTCGCGCGCGCTCGCGCGCTCGAAAATATTCCGTAGATCGGCGTGACCGTATTTCATCCAACCCGCAAGATCGGAGTGGCCGGGACGCGGAATCGTAACGGGCAATAATTCCACATCGGTTGGAAGAATCGGCATTCGTTCCCTCCAATGCTCCCAATCTTTATTTTGAATGAGAAGCGCAATGGGCGCGCCGGTCGTCACACCATTTCTTACGCCGGAAACAATGCGCGCCGCATCATGCTCAATTTTCTGCCGCCGTCCGCGGCCATGCCCCTTTTGCCGCTCCCGAAGAATGGGATCGATATCACGATCGGCCACGAGCGAAAGTCCCGCCGGCATCCCTTCGAGGATACCAATGAGCATTTCGCCGTGCGACTCACCTGCGGTCAGGTAGCGAATTTGTCCCATCGTGGAATTAATAATGTAGATAGCGAAGCTTGGCTCCGATAAAATTCCTCATCGTTTAATAGAGAACGATCGGCTACGTTTCCGGTCATCCAAAAATATTGCGATAGCGCTGCTTGCTCGATAAGCATTCCGAGTCCATCGATAACGCGCGCTCCACCGATAAGTGCATGGTCGAGAAAACGAGTAAGAAGAGGATTATAAACTAAATCCACTGCGATGTCGCCCGTTCTCCATTCGAAATCGTCTAGGAGCGATTCCGCCGTTCGCTGACCCACCGGCGTAGCTTGAACAATAAATTGCCGTGCCGCGTCCCGCGAGATTTCATCGAGCTTCACAGCGGACACCCCTTCATACGGCAATACCGACCGCCGCGCTTCTTCGAGTGAACGGGCTGCAACGGTAATCTTTTGCCATCCGAGTTCCCACATCGCACCAAGCACCGCTCGCGCCGCTCCACCCGCACCCAAAATCGTTAGCGAATATTGATTATAGGAAAGATCGGGACAGCTTTTCTCGATTGCAAAACGAAAGCCATCCCCATCCGTTGAAATTATTCTCATCGGAGTCTCACAAAGGATTGTATTGGCGGAACGAATTTGCTTCACATGCGAAGATGCTTCTCGCCCAATATTCGAAGCAGCATATTTATATGGAAACGTGATGTTGAATCCCCGGAAGCCGTCTATCATGCCGCGTTCCACTTGCAATAGAAATTCGGTCTCGTCCCGGCATTCAATCTTCAAATAATCGAGCGCATCGAAATCGGTATCACACTTCGAGCGAAGAATATCGAACAGGAACTCGTGAACTTTAGGAGAAATACTATGCCCAAGTGAACGCCCGAGCAATGCGGCTTTCAAAATATTCATGCCTCGATAATCTCGACGCGTTCTCGCCCACAGAGCCGCTGAAGATGCTGAAAAAAATCCGGATAGGAAACCTGCGCCGCTTCCGCGCCTTCAATTTCCGTTGGTCGTTCGCAAAAAAGCACCGCAATGCTGAAGGCCATGAGCATCCGATGATCTCCTTCATGGATGATAGGCGTATTGCGAAGCATGCGATTGGGAACTCCTTGAATAACGATGCCATCTTCCATCTCTTCAATTTCCACGCCGAACCCCCGGAATTGTTTTGCGGCAACACCGAGCCGGTCACTTTCTTTCACGCGTAGTTCGGATGCTCCATGAATAGCGCTCTCGCCATCGGCGAAGAGGGCAAGCACCATGAGCATGGGAAGCTCGTCTATCAGAAGCGGCACATCGTCCTCGTCGATATGAAATGGAGCAAGGATGGACACGCGATCGCCATAGATCGTCAGGTCGCCACGCGGTTCATTCCATTCTTCCGTGATGTGCTCCGCTTCAAGCTCGATACCCATGAGCGTGAGTATATCGAGGAAGCGCGTACGGCTTGGATTGAGCGAGACGCCGGATATAACAAGTCGCCTTCTGAGTAATATCGCAGCGGCAATCAGAAATGCCGCACAGGAAAAATCACCGGGAACGTTATAGACTATTTCATCCGCCAGCGCGGGCGTGACTTCCGGCCAAATCTGGATTTCTTCTTCCTGCTCGATGCCAAATCCAAACGCGGACATCATGCGCTCGGTATGATCGCGGCTGTGCGCGGGTTCCCGAACGGCCGTCGGCCCATCCGCGAACAATCCGGCGAGCAGCACCGCGGATTTCATCTGCGCGGATGCCAAGGGAAGCGTAAGTTCCGCACCGTGCAGCTTCTGTCCTGCAATTTCGAGCGGAAGCGTTCCGCGTGGATCGGTTGCGATGATGGCATTCATCTCGGCGAGGAGATTAGCCAAACGCTTCATGGGCCGCGACGAAAGCGAAGCATCGCCGGTGAGCGTGCTATTGAATGGCTGTCCGGCAAGAAGTCCCATAAGCAAACGCGCGGTCGTGCCGGAGTTCGCGCAATTGATGGCATGCGTCGGCGCACGGTATCCTCGCAGGCCAACGCCGTGCAATTCGATGGCATCCGAAGCTACATCCACGGGAACGCCAAGCGATTCCAGCGCCAGCACCGTAGCAATGACGTCATCCGAAATTACGCTCGGTGAAACAATCGGAATCTGAATCTTAGATTTTGTGAGTGACCCAAGAAACAAAAGTCGGTGCAATATCGACTTATCGGGCGGCATGGTAAGCAGCACTGTTTCGCTATTCTCGGGCAGCATCCCGCTCACGGGAGTTATTCGCGCGACCATATTTTAATTCCTACTCCTTCTTAAAGAGGGGGAGTCATTTGTTTTATAGGTCGTTGGAACTATCTTCATTTTGCAGGACGATTTTGGGAAGCACGCCGAGCATTCCCAGCGCCTCGCGCGCGGCATTTTGCTCCGCTTCTTTCTTGGAACGCCCGTTGCCGGAGCCGTGCCGAAGTCCGCTTACCATGACATCGACGGAAAAGGTGCGCTCGTGATTGGGGCCTTCCTCGCTCACCGTGAGGTATTTGGGCGACGTTAATTTTTTGGACTGCACAAATTCGAGCAGCATGGACTTATAGTTCTTGTCCGAGAGCATCAGCTCGTCGCGCCGCGCGTGCGTAATGATGTTCCGGTAGATGAAATCGCGGGCGGCCGTCATGCCGCCATCGAGATAGATGGCGGCAATAAGAGCCTCGTAAGCATCGGCAAGCAGCGTGGCAGAGCCGCGTTTGAGCGCGGCATCGGCGGAAGTGGAAAGCAGCAGAAATTGCTCGAGATTAATATCCTTCGCGTGCTGCACAAGCGCGGAGCCGGATACGAGTCGGGAACGAAGTTTCGTGAGGTCGCCTTCCGGCAGCGATTCGAATTCGCCGTAAAGATATTCCGCGATGACAAGATTGAGAATGGAATCGCCGAGGAATTCGAGCCGTTCGTTCGATTTCAGCGTTGGATACTGTGCAAACTGCAAATAGGAACGGTGCGTCAGCGCCTGCAAAAAATAGGCGCGGCGCTTGATGGTATAGCCAATCCGGCGTTCGAGATCGTCGAAATCTTGCGCGGCAAGAATTCCGCGCGCGGTTCCGGGAATAACTTCAAAAATTGGCGCGACCGCAGGCGATTCTTTTTCCCGGAGCTTGTCTTCGATCCGCGCCCGGCGCGCGCGGCCAAGTTCACGATAGCGGTCGATACGACTGCGCAGCCGTCCGGTTATGGTGCGATCTTCCGGCTGGCGGTTTTCGCCCTTGCGTTTTTTGGGTCCCCAAAAATTAGTTGCGCTCAAGAAATGGGAATGAAAGATTTCGCTTCAGAGAAGAAAGCATGAGCGATCATGCGGATCACTCTTCAAAGCGTTGAAAGATAAGCGTGGCATTGTGACCGCCAAATCCAAACCCGTTGCTCATTGCGGCGTCGATCTGCATCGGTCGCGCAACATTCGGAACGTAGTCCAAATCGCACGCCGGATCGGGCACTTCATAATTGATGGTGGGCGGCGCAATTTGATCGTGAATGGCCATCACCGTTGCGATCGCCTCAACCGCCCCGGCGGCGCCGAGCAAGTGGCCGGTCATCGACTTCGTCGAACTGATCGCCATTTTTCGCGCATGATCGCCGAAAGCAACTTTGATAGCGTCGGACTCGCTGATGTCCCCCTGCGGAGTCGAGGTGCCATGCACGTTGATGTAGTCGATGTCCTCGGGTTTCAGCATAGCACCACTGAGCGCAAGCTTCATCGAGCGGACTCCACCTTCACCACCGGGCGCGGGCTGCGTGATGTGATACGCATCTGCGGACATTCCAAATCCGGTAAGCTCGGCATAAATCTTGGCGCCGCGCGACAAAGCAAATTCCATGTCTTCGAGAATAATTGTCGCGCCGCCCTCGCCCATGACGAAACCATCGCGCGTAAGATCGAAGGGCCGGCTTGCCTTTTGGGGAGCGTCGTTGCGTGTCGAAAGCGCCTTCATGGCGTTGAACCCTCCGACTCCCATCGGACAAATGACCGCTTCCGCGCCTCCGGCCACGATCGCGTCCGCGAGGCCACGATCGATAAGCATCGCGGCATCGATGATGGCATTGTTCGACGTTGCGCAGGCGCTTGTCGTCGCGTAATTCGGTCCTTTCAGCCCGTGGCGCATGGAAATATATCCGGCGCAAATATCACTGATGAGCATGGGAACGAAAAAAGGCGAAATGCGGTGCGGCCCTCCCGTTTCGTAAAGCGTCTCCTGCTGTTTTTGATAGGTCCACATGCCGCCGATCCCGGAGCCATAGACGACGCCAATCCGGTTACGATCCATGGTGTCGAGCGCCCATCCGGCATCTTTGATCGCCATGTCCGTTGCCGCGACTCCGAACTGCGAAAAGAGGTCCATGCGGTTGACCATCTTCCGGTCGATGAAATCGAACGGATTGAAGTTTTTGACTTCGCATGCGAATTTCGTGTCGTAGTCCGACGCATCGAACCGGGTAATCGGCGCCGCGCCCGAGCGACCGCTGACGATACCGCTCCAATACGAAGCAAGATCGTTCCCGAGCGGCGTAATCGCGCCCATACCCGTAACGACGATTCTGCGGCGGCCTTCCGGCATTATCGCTTACTGTTTCGATGTAATGTAAGTAACCGCGTCGCCGACGGTCTGGATTTTCTCCGCGTCCTCATCGGGAATTTGAAGGTTGAATGCCTTCTCGAATTCCATCACGAGTTCGACGGTATCCAGCGAGTCCGCGCCGAGGTCGTTCGTGAACGACGCCGCCGACGTGACCTGCGAATCCTCGACGCCAAGCTTGCTGACGATTATTTCTCTGACTTTCGATTCTACGTTGGTATCTGCCATGTTTTTGGTAAAAGTGCTAAGTTGAGTGCTAAATTTTATACTGTCATTGCGAGGAGGAATTACGGAGCGAAGCGAAGTAATTCCGACGAAGCAATCCGTTGGTTCCAACGAGAGATTGCTTCGTCGCATTCGGCTCCCTCCGGTCGCCGAATGCTCCTCGCAATGACGAAAAGGATTTCGTCAAACAATTTTTACATTACCATTCCGCCATCGATGGCGATGACCTGTCCGGTGATATAATCCGCAGCGTTCGATGCTAAAAAGCCCACTACGCGCGCAACGTCCACGGGCTTTCCTGCCCGGCGAAGCGGCACCGTTGTAAGCATCGCTTCGCGCTGCGCGTCGTTCAATTTCGCGGTCATGTCAGTCTCGATGAAGCCCGGCGCAACGGCATTTACCGTAATCCCGCGCGACGCCACTTCCTTCGCGATCGACTTCGTAAAGCCAATCACTCCAGCCTTCGAAGCCGCATAATTCGCCTGCCCGGCATTCCCGGTCAGACCCACAACACTGGCAACGTTAATTATCTTCCCGCTCTTTTGGGACATCATCGTCCGGAGCACCGCCTTCGTCATATTGAATACGCCTTTGAGGTTAATATCCAGCACAAAATCCCAGTCTGCTTCGGACATTCGCATCAATAATCCGTCCTTCGTAACCCCCGCGTTATTGACCAGCACATCGATTCGGCCATGCTCGGCAACAACGCCGTCGATATAGGCTTGCGTCACGACCGGGTCCCTCACGTCGATAATGGCGTGCTGGACTTTCAGCTTATCAGGCGTCATGCTCTGCTTCGTGAGTGTCTCAGCCATCTCCTGGCCTGCAGGATCGTTCGAAGCCGCCGCGATGGAATATCCCTTGAAGAATAGCTCTTCGACAATAGCGCGCCCGATACCGCGCGACCCTCCGGTCACGACTGCGACACGTTTTTCCGATGCAATAACGGCGACAGATGGCATGGGATTTCTCGAAGGTTCGCTCATAGCGTTACTTGAACAAGGTTGGCGCTTAATCGCTCCACTTCAAAACGCTCGCGGTTCGCGTGATAATATCCGTTTAGCTTCTCGAATTCTGCCTCACCTAAAAAATGCCGAAGTTCTTCTTGCATCGCTTCAAAGACGGAGTGAACGTAATTTCCTTCACCGGCCGGGCCGCAATAATGAAGATCATCGGAATGGCCATCGTCGTAAGTTAAAATTCCATTAACGACGGTAACAGGAAAGAGAATACAAAACGCCGGTTTCCAAGCCCATCGGTGCAGCCCGGCATTCGCTGCTGCAACCTGAATGGAGCAAAAATGGCGATGATCCAAAAAGACGCAGCCCTCGGTAAAGCCGGAAATGCCTCCGTCGCGCTCATGCACTTCGGTGCCGATAGCGCGGCCAGAGGGAAAATCCGGGTCTTCGATGATTTCGCCATCAAACCATGTTTCGGTGTTTCGGTCCTGTGTCGCGTCCATTGCGCGGGCTATTTCATCCGCATGTTCGAGAATCCTGTCATGCTCGCCCATGTCGGCATAGACTCCCGAATGGCAGCATCCACCGCCGCATTTCGAAATGTCGCAATAATGCACGAAGCCATGCGTAAAAAGAATCTCGTCCACGCGGTAGCCCGCGACCGTAATGGGCGCGAGGCGGCTTAAAGGAATTTCCTCCTCGGCAGCGAGTATATCTTTAATATGGCCTTCTGACATTTTCTTTCTTACGCAGTTACTACTTTTGGTTTCTCGACTCCGCTGGTCTTGACGTTCGAAAGCGTTCTGCCAATGAGTCCCTGCAATACTTTACCCGGTCCGTACTCGACAAATTCCCTGACACCAAAATCATACATGCTCTTCACCGATTCCTCCCACCGCACGGGCGAGGTAAGCTGCTCGACGAGCTTGGAGCGAATATCGTTCGCGTCCCTTACCGGTTCGGCGGTAACATTGCTGAATACGGGAATAGACGGCTCCGAAATCTTTGTCGATTGCAATGCCTCGCGGAGTCCATCGGCAGCATATTGCATGAGCGGCGAATGAAACGCTCCGGAAACCGGAAGCTCCTTCGCAATCCTGACGCCCTGCGCTTTCGCCTGTCGCATCACTTCCTGCACCCCGAAATTCGATCCCGAAATAACGATTTGTCCCGGAGAATTAAAATTCGCGGGCCGAACAATGCTTCCACTTTGGCTCTCCACTTCTTCACACAGTGCGGTCAGCACCTTCGCATCCATTCCGATAATGGCCGCCATCGTGCCGGATGATCTCCTGCCTGCTTCACCCATCAATGTTCCGCGCAAATGAACAAGCGAAAGAGCGTCTTTGAAATTCAAAGCACCCGAGGCTGTAAGAGCAGAGTATTCTCCAAGAGAATGACCGGCGGTGGCACCTGGCTGCGAACGCTCATCATCATGCTCAAGCGCGATCATCGAGTGAAGAAAAATAGCGGGCTGGGTAAATTCTGTTTGACGAAGGACCTCTTCGGGGCCTTCCAGCATCGTTTTAGAAAGATGAATATGAAGTAGGTCATCCGCTTCCTGCATCATCGCTTTCGCAGATGGGAATGCTTCCGCAAACTCCCGTGCCATGCCGGGATATTGCGAACCTTGCCCTGGAAAAACGTAAGCGATCATATTAGTACGCCCACCGTACAAGAATTGCACCCCATGTATATCCCGCGCCGAAACTCGAAAGCACGATATTATCTCCCTTTTTCAACTTACCAGCTGCCCACCATTCGCTGAGGCACATGGGGATGGTCGCGTCGGTCGTATTACCGTAACGGTCGATATTAATCATTACTTGCTCTTTTGCGAGTCCCATGCGCTCGCGCGCGGCATCCAAAATGCGTAGGTTAGCCTGATGCGGGACGAGATATGCAATATCCTTCGCCGAAAGACCGTTGCGCTCCATGATATGCGCGGAGGATTCCGCCATTTCGACGACGGCCCGCTTAAAGACGGTCTTTCCATCCTGATACACATAGTGCCATCCCTTCGCGACGGTCTCGGCCGTTGCGGGATTCAAGCTGCCGCCGCCTTTCATATACAGAAATTCTTTGCCCGCGCCATCGATACGAAGATAGGAATCCATAATGCCCAAATCTTCCGCAACGGGTTCCAAGATCACCGCGCCGCCGGCATCGCCGAAGAGGATGCAGGTATTCCGGTCCTGATAATTGGTGATCGCGCTCATCTTATCCGCGCCGATGAGCAGCACCCGGTCGTATCCCCCGGACTCGACCATGCGAGACGCCGTTTCGAGGCCGAACAAAAATCCCGAGCACGCGGCGGTCATGTCGAATCCCCAGCAATTTTTCGCGCCAAGCTTCTCTTGAATCAGACATGCCGTTGGAGGAAAAAGCATGTCGGGCGTAACGGTGCAGCAGATGATGAGCTGAATGTCGTCCGGCGTCCAGCCACGGCGTTCGAGCGCAATCCGCGCAGCGCGCACGGCCATATCGCTCGTCGCGCCTTCGCGAAGGATGCGTCGCTCGCGGATGCCCGTGCGTGTCACGATCCATTCGTCGTTGGTATCGAGATAGCTGGCAAAAAAATTATTGTCGAGCACGTCGTCCGGCACCCAATGCCCGACGGCCGTGATGCCGGCATGACGATTTCCTCCGCGTTTGTTCATTCAAAAATTTTCGTAAAAACTCCCCCTCCTTGAAAAGGAGTGGGAATTTATTTCAAAACGGCATCGGCGGCTCGAGCGATTTCGTAATGCATTCGACCACCCGTTTGCGCACCATTTCTTCGGCTTTGAGTAACATATTTCGAATGGCTTTCGGCGTGGAGCGGCCGTGGCCGATGATCGTCACGCCCTTTACGCCAAGCAGTGGCACGCCACCGTGCTCCTGATAATCGAAATCCTTCAGCGATGCCTTCAGTACCGAGGCCGTGATGCCCGCTTTTACCTTACTCCAAATTCCTTGTTCCGCGTATTTCTTAATACGCTCTTTCAATGCAGGAACCACGCTCTCAGCGAGTTTCAGCATCACGTTGCCAACGAAGCCATCGCAGACGATCACATCGACGGTCGATTTCAATACATCGCGGCCTTCGACGTTACCGATAAAATTAATTCCCGCGCGTTCCAGCAGCGGCGAAGCTTCAAAGACCAGTTCATTTCCTTTCGAACGCTCCTCACCGACACTAAGAAGCCCGACAGAAGGCCGTACCACGCCCAAAATCTGCTCGGCATAAATCGATCCCATGATCGCGTATTCCTTGAGATGGATCGCCTTCGAATCCACCGTAGCTCCAACATCGAAGACCAGCGTGAAGCCGCCATCGGGCCGGGGGAATTGCGAGCCGATTGTCGGGCGGCTGACGCCTGGAATTCTACCCAACAAGAGCGTCGCGCCGCTCATCACCGCGCCGGTATTGCCCGCGCTCACAAACGCGGATGCGGCTCCATCGCGCACAAGATTGAAGCCTTTGACAATAGAAGAATCTTTTTTCTGCCGCAGTCCGGCAACAGGTTCATCCTCCATGCCAATTACTTGCGAAGCCTGTGCTATTTCAATCGAGGGATTGTCCCTGGCTCCAAGCCGATCTAATTCCTTCTCGATCTCCTCGCGCGCGCCAGCCAGTACAACACGGAACCGCCCATTCGTCATGCGAATCGCTTCGAGCGCGCCTTCCACTTCATTGCGCGGCGAAAAATCGCCGCCCATGGCATCGAGTACGATGCCGATAGGCGCGCCATCCGGCGTTTCAAGATTCATCAAATGGAATGGAAACCTATGCGATGTGCGCCGGAGGCTACGCTTCGGCTTTCGGCTGCATCACCGAACGGCCTTTGTAAAAGCCGCAGCTTGCGCAGGCCGTATGGAGCAGCTTCGGCGAGCCGCAATTAGGGCAGGTGCCGAACGAGGGCTTTTCGAGCTTATAATGAGTGCGCCGCTTATCACGGCGCGTGCGCGAATTTCGATGGGTTGGATTTGGCATTAGTTCTCCTTTAAGTGGCGAGCGTATGTTTCAGAGGATGGTCGGTCGTCCGGTTGATTTTCTTCGGCCCGCAAACGCTCCTTAACCCTGTTGAGTGCCTGCCATACTCCCGCAGGCTCCGATTGTTCATGGCAGTCGTGCTGCTCTCGGTTCAAGTTCTTGCCACACGTTGGGCATAGCCCCTTGCAATCCGGGCGGCACAAATGCCGCATCGGAATGGCGAGAATGAGCGCATCGCGGATGTCGGGCAGAATATCGATTTCCGAAGTCGAAAGTGGATCGTAAATATGCACATTCGGATCGCCATCGTTCGGTTCTAACCGGGGTGGCAGAAAATGGAGCGAAAGTGGCGCCGAAATTCGATCTCGAAATGCTTCCGCGCAGCGTGTGCATTCGAAATTCCCTTCGGCGGATACTTCCGCTTCGAAATCGAGCCGGTCGCTATCGCGCCGGAGAATGCCATTCACGCTCCCTTTGCCCGCAAAGTCTGGATAGTCCAGCACACCCGCATCGAAATCGAGAGCAACCGGATTATCGCCCTGGTTCAGCCCGCGAATGTTGATCGGTACCGAATGCGGCGAATGAGTATTTTTCAAAAGTAAAAAGCCCTTCTATGCAAGAAGGGCTTTTAACAGAAAGACTAAAGGCGCGGTGCCTGAATTTTTAGAAATGCCAGCCGATTTCAAGCGCCGGACCGACAAGGCCGCACGTTTCACTCTTAAGCGCTTGCGAGGAAACCGCAGAAGCTGGGAGCGAATAAAAATTCTCCTGATGGGCAATAGAATTGCCGAGATAGTGAGTGTAAAGCAGGCCTTCGAGTCCAGTCGAAATCTCGAGCATCTTCCACGGCTCGAAATGCACCATAAGACTTGCCCGCTCGTAAAATGGAGAATAATCCGGCGATCCGCTTCCGGAATACATAATGCCTACCATTGCGTCGATGGGAACGCCAAGCGGGTCGAGCGTAACGCCAGCCTCTCCACCAATCATCGTTGTGGAAATCGGCGTTTGCGATTCTGGAGTGCTCACTTCATTCCCTTTTGACGTGCCGCTTACCTGCGCAATTCGCTCATAGGATCGCATTTGTCCCATCGAAGCGCGCGCGACGACATAATTCCACATGGTCCAGGTAAAGCCAAATTCGTTCAGCGAACTCATCGGTGAATTGGTGCTCGAAGGCGCCTGTCCCGTGCCATAGCGAACGCTAATTATTCCGCGGTCATTGGCGAGCGGCGAAGGAGTCGCATTCGGCCAGATCGGCGCGGGGCTGTTCAGATAGCGCAGTTGATCCGACTCCATTGTAAAGGGATTCTCTTTCGGAGCGGTATAGCCAATTGGCTGAACATTGCCGTTTTCAGCCAAATCGCTGCTGCTCGCCGGCGGCGTTGGAGAATTGTTCGGCAAAGCCCCCGCATTTATTACCATGGGTTTCATCCCCGAATTTACGATGGGTTCCATCCCTGAATTTTCCATGGGTCCTATGTGACCTATTGGTCCGATGGGCAGGCTGACCGCCAGATTGGTGTTGCTCTCAGCTAATGAGTTGCCAGCCGAACGCACCGGCTCTTCAGCAATTTCTTGCGGAGCCGCATATTGCGTAGCCAAATCCTGAGTAGCATGTTGCTTCGTGGCATGGTGAAGCGCGGCTATTTCCTGCGAATGCGTCCTTAAACCTAAGCTCGAACCAAATACATAATACGCCCCCGCGCCAAGCACGAAGGACATGACCGAAGCCGCCAGCAATCCCATAGCGCCAAAGCGCCATCCCGCGCTCAAACCTGTTGCGACCGCTGCTCCTGCTGCTGCGCCCGCTACGCGCATCGAACTCGCTACACCCATCGAACTCGCTGCCGGCATGGAGAAAGATTGTGGAGCGCGGGCCAGCATCGCGTCCGGACTCGGCGCCGGAGTAAAGCCCGCTTCTTCAAGACGGCCAAAGAGCTGATTCGTCACGCGCTCGGGAACGGCAAAACGATCCTGACGCGCGAGCGTGCTCGTCACTTCGCGGAGCTTCATGTGCGTTCTGAGAAGTTGCCGGCGCTCAGGTGAAACGGCGAGCGTGTGCAACAGCTCTTCCTCGTCCGGCGTGGCAAGCCGTCCGTCGAGGAAATCGAGTATGCGTTCTTCGCTTAAATTAATCATAATATCTTCTTGCTTATTGTTGGAGGGCGTCGCTGATTCCTGAAATATCGAAATCTCGCGCCAAATCCTCGCGGATAACCCTCCGCGCCCGGAAAAGCCGGACTTTCACATTTTGCTTGGAAACGCCGAGCGTTTCCGCGATCTGTTCCAGTCCCAAATGGTTAAACTCCGACAGGATGAAAACTTCACGAAGTAAAATCGGAAGATGCTCGACCGATGTCATCACATGCCCCATGATCGCTTCCGAAGAGGGCTGATCGAACGTCTCCTGCGAAGCCGGCGTGACGAATCCTTCGATGAGATCCGTATCGATGTTCAGCTCTTCGATGGAAATCGCGGACTTCTTGCGGAGATGGCTCACCGCCATGTTATGCGCCAGCCGAAACAGCCACGCGGCAAAAGAGCCTGCAACGAAGGAGTTAAAAGCGTCGCGGCTGCGAAAGAGTTGGAGCCACGTATCCTGAAAAAGGTCGTCAATATGGCGAGGGGTACCGGCTAACAGAAGCTTGAGGTAGCTATAAATCCGATCCGCATAGCGGCCATAGAGCATCGTAAACGCTGCGTCCTCATGATTTTGAAACGCGCGCCACAAGTCCTCGTCCGTAATCCCATCGGTGATTACGGGCTTTGTCAGTAGCTCCATTTTCGGCTTTACCTTCAGATGCATCGGATTAGGCCTCACGAACGATATAACGCTCGCCATTAGTAAAACGCTCTACCCCCCCTCCGGTTACAAAAAAAACGATACGAATTCATGGAAATCTTACTTTTCATTAATTTCAGGGGGAAAACTATCCCGTCAAAGCGAAGTCCGATTGTGTGCTAAGGCTATTGCAAATGGCTCAATGGTTCACCACAAACTTAGCAGACAAAATTCCCTTCGTCGTCGTTATCAGAATTGAGTAGGTTCCATTAGCCAGACCGGAAACATCCAGCGTCGATACATCCCTGCCCAATTGTTTGATCTTCTTTCCAGTCATATCATAGAGCGTGATGGATTGAATTGACGGACTCGATGAAGGCATCAGAACCGACACTCGATTCGTGGCAGGATTGGGCGAGACACTCAGGGCGAGATCGCCGCTCGAACCGCTACGAACACCTGATGGATTGGCGTCGATGTGGAACGTCTGGATAGCCGCATTCCCCGACCTATCGATGAGCCATAGCGCTGCATCGCCGCTCTTGGATGCATCGACAAGCGAAAGCGCACAGGAATACGTTGGAGTTCCCGCAATAAGGTCCTCCGGAGATTCCAGTTTTACATTTGTTGAGCCTTGCGGGTACCTCGTATCACCAGCATTTGCGATAAGTTCGACTTCCGCGATTCCAATACCATTAGTGCCTTGATCCTGAACCATCAAACTTAGGGCACCGGGATTCGTTTGAACGAGCGATGCAACAGGGGCAACCGTATCATCACTCGGAAGATTGAGGAGCATTCCAACAGGCCAGCCATAAGAATCTACAAACGACGTACCCGAAGACCACGCTCCGACGGGAACCTTCGATTCGATAATATACGCCGAATCGCCGGGAAGCTGACAGGTTGCCGATCCCATCGTCGATCCGGCGAATGTGCGGAACTTAGCCTGTTGATAAGTTCCTATCGCCCTCTCATTGATCGTAACGCTCTGCAGAGAGTCGCTTGGGCCAACAACGGTAAGATAATGGGTATAAGGCAGACCTGCCCAGCTCAAGTTCGGCGGCGTGCGAAAAAAGATATGTTTTTGAAACTGCTGCTCGGAAGGAAGTACTAGCATGAACGGATCTGTCTGTGCGGTATCGCCATACTCGTATTGTGTGTAGGTGTACTGAATAGCAAGAAAGCGCGTGCCATTTGATGTCAGAACGGTTGGAACTGCGACTTGATCTATATCCGCCCAATCGCCTGCATGAAAGAGCGTGGCAACGACCTTACCGTTCGCGCTGACCGTCGTGTTCTCATCGCCGGCAATAAACCGGATTTTATCACCGCCGATACGATACGGCGTTGGTTGATCGTAGTATTGTTTTCCCCACCGGTTTACAGGTGGAAGCATCTCGATGAGATGATCCTTCGAATCGTTGTACGCGCCAATCGGCACGGAGCATCGCTGATGCCCGCTCAGAAACGAAAATGGCTTCGATCCGGTGACGAGCGTGCCGGACAAATCCTGAACGCCAAAAGCTTCCCCGGTCGATTGGACAAGATAGGTCTGCCCTTGGTTGAGTGTGACACTCCATGTGTCGCCAATGTGGTGCGATAGATGCAGACCGGACGTATCTTTAACACCGCTCGTGTCACTACCGCCATAGGTGGTGGCCATGCCGATGCGGGTATCGGCAGTGACATTGTGTATCGTGATGACCGTACTATCATGCGGAGCAACAATAAGAAATTCGCCGGCAAGAGGGCCGCCGTTAACCCCAAAGGATCGCTGCTCATTATAACGGTCGTCATAAAAGCACGACGAATAGTACTCCGTATCAAGGATCTGGCGAGGAAGCGCGAGATACCCATCGCTCGTGTATGTCTTATTGGAAAGCCCATAGACAGCAATGGGCGCGATCGCATGAACATGGATGGCGCGATAATCCACCACTTCTGGCGACCGTGTTTCTGCGGAACCCGGATCGGACAGATCGACGGTCGCGATCGAATCTCCAAGCATGACAAGAAGATTGTGGGTTGGCTGCGACGATCCTCCATAGACCTCGACATCGATGATATTCGGTGTCGGCGAAGCGATGAAAAGTCGGAGATCTTCGGCCGGCGCCCAGTAGTTTGGCATGAATCCGACCCAATAGTCGAGCCCCATGGAAGTAAGTCCCTGCGCATTCGCAGAAACGCTAATAGCAAGCACACCAATTATAAATGCAAATCGGGAAAGAGTTGGACTAAAAGATTTCATAATGTACGGGGATAAAATAGATGGAATATCATTCTCCAATAGTAAAACGCTCTACCCCCTCCGGTTACAAAAAAAACGATACGAATTCATGGAAATCGTACTTTTCATGAATTTCCCATAGACAACCCCTCTCCCCCAGCAGGGAGAGACTGAGTGAGGGGGATTTTATTCGCTACTTCTCCAACAATAACTCAACCCATTTCGGCATTCGTTTTGTTCGTATATTGTAATCTTATTGATGGGCACCTAAACACATTGAATAAACTCTTTTTCGGCGACAATCTCGATATTCTCCGCGAACACATCGCATCGGAGACGGTTGACCTTATTTATCTCGATCCGCCGTTTAATTCCAAGCGCGATTATTCCGTGCTCTTTAAAACTCCGAAGGGACACGAAAGCGACGCGCAGATTACCGCCTTTGAAGATAGCTGGCATTGGGGAGAACAGGCCGAGCGCGAGTTTGCCGAACTCGAGCAATCCCAGCATACCGATGTCGCCGAGATGATGATCGCGCTCCGAAAGTTCCTCGGAACCAATGACATGATGGCCTATCTCACCATGATGGCCAACCGCCTCCTCGAACTCCACCGCGTCCTCAAGCCCACCGGCTCCCTCTATCTCCATTGCGACCCGACCGCAAGCCATTATTTGAACGGACTCGCGATGTAAACGTTAATACAATGAGGCACAAAACTTCGATGACTAAGAAAGACGCCCAGAAATGGTTTCTTGAAATTCTACAAAAGCGTGTCGAGAGCTTTGCAAAAGCACTTCTCGACGCGGAGGGTGACTGGGTTGTGAAAGGTTTTATCGATCTGTATGAGAAGATTTACACGATTTCAGCCGATACCAAAGTAGTATCGAAATTAGTCTAACTGATGCTCTACCCTCATTTTGAGGCAATGGGTCGCGAAAATGAACTCGATATTGTTCCATGTCGTGAGCAGAATCATTATCCCGATCTTACTTTTGTTCATAAGGAGGGATGGAAATTCGCGGTCGATCTTAAAAGCACATATCGGATATCAGGCACGAAGGCAAACACAATGACACTCGGCGCATTTACTGGATACTTTCGTAACCGTGAGACGACGAGCACAACAACGTTCCCATACGGCGATTATGCCGGACATTATGTCGTTGGAGTGATATACACTCGCAAAGAATTAAGCAAGGAGCAATTCCGAACATGGACGGTCAAAGAGCTGAAAACCATTCCTTCTGTCGTTAAGGATTTGGTCTTTTTTGCTCAACCGAAATATCGAATTGCAATCGATCGGCCGGGCAGTGGGAATACCAAGAACATTGGCGCGGTACAATCAATTGAAGACTTGGTGAAAGGAGAAGGGCCATTCACCAAGCTCGGCGAAAAAGTTTTTGACGATTATTGGATGAACTATCTGACGGCCGATATGGCGCGGGCCGCCGAATTAGCAAAACCGCCGTATCGGAACCTTGCGACGTACAAAGACTTTAAGAAGATACCATGATCGATTCATTTTTGCCGCGATTCGTCGAGCGTGTCGGTGTGCCGCCGATTAAGATTCAGGGAATTAAAACGAAGCTCGTCCCTTTTATCCTGGCCAATATCGAATGGAACGGCAAAGGCCGATGGATCGAGCCGTTCGTCGGTTCAGGCGTCGTGGCGTTCAACGTGGCTCCGCAATCGGCGCTGTTATGTGATTCGAACGTTCATATCATCTCTTTTTACAAAGCGATTCAGGACCGAAGCATTACGGTTGAAGACATCGAAAGCTTTTTGCAGACCGAGGGCGCGAAGCTTTCGGTAAAAGGTGTCGATCATTTTTACGCGGTTCGGGAACGATTCAATAAACATAAATCCCCACTCGATTTTTTGTTCCTTAATCGTTCCTGCTTTAACGGAGTCATTCGATTTAACAGCAAAGGAGGGTTCAATACTCCCTTCGGGCATAAGCCGGAACGATTCAGCCGCTCCTATATGACCAAAATTTGCAATCAGGTGCGCTGGGTTGCAAAGCAAATGAAAGAGAAGGATTGGGAATTTGCTGTTATGCCATGGCGATTGGCGCTCGATGCAGCCAAAAGCGACGATTTCGCGTATCTCGATCCTCCTTACATTGGCCGCCATACCGATTATTATAATTGCTGGTCAGAGACAGATGCCGAAGACCTTGCCACCGAAGCCCAGCAGTTAAAGGGCGGCTTTGCGCTTTCGATGTGGCTCGAAAATAAATACCGCAAAAACGAGCACATCGAAAAAAGCTGGAGCGGCAACGTTATTCGCACGATGACACATTTCTATCACGTGGGATCGACCGAAGACCTTCGCAACGACATGGAAGAAGCGCTTGTGATTAAGCCGGAATATGCCACGAAGACGCCGGTGGAATTGAATGATAGGGATCTAAGTCAAGCCGAAGAAACCATTACACTTTTTTCTGAAATGGCATGAGCGCTCTCGTCGTCGAACGCGAACAAGCCGCGATGGGATTTTTTGTCACGCTCGCTGAACCGACCAGCCCAATGACGAAAGAATCGGTCGCCTTCGGCTTTTACGACGAACCGCGCTTCGGCGCCGAATACCCGAAGCTCCAAATCCTCACCATCGAAGGATTGATGTCGGGCACGGAGCGGCCGCGGTATCCGGATTTATCGCTGGGGAGATCAACATTCAAACGCGCTCAAATCGAAGATGTGAGCGGGGAGCAGGGGAAATTACTATAATGACAGTAGAAGGAATCATTCCAAATTTACGCTGAACACATGGCTAAATCAATTAACTGCTCGGAAATTCTAAAAAAGGTACTCGATGACCTTTACGAACGAATTGAAGGCAATGAAGCGGCGAAAGACCCGAAAATAAATGGAGCGATCCAAACGCTGCGGCGTGGATTTGGTAATCTTGCAGCGCAGACAGCGAAGATTGACTACAGAGAAGACGTCGTAAGATTCGCCTACGTCTTCAAGTATGTAATGGCTCACTCAAATTACATTTACGATATTTTAGGTAACGTCAAGGAAGTTGAAATCCTCTTTCGACAACCTCGCACGAAAATTTGCGCGGTGGGTGGAGGACCGGGATCCGATGTTCTTGGAATTTTGAAGTATCACGATTCCATTAAGTCAGACACTCACCTGGTGTTTCGGTTGATTGATCGAGAGCAATTGTGGATGGATTCATGGATGAATGTCCAAGACCATATTGGAGACTCGCTAAGAATTGACACTCATGCTTTGACTTTTGACGTAGCAATTCCGGAGTCATACATAAAGTTCACAGCGCACCATGACTCGGACCTGTACACATTTAGTTTTTTCATAAGTGAGGTCTACGGGACGCGCGCTACTGCACAAGCTTTCTTTGAACTGCTTTTCGAAAAGGCGAAGCACGATTCGCAATTCTTGTTTATCGATAATAACGACTCTCGCTTCTTCGGATGGTTCGATAAAATGGCCGAGAAGGCAGGATTAGAGTTGCGGTACACTCAGAATCGCACAGTCAAAGTTTGGGATTCAGATGAAGATAAACGCAATTTTGGGGTCTACTTTTCGAAGTTCAACTTTCCCAAGCTTGAATCAGATGTCGCAATTAGATTGTATCAAAAGCCATGATCATTTCGGCGAGTTATAAGACGGACATTCCTGCTTTTTATGCCGAATGGTTTATGAAAAGGCTCGAGGCAGGCTTTTGCATCGTTCAAAACCCATTCAATGGACATCAAAAGCGTGTTCCGTTGGAAGGATCTGCTATTGACGGCTTTGTATTTTGGACTCGAAACGCGAACCCATTCAAGAAAGCTTTGTCGTTGATTTCCCAAAGAAGAGTTCCATTCTATATCCAATATACAATCATTGGTTACCCGCGCTCGTTGGACGTTTCGGTGCAACCTCTTGAAAAAGCAATTTCCAATTTCCGCGAATTAGCCGTGGCTTACGGCCTATCTGCATTGGTATGGCGCTACGATCCAATCTTGTTGACACATGAAGTTGACGCTGATTGGCATCTGAAAAATTTTAGTCAGATAGCTACTCAACTTGCCGGAAGCACGAATGAAGTTGTCGTGAGCGTTATGCATCCATATGCAAAGACAATTCGCAAGCTTCGAAACGCGAATGTAGAACTTGGCTTGTTGGATAACACTTCCGATCTTTTGTCGGAAATGGTGAAGGAAGCAAATAGAAATGGCATGAAGTTGAGTATCTGTGCTCAGCCTGAACGCATTGTGACAGGGAGCAACCCTGCGAAGTGTATTGATTCAATTCGGCTATCCGAGATTCTTGGAAGATCTTTCAAAGCACGAATGAAAGGCCAACGTCCAGGATGTGAATGTGACGAAAGCATTGACATCGGTGGTTATGATACGTGCCCGCATGGATGTGTTTATTGCTATGCCGTAAATGACGTGGAGCAGGCACTTCGTAATTATAAAACTCATAATGTGAATGCTCTTGGCTTAAACTTGCGCCAACCTTCTGTAATCCCTCCGGACGATCTCGTTCTGCTTTGACACCTCTCTTTTTCAACAAAATCAGAATTTATCAACAAAAACAGGAACACGCGACGAAGGTGGAAACTCTTCAACGGGTGCCCATGTGTTAAATATACACTTGAAAGGAGGTGACAAAATGAGCGGAAAAAATGAGAATCATTATTACGTAGAACGCCGAGACGACGGAAAGTACGCTGGCATTCGAGGTGGTGCTGCAAAAGCCGGATTCACGGGCCCAACTCAAGCAAACGTGATCCAACAAATTCAACAGAAAAACCCTGAAGCACCAATTCACGTGGAGCGTCAGAGAAATACCTCGAAGGGTCAGCCTGATTGGTGGCGTAAGCCGTAACTTAAATTCCTAAAAATTATTCAAGCCCTGAAAGGCGTTGTAAAACCCAGCGTTGTACATCGTTCTTTTAGGGCTAATATTTTTCCGAACCTGTTACCCAGGGTTCCGCTTCGCTTCACCCTGGGCTGCGGGTACTTCGTGGCTCCGCCACTTGGGTCTGCTTCCCCTCGCGCGGATTGTGCCGTTCCCCCAGTCAAGCTGAGGGCAGTCGTGCCACTTGAGCAGCGGCGCGGCGGTCCGCCGCGGCGGGCGGGTTCACGTTCGTTTTGGGCGTTCTCGTTCGTCAACCTGGCCCATTACGAGCCATTCTGGTTGCTACCGGGCGGTTTGTTACTCGCGAGCTTTGAGGCAAGATACCGTTTGAATTCCTCGAAGCTCATTCCCAAAGTCTCTTTCGCAATTTGCGCCTTGACCCCGCGAAAAAAATCGACCGTGTGGAAAGCCTTGCCGGTTGGTGCGATTACTAATTTCTCGTCAGTCTTCATATCGAATGAGTTCTTTCGGTGCGCGAACGTCAATGGGCGGATACCCATGCTTCATGTTCACCGCATTGAACAATAATATTTTATCGAGGTTCACGATATGCTTAACATTCCAACTGACCAAAACATCGATCCGATGGACGGTCGCAATGGCGATGTGATACGCATCGTTGAGGCTTGCGGGCCCAAGAATTTTTTCTTGAAGATAATGCTGTGCAAGTTCCTGAGCTTCCTTTGTAAATTCTAATCGATGCAGGCACTCGATGGGAATTTTCTGAAGAAGGTCTTTGACAAATTGCGGTGCCGGTAGTAATTCGATCTCGCTAATTTCCGAAATGTACACCTCGAACTCATTCTTGAAAATTCGTTGAAAAAATAATTTCGTGTCCTTTTCGAACTCATCGTCAAAGTAGCCTCCGAGAACAGAATTATCAATATAAATTCTTTGCACCCACCCCAAACAACATTCGATGGTGAACGCATTCCGGTTCGCTCCGATCCAGTTCAGATGCCGGCGCGGATTGTGCCGTCCCCCCAGTCAAGCTGAGGGCAGTCGTGCCTCTTGAGCAGCGGCGCGGCGGTCCGCCGCGGCGGGTGCCCTCTGGGCCGCATCCTCTCTCTAGCGCCTGCCCACGGGCAGATCGGGGAGCCTGCCCTTGTTTTGCGCGGCGTGTAGCACCGGATCCTTCGACAAGCTCAGGACAGGCTCTTCAAGTCAGGTGTGATAACCCACCGAACCTGAAGGTTCGGTGGCACACTCTCCCGGTGCAGTTCCCCTCACGCGGATTGTGCCGTCCGCCATTCAAGCTGCGGGCGGGCTCTACGCGGTACACGGGAACCGTAGGGACGTGCTGCGCACGTCCGCACTGGCATGTCACGGATATTGAGATTATCCGAAATCTCTGCGTAATGCTTCGGCAAAACGGACGTGTGCAGCACGTCCCTACGTTTACCAGA
>PLYO01000002.1 GCA_003151825.1 Ignavibacteriota bacterium
ACCACCCCCTGCCCCCTCCTTGAAAAGGAGGGGGATTTTGGGACCCTCTTGAAAAAGAGAGAAAAAAATCTGAAAATACACTATGCCACGAGCTAAAAACCTACCTGCGGCCAAGCGCCGCCGAAAGAAAGTCCTTAAAGCCTCCAAAGGCTTTTGGGGGATGCGCGGCAACGTACTTACCGTTGCCAAGCATCATGTCGATAAAGCCCGCCAATTTGCATTCCGCGACCGCCGCGTCCGTAAGCGCGATTTTCGTGAGCTGTGGATTGTCCGTATCAATGCCGCAGCCCGCGAGAATGGCACGACCTACTCGCGCTTGATGGGCGCTTTCGCAAAATCCGGCATCGGAATCAACCGGAAATTGCTGGCCGATCTTGCGTATCATCATCCGGATGTCTTTGCGCAGCTTGTAAAAAAGAGCGGACTGTAATTTTCGCATTTTATCGTGCGCACACCCGCATTATTTTAACATACCATGTTAGGTTCTCTCGAAAACGGACAATTCTTTAGCGAATATGAAATCACGCGGCTTCGCGAGCTTGGACTATGGCAGGAATCACATACCACGCCGGAAAAGCTTGCGTTCGGAGCATTGATGCTCGCGCCCATCATGCAAGTGGATATGCAAAACCGCTCGGTTTCCTCGGGCGAATTCAGCGCCATTGAAGAGTACGTTCGAAGAATCGAAGACGATTTTGAAATTGCCACGGAAGAAGACCTCGAATCCATCGGCACCGACATGGGGCTGCTCCCGATGGTACAGAGCACGTGGGACACGCCGAAATATCTTACCGCGCGGGCGCTGCTTGCCGGCGCGATCGAACGCCTGTCGGAAAAAGAAGCCCATCATGTTCGAAATGCTATTGCAAAAGCTACGTTGGATGTGGCGCGCGCCGGGACAGGACGTATTATCGGCGTCCACCATATCAACAAGCAGGAGAAGCCTCTGCTGCATCAAATTGTCCACGAGCTTCGGCTTGAAACGACCAGCGAAGGGCTGCATTTGCTCGGTCAATCCGAGGAACATTGAGCGTTCGAACGGGTTCTAATCGGCATTGAGGAACCGCTCGACTTCCTCGACATTTTTTGGACTGCCTACGATAAGCGGCGTCCGCTGATGCAATAATTCCGGAATAATTTCTAACACGCGTCCCTTGCCATCGCCCGCGCGACCGCCAGCCTGCTCGACCACGAAGGACATTGGGTTTGCCTCATAAAGCAGCCGAAGTTTTCCTCGATGGCTTTTAATATCGGCGGGATAGAGAAAAACGCCACCATAGAGCAGCGTACGATGGACATCCGCAACCATGGAGCCAATATAGCGGAGGCTGTATGCTTTCTTGTTCTCCTCTGGAATATCGGATTTAGCCCAATCAATATACGCTTGCATCCGACGATCCCATTTATGATAATTCCCCTCGTTCACGCTATAGATCGTGCCATGCGCGGGAATGCGAATACGATCATGGGACAGAAGAAATTCTCCGACCGAAGGATCATACGTGAATCCATACACTCCGCGGCCTGCGGTATAAACAAGCATCGTCGAAGGGCCATAGATCGTGTAGCCTGCCGCAATCTGCTTGTAACCCGGCTGCAAAAAATCTTCCAGCGTACCCGGGGTATTTTCCGGCGTGACGCGGCGCAGGATCGAAAAAATCGTTCCGATCGAAACATTCACGTCGATATTCGAAGATCCATCGAGCGGATCGAAAAGCAGCACGTATTTTCCGCGCTTGTAATGATCGGGGATGGGCAGGATGTCCGCGTCTTCTTCGCTGGCCATTCCGCAGAGATGCCCGCCGTGATCCATTGCTCGATAAATCACGGTGTTTGCGAAGGCATCGAGCTTTTGGACGATCTCGCCCTGTACGTTTTGGGCGCCGGTCGCGCCAAGCGCATCGACCAAGCCTGCCTGCGTGACCTCACGGTTGATAATCTTGAACGCGAGCGTGAGATCGCGCAAGAGCGCGGAGAAATCGCCCGTGGCGCCATCCGAGCCTTCCTCCTGCTCAATGATGTGGCGCTCGATGGTGACGACTTTGTTGGAGACTAAAGGCACTTTAATTTTGGTAAAAGGACGAAATGGACGTGAATGACCTAATGGGTTCCCGTGTGACCGAAACCACCAGCGGCACGAACGGTTTCCGCAAGGTCATCTACTTCGGTGATTTCCACGCGCTCGTATTTACTGATGATGAGTTGCGCGATGCGCTCGCCTCGCTGGAAGCGAACGGTTTCCTTGCCATGATTGATAAGAATCACTTTTAGCTCGCCGCGATAATCGGCGTCGATTGTGCCGGGCGAGTTCAGTGCGGTAATGCCATGCTTTGCCGCAAGGCCGCTCCGCGGACGCACCTGGCCTTCGTAGCCTTCGGGAATTTCCAGCGCGATACCCGTCGGCGCTAAAACAATTTGGTCCGGAGCAATCTCGATCGTTTGGTTAATACGAATATCCATGCCCGCCGCGTGCTCGGTGGCGTAGCCCGGGAGCGGAATATCGTCATCCGTATCGTTCAGCCGCTTAATTCGGAGTTCTATCATTATCGGAATATGTGTAGCGCGGGGAATATATTCCCGGCGCGATGTGGTTTTAGAGTAGAATGAATCTTCCCGATCCCCAACAATATCAGGATGGCGTCCTGTTCTTTCGCGATACGCATAAAATTATTTTACACGAGTGCGCAGAATTGGAGGAGCTTCTCGCGGATGCGGAAACGCGCGGCGTCTTCCAAAGTTTCGCAGCGCGGCCTGAATGGGACGAAGTTTTCAACTTTTTCCAGAAGGCCGCGCCGCGTCATGAGCGCGATGAGGACGATTTTCTGTTCCCCGCCGTAGCTGCGCGCGTTCCGCGCATGGGATTTCAACAACCGGACTCGACGATTCGCTTCCTGCTCGAAGGGCACAAGCGGCTCGAACGAAGCATGGCGCCGCTCATCCATGATTGGGAAGCCTTTCGCAACACGCCGCGCGATGCAGCCTCGCTCGATGCCGCCCATGCAACCCACTCCGGAGAAGATGCCCGGTTTGTTGCCACGGGACGCGAGCTGGTGCGGCTTTATCGCGAGCATATTGCCATCGAGGAGACGCGCGTCTATTCCGTTGCGGATAAAGTTCTTTCCGGCGAAGAAAAGCTCGAACTGATCGACCGCATTCGCGAAGCTTATGGAAACGAAGAGGTAACCGGTATTTTTAATTTCGATGAGCCTCGATTTAGCAATCCGGCTTATGATATTATCTATGCTCCCACCGAAGCTATTGCGGAAGAGATGATCGAACCGGACGAAGAAGAGGATGATGAAGAAGAAAGCGCGCTGTTATAGGCTCAAGCTTTGTTGTGAAGCGGGATAGGTAATTCCGCCGTCCTCGTGAACGACTGCATTTTCATTCATCTCAGCTTCCTGAGTTTTATCCTGTCCCATAATGTGCACGACATTCCACCCGCGCGCAAGCAGATAATCGGTGATAATGCGCCGGTGGCAGCGCCACCAGACTGCTTCGGCGCACATATAAGCTGTCCGCTTTTCTTTGGCGAGAGCCATTAGTTCTTCGAGTCCGGCGCGGAACGGTTCCGTCTCTGCATAATCGGCATAGTTACGAAAACTGGAATGTTCCCACGCCGTGTTGCGGGAATGAATGTTAGATGTGCCTCTTCTTCCTCCGAGCGATACGATATGCGTGTAAGCAATACCATTCTGTGTAAGCGATGTTGGCAGCACATCGCTATTGAATTGCGGATTATGTGCCGAGCGGGGAATGCTGCGTACGTCCACAAGCAGCTCGATCTTATGTTCTTCCAATAAATCCACGAACGCCTCGATCGTTCGGTTCGAGTGACCAATCGTGTAGATAATTCGTTTCCCAGCCATAAGTAAGTAATCAGTAACGGGTAACGAGTTGAATCGTTCGTTGGGAAATTCTCGTTACTTGTTACTCATCACTCGTTATTTTATGAACACCCTGATCTTCGATATAGAAACCGTTCCATTAGATTTCGAAACATCGTTCGACGATGCGCAAAAGGAATATCTCCTTCGTGGCAGCGCGTCGGATGAGGAGCGCGAGCAGCGCAAGGGCTATGGCGCGCTCAATCCACTCACAGGCAAAGTCGTGTGCATCGGCACGCTCGTCCCCGAAACGCAGAAGGGCAGCGCGCTTTACCTTGCATCCGAGGCGTCCGAGGAAATCGTCGAGCACGATGGATACACGTTCGGCTATAAAAGCTACACCGACGAAGCTACGCTTCTGAAGCATTTTTGGAGCGGCATGGAGGGAAAATATCAGTCGGTCGTTACCTTCAATGGGCGAAGTTTCGATTGCCCGTTCCTGATGCTCCGCAGCGCCGCGCTCGGCATTCGCCCGAGCGTGAACATGATGGCGGGTACCCGTTGGGAATTTAAGATTGGCGGCGCATCCGGCGATCGGTATGGCGGAGTCGAACATATCGACCTACAGGACAAACTCTGCTTTAATATGGGCTTCGATAAATTCGGCCCCACGCGGAAATTCAATCTCGATTTTTACACAAAGGCATTTGGCATTGCATCGCCCAAATCCAAGACCATTGCCGGCGATAAAGTCCCGATTTTTTTCGCCGAAGGCCGAAGCCGCGAAATTGCGGAATATTGCATGCGCGACGTCCGCGCAACCAGCGAACTATATGAGAAGTGGGTCTCGTTACTCAAATTTTAAGTGCGCTTAAAGAATTATTACACTTTTTCTTATATGTATTCGTCCAATGATTCGTATAAGTCGCATTTTAAAATTCGGCACCGAAGTTGCAATTAAAAACATTTTAACAAACTAGTATTATGAGCGAAAAAACACGAATCAATAACGATCGGGAAGACGAGCTAAACCAAGCACGCTTTTTTGCTGAGCGCGGGGCCGGAGTGCTCGATGTCGAAGAGCCGGGAGGAGATGGCATCGAGATCGAAGAAGAAGATATTTCGGACACCAAAAGCGAGTTCCGCGAGCAGCCTGCGAACCTTCACCACGAAAGTGAAATCGCTGAAAAAAGTCCGTTTTACGGACAAGGCTTTCCAGGCAGCGATGATAAGGGCATTCGCCGCGAAGCTTCGCCCGCAACCGCCGAAGAGCGGGAATCGCTTAGCAAGTAGCCGCAGGCTTTTCGCTCACGGTTACCATTTGTGTGAAGTTTAAGTTAAGCTCCAGGAAACGCAATCTTAAACGTAAGACTTGTAAACCGGCTCGTACATTTGCGCCTTGATCGAGGAAAGAAAGTTCGACGGTTCCTCGTTCGTCGCAAGACCTGAGCGGAATGCGACTTTGGCAACCGCCGTCGCAATCTTAGCCGAAACTTCGCGGGCGCGATCGAATGACGGGAACACCCGGCCGATCGCAAAATCATCCGCCGTTGTTTCATTCGAGAGCGTTTTCGCGGCTTCGAAAAACATCTCGGCCGTTACTCGCGTCGCGCCCGAAGCGATTATGCCAAGCCCTACTCCCGGAAACACATACGCATTGTTCGACTGACCCGGCGTGAACGTTCTATCGCCAAAAGTAACCGCGCCGAAAGGACTTCCACTCGCGAAGATTGCCCGGCCATCGGTAGAGTTGTATGCTTCCTCGGCCGTGCATTCCGATTGCGAGGTTGGATTCGAGAGCGCGAAAATAATGGGACGCGCTTCGTAACTCGACATCGAAGAAAGAACTGCCTTTGTGAATGCGCTCGTCTGGCCGGATGCGCCAATGAGTATCGTCGGGCGAAGGGCCAGTACAGCAGATAAAAGATCCGGCAGCGGTTCATGATCGTGAGCATAGGCCTGTTTGTGACTCACAAGATCGGTACGGCTCTTGACCACAAGCCCTTTCGAATCTATCAGCCAGCAGCGCTGGCGCGCGGCGGCTTCTTCCATCCCTTCTTTCATCATTGCGAGCACAATAAGATCGCTGATTCCGGTAGCAGCTTCCCCCGCGCCGAAGAGCACAATCGTTTGATCGGAAAGTTTGGCATCCTTCATTCGAAGCGCCGACATAATTCCCGCAAGCGATACTGCGGCCGTACCCTGGATGTCATCGTTGAACACGCAGACCTTATCCTTATATTTTTCGAGCAGCCGGAACGCATTGGCATTTCCGAAATCTTCGAACTGAATCAAAACATTCGGAAATCGGTCTTGCGCGGCGTAAATAAATTCATCTATTAAGGCGTCATATTCATCGCCTCGGATCCGCTCGTGTGGTAATCCAAGGTAGCGGGGATCGCCCAGCAGGGCTTTGTTATTCGTACCGACATCAATTGTAATTGGGAGACATTGAGACGGCTTCACACCGGCACAGGCGGTGTAGATCGAAAGCTTTCCAATCGGAATACCCATCCCATGCACCCCAAGATCACCCAAACCAAGGATGCGCTCTCCGTCCGTCACAACGATCACGCGAACATCATCGACCGGCCAATTGCCAAGAATTTCACGGACATGGCCCTTGTCACCATCGGAAATATACATCCCACGCGAACGACGATAGATGTGCCCATATCGCTGACACGCAAGGCCGACCGTGGGAGTATAGACGATGGGCAAAAGTTCCGAGAGATGTTCGATGAGCACGCGGTAGAACAGCGTCTCATTGCGATCCTGAAGGCCGATGAGGCTGTTGTAACGGTCGAGATCGCTTGGCTTCGATCGGACATTCGTAATAATAAACTCGGCTTGCTCTTCGAGCGTAGTAACCTTAGGCGGCAAGAGTCCGCGAAGGCCAAGCACGTCGCGTTCTTCGGCAGAAAACGCTCGGCCCTTGTTTAGTGCAGGATCGCGCAAAAGATCGAGTCCCGTCGGAATTATAAAGGAATGAGAGGCTTTCTTCACTGCCATGTTTGGTACACCGCCCGACACGGGATGCCCATTCATTGGCGGCACGAAAGAGCCATTCGAGATGGGCTTTTTAGGAACGGAGGAGGTTCCGCGAGGGTCTTTTTCGGTCACAACTCATAAACAAAGGAGGAGCTTGAAAAGTCCATGAACGTTTGCACGTAGTTTCCCAGGTGGCGGCGTGCCAGCGCATCGCCGGCGATGCTTCACAGCTCATCGTCCTTCCATAAGTTCTATGTATTCTGGATCGTCGCGGATGGGGTCGAGATCGCTGTCGCGCTTGATCCAATCGTAATTCTCGTGACCAGCGGTAATGGATTCCTTGAGTGTCTTTACTGCCAGCCTTACTTCTCTTAGCTGAGTATAGAGACACGCGGCATTGTAAAGCATCAACGCATCACCGGGACTCGACTCCAGGGCCTTCCTTCCTTCCTCCAAAGCCTCTGCCTTGCGGCCAGCTTCCGCAAGATTGATCGCGAAGAGCATACGTCCACGCGCATCGTCGGGATGCTGAAGAAGATAGGACGGGAAGAACAGTAGCGTCGCATTGAGAGCCTCATGTGCTTTTGCGTGATCGCCCATCGCGTTATAGGTCAGCTTCAGGTCCTGGTATGTGGAGTGGAAATCGGGTTTTAACTGAATGACTCGTTGGAACAACTCTCGAGCTTCCTCAAATTTGTCCGTCGAGTAGTAAATCCGCCCGAGTGTCCAATGCGCGAGGAAATCGTCAGGATCCAGCTCAATAGCCTTCTGGCTGGCCTGCATCGCTTCCGGTAGCATGCCGCGAAGATAGTACGACAAACCCATTGTGGCGTAGGCTTCGGGTAGATTGTTATCGTACATCAATGCCTTGAAGCTCAACTCCTGAGCTTTATCCTTATATTCCTCTTTGTGCTCGAACAGTTGGTAAAGCTGCCCATAGGCACTTGAGCATCCGGCAAAAGCCGCCGCAAACCGCGGATCGAGTTCAATTGCTTTTTCAAAAAGCTGAATAGCATACTCCACATTCCGCTTGGTCAACCGGTACAAATAGTCTTTCCCACGTAAGTAGAGATCATACGCTTGTGCATTGACGGTAGATCGTTTTGTCAACGACATCTTCTCCGTAAATGTCAGTTTCAGCTTCAGCGCCTCGACGATCTGCTTCGCGACGTTCTCTTGTATCTCGAAGATGTCTTCGAGCTTACCCTTGTAGGTGTTGCCCCAAAGCTGGCGGTTCGTTTCAATATCTACGAGTTGCGCGGTGATGCGGACGTTATCCTGAAACTTGCGAACGCTGCCGCCGACAATGAATCGCGCGCCGAGTTCCCGGCCGATCACTTTCAGGTCTTTCTTCGCATCTTTGTATTGCATCGAGGCCCACCGCGAAACAAGCTCAATATTGCTCACAACCGAAAGGCTGCCGATTAGTTCTTCCGTCAGGCCGTCGGAGAAATAATCCGTTTCTTTATCCGGGCTGATATTATCGAAGGGTAATACGGCGAGCGCTCCGTGCTCGACCGGCCCTTCCGTACTATGCATCGAGTGCGATGGCGCGTCTGGGATCGTGCCGCCTGCGGCAACTTCTGGCGCCTGCGGCTTCGCCTCGATGCCGAGCCGTTCGAGTGCGCGAAGAATGGATTTTAAATTCTCCTTCTGATCGCCCTGAAAATATTCAATATGCTGAATACCGGCCAGCGGATATTTCAGTCCTTGCGGAATGCGCGTCGGTTCGAGATGCACGGGAAGGATGTGACCTTTTCGTTCCGAGGCCAGCGTGACCTCTTTAATCACGTTGTGCGAATTCACCGCGCGCTCGGTTATCATCAGCATCAGGACTTTCGCATTTTCCAGGGCATTGACGATCTCCTCCGACCACATCGCCGCCGCGTCGATGCCGCCCTGATCGATCCACAGCGAAATTCCGGCCGAACGCAATTCCGTGGCGAGCGCAAGCACGCGATCCTTATCGTCGCGGGAGTAAGAAATGAATACGTCGGCGGTCTGAGGCATTATTTATCCTTCATAAGTTCAATATAGCCGGGATGGTTTCGTATCGGGTCGAGATCGCTGTCGCGCTTGATCCATTCAAAATTTTTGTAACCAGCATTAATTGCACTTCTAAGGCCCTCCACTGTACGTTCCTGATCCCCAAGTTGGGAGAATACACAAGCAACGTTATATAACGTATTTCCATCAGTAGATTCGGCATCGAGAACCATCTGTGCCTGGGCAAGGGCTTCGTCCCTTCGAGAGGACGAAGCTAATGCGATAGCATAAATTATACGGCCATGAACATCTTCTGGATCGCGAAGTAAATGGCGTGGCATGAACTCGAGTAAACGTCTCTGCCATTCGTCCCTCTCGTCATTTCTACCGAGCCTGATGAGTATTGTACCCAGAATGCCCATCATGGTATAGTCATCAGGTTTGAGTTCAATACCCTTTTTAATCATCTCAACAGCTTGCTCGTCACGGTCCATCAGGTGATAGATTCTACCAAGGTTCCGATACCCCATGAAAAGATTTGGATCAAGTTGAATGGCTTTCAAACAGGCCTGTTCGGAATCCAAAGTCTGACCCTGATAAAAATAAGTCAATCCAAGCGCCGCATGAGCTTCCGCCGAAGACGGATCGTACAAAATTGCCTTCAGACTGGCCTCCGCGCACCTGGAAAGATCCGCAGGATTTCTTCCGTATTTCTCAAAAAGCATCGAATACGCTTCACTCAAGCCAGCATAAGCATTAGCATATCTGGTATCGAGCTCTATTGCTTTCTGGAATAGCTCAATAGCGAATTCAAGGTTTTTCCGGCGAGCCTTGTAGCGGAATTCTCGCCCGCGCATATAGCAATCAAGCGCCTCTGGGTTGTCGGTCACGCGTTTCGTAAGCGCTATCTCCTGCACCATCGTAAGCTTTATCGAAAGGGCGTCGAAAATTTGTTTTGCCACGTTCTCCTGAATCTCGAAGATATCTTCGAGCTTGCCTTTGTACGCCTCGGCCCAGAGCAGCGCTTCGGTCTGCGCGTCGAGAAGCTGCGCGGCGATGCGGACGTTCTCCTGATGCTTGCGAACGCTTCCGGTGATGACATAGCGCGCGCGAAGCTCCTCGCCGATCGTGCCGATGGATTTTTGCGTCCCTTTATATGGCATTGTTGCCGTGCCGGGCACGACGCGAATATCCTTCAGGCGCGCAAGGCATGTAATCAGCTCTTCGCTCAGGCCATCGGAGAAATAATCAGTCTCTTTGTCCGGACTGATATTGTGAAACGGCAGCACAGCAAGCGCGCGTTCGAGTTCCGCACCGCTGTGCATCGAGTGCCCTGCCACTGCCCCACCCGCAGCCTGCGCGACTGCGCCAGCCGGCTCGCCAAAGGCCACGCCGAGACGTTCGAGCGCGCGCAGAATGGATTTCATGTTCTCCTTCTTATCGCCCTGAAAATATTCGATGTGCTGAATTCCCGCAAGCGGATATTTCAGCGCCATCGGAATTTGTGTCGGCTCCAGATGCACGGGAAGGATATGTCCCTTGCGCTCCGAGGCAAGCGTCACCTCCTTAACGACGTTATGCGAGTTCACCGCCTTCTCGCTTACCATCAGCAGCAATACCTTCGAGCTATCGAGCGCGCGAACGATCTCCTCCGACCACATCGCCGCGCCGTCTATGCCGCCCTGATCTATCCACAGCGAAATTCCTGCCGCGCGAAGCTCATTCGCCAACGCGAGCACGCGGTCCCTATCGTCGCGGGAGTAGGAGATGAATACGTCGGCGGTCATTTGTCTTTCATAAGTTCTATGTACTCGGGGTCGTTACGAATAGGATCGAGATCGGAGTCTCGTTTGATCCAGTCGTAAAATTGATAGCCGCCCTGAATACAATTACCAAGTACGCGAATGGCCTCGCGTTTCTCCCCGAGCATGGAATAAAGGCAAGCCACATTATAGAGCATGAGCGCGTCATTGGGGCTTAATTCGAGCGCCTTTCTGGCTTCCTCCCGCGCTTCGTCCTTTCTGCCCGCGGAAGCGAGTTGAATGCCGAAAAACACACGCGCCCGCGCATCGTCCGGATGATCCCACAAATACTTTGGAAAGAAATCGATCATTCGTTCGACAAGCTTTTGCGCTTCCGCGCTCTTTCCTAAAGATTCGAATGCCATCTTGAGGTCGCCGAGGACAGTGTAAAAATCCGGTTTGAGATGCAACACCTTTTCGAAGAGGGCAACTGCCTCTTCGCCCCGCCCCGAGGAATAATGTATCCTGCCAAGTATCCAGTATGCCAGGAAATTATCGGGATCGAGTTCGATCGCCTTCTGACTTGAAGACAATGCGTCATCATAGGACTTCTTGCAAAAGTAGGCCAGCGCGAGCGCCGCGTAAGCCTCTGGGAGGGAACTATCGTACATCAACGCCTTGAGGCTTAATTCCAACGACTTCTCATACAAATCCTCTTTTCGTCCATAAAGCAGCGAAAGCTGGCCATACGCCTCGGCACATGCCGCGTAAGCTGGGGCATACCGCGGATCGAGCTGAATCGCTTTTTCAAAAACCTGAATCGCAAATTCGATATTCGCCTTTGTGAACTTGTAGAGATAATCTTTTCCTCGAAGATAAAGGTCGAACGCCTCGGCATTCAGTGTTGGCCGCTTCGTGAGCACGACCTTTTCCGAAATCGAGAGCTTGAGCTTCAGCGCGTCCGCGATTTCTTTCGAGACTTGCTCCTGAATATCGAAAATATCCGCGAGCTTGCCTTTGTACGTCTCGGCCCAAAGCTGCTTGTTCGTTTTGGCATCGACGACTTGCGCTGTGATGCGAAGATTATCCTGAAATTTGCGGACGGTGCCCGTCATGATATACCGCGCCTGCAACTCGCTTCCGATGGTGCGAGCATCCTTTTTCGTTCCTTTAAACTGCACGGATGTGAGCCGCGAGACGACATCGAGTTCCCCAACTTTCGAAAGACTCGCAATGAGTTCGTCGGTAAGGCCATCCGAGAAATAATCCGCGTCGGGATCGGGGCTGGTATTCTCGAAGGGCAGCACAGCGATGCCGCCATCCGGTATTTCCGCCGCTTGGTCGCTGTGCATCGAGTGGCCGGCGGTGTTTTCGAGCGTCCCGCCAGAGGCAACGGGCGGCGCTTCTTTTTTCAGCGCCACGCCGAGGCGTTCCAAAGACCGAAGAATGCTCTTCAAGCCTTCGGCAGGGTCCGCAGCAAAGTATTCGATATGCTGAATGCCGGCAAGCGGATATTTCAACCCTTGCGGAATGCGCGTCGGTTCGAGATGCACGGGAAGGATATGCGACTTCCGCTCGCTCGCCAGCACGACTTCCTTCACCACGTTGTGCGACGTCACCGCGTTTTCGCTCACCATGAGGATGAGGACTTTCGCGTTTTCCAGCGCGTTAACGATCTCTTCCGACCACATCGCCGCGCCATCGATTCCGCCCTGATCGATCCAGAGCGAAACTCCGGCCTCGCGCAGTTTTTGAGCAAGTCCGGTCACGCGATCTTTATCTTCGCGCGAATAGGAGATGAATACGTCGGCGGTCTGTGGCATTATTTGTCCTTCATAAGTTCGATGTAGCCGGGATGGTTTCGAATGGGGTCGAGATCGGGATCGTTCTTGATCCAATCGAGGTCTTTCCATCCAGATTCGACCGAACGGGTAATTGCCGTAACGGCGTGGTCATCATTACCCAGCGCAGCATAAACACAGGCGGCGTAGTATTGGAAGAGAGGATCGTCCGGGTTCCGTTCTATGATTTTGGCAGTCACTTCCCGAGCTTTGGCCGATTCCCCGACTCGCGCCAGTGATAACGCGTAGAGGCATCTTGCCCGGACATCTTCCGGGTAACGTGCGAGGTATGGAGGGAGAACCTCCACAATCTGTCGCCGCGCCTGATTTGCCTCCCTTGTAAGCCCGAGCTTATCATAGATCATCACGATAAGGTCTAGACTCAAATACTCCTCGGGATTGAGTTCGAAGGCCTTCTTAGCCATTTCAAGACTCCTGACGAACTGAGCGCTGCGGAACAATGCTCTCGCCAACGCCCAATAACCCCAATAGCTGTCGGGAGCCAACTCCACCGCCTTTTCTGCCGAGAGTAAGCCTTCCTCGTTATCACCACGAGCAAACTGGACCTGCGCAATTCCTACGTAGGCTTCGGCTGCCGTATTGTCATACATTAAGGCCATCAAAGCGGACTCTTGGGCCCGTTCCAGGAGAGATTCCTCACGAAGATACAACACGTAGAGACGCGAGAGTGCAACCGAGAGACGCGCGTATGCAGCAGCATATCGAACATCCAACTCTATTGCACGATTTAACAATTCGATTGCAAGATCGAGACCCTCACGCGATCCATTATATAGGAACTTCGTCGCGCGCAACACGGAATCGTATGCCTCGGCGCTCAGCGTCGAGCGTTTTGCGAGAACAACCTTTTCGCTGACAGTGAGTTTTAACTTAAGGGCATCGGCAATCTCTTTCGATACATTCTCCTGAATATCGAAGACATCCTCCATCGAACCCTTGTATTTCTCGGCCCATATCTCGCGTCCCGATGCGATGTCGATAAGCTGCGCGGAAATCCGAAGATTGTCATTATGCTTCCGCACGTTGCCGGCGATGAGGTAGCGGGCGCGCAGTTCCCGACCTATCGTACGCGGGTCTTGTTTCACGCCTTTATATTGCATCGAAAGAATCCGCGAGACCACCTGCAACTCGCCGAACTTCGAGAGGTTCGTGATAAGCTCGTCGGTCAGGCCGTCAGAAAAATAATCGGAGTCTTTGTCGGGACTCATATTCTCGAATGGCAGCACGGCTATTGTATTACCAAAGCTGGCAAAATCTTCATGGCTGTCCACCGAATGCGAGGGAGCTACACTTGCCGCTACTGCAACCGGAAGATCTTGCCTGAGTTCCACCCCAAGCCGCGAGAGTGCGCGAAGGATTGCCTGTAAATTCGCAGATTTATCGCCAATAAAATATTCGACGTGCTGAATTCCGGCAAGCGGATATTTCAGCGATGCGGGAATCGTGACCGGCGCGAGATGCACGGGCAAGATGTGTTTCTTTTTTTCGTTCACGAGCATCAGCTCACGCAAGACGTTTTGGGAACGAATGGACTGCTCCGAGATCATGAGCAAAAGGACCTTGCATTGATCGATCGCGTTCACGATTTCCTCGCCCCAAAGCGTGGCCGCGTCGATTCCGCCCTGATCGATCCAGAGCGAAACCCCGGCCTCTTTGAGTTCGCGCGTGATCGCAAGGACTTCGTCCTTGTTCTCGCGGGAGTAACTTACGAATACGTCGGCGGTCTGCGGCATTATTTGTCCTTCATAAGTTCAATGTATTCGGGGTCGTCGCGTATGGGGTCGAGATCGGAATCGCGTTTCATCCACTCATAATTGTGATTGCCGGATTCGATTGCCTCACGCAGCGTCGAGATGGACTTATGCAACTCCGACAACTGGGCATAAAGACATGCGGCATTATACATCATGAGCGGATCGCCCGGACTTAGTTCAACAGCGCGATCTCCTTCGCGCCTTGCCTCGTCCGTCCGTCCGGCGGCTGCCAGCTCTACTGCAAAGACCATGTGCGCGCGTCCATCGTCGGGATGCTGCACCAGATAGCTCGGCATGAAGGAAAGCAGACCATTCATGGCTTCGAGCGCGCGCGCTTCATCGCCCAGCGCTTTATAGCAGAGCTTGAGATCTGCGAAGGTCGCATAGAAATCGGGCTTGAGCTTTAGAACACGCAGAAAAAGCTGAATGGCTTCTTCGTATTCACTAATAGAACAGCGGATGCGTCCCAAAAGCCAATAGGGAAGAAAATTCTCGGGATCGAGTTCGATGGCTTTCTCACATGCCTGACGCGCCTCTTCGAATTGTTGGCGAAAGTAGTAGGACAGACCGAGCGTGGCGTAGGCTTCCGGCAGATTGTTATCATACATGAGCGCCTTCAGGCTTAGTTCCTGCGCAAGGTCTTTCCATTTTTCCTGCTGGTCGAACATGTGATAGAGCTGGCCGTAGGCCTCGGAGCAGCCTGCAAAGGCGGCGGCGTAATGCGGATCGAGTTCGATGGCTCGCTCGAACATCTGAATGGCATACTCGACATGGCGCTTCGTAAACCGGTAGAGATAGTCTTTTCCCCGCAAGTAAAGATCGTATGCCTCTGCATTCTGGGTCGGGCGTTTAATCAGGCTCACTCGCTCGGTGACGCTGAGCTTGAGCTTCAGCGCTTCCGCGATTTGGTTGGCGAGTTGCTCCTGAATCGTAAAGATGTCGTCTAACTTGCCATTGTAGGTGTTGGCCCAAAGCTGTTTTCCTTTCGCTGCATCCACGAGTTGGGCCGTGATGCGGAGGCTATCCTGAAATTTTCGGACCGATCCGCCAGCAAGATAACGCGCGCCGAGTTCGCGGCCAATCGTGCGGTCGTCCTTGTCGGTTCCCTTGTACTTCATGGAGGAGCGGCGCGAAGCCACTTCGATTTCCTTGATGTTTGAAAGGCTTGCTATCAATTCTTCCGTTAGTCCATCCGAAAAATAATCGGCTTCCTTGTCCGAAGAAAGATTCTCGAATGGCAGCACGGCGATGGAATTGCCCAACACTTCAGGACCAGTTTCGCTGTGCATGGAATGCGAAGCAGTCTGCGGCAGTACCCCAGAGGCTGCGACCGGCTCAGGCTTTTGAAGTTTAACCCCCAGACGTTCGAGCGATCGAAGAATGCTTTTGGTTCCTTCTTCCGGTCCGGCGGCAAAATACTCGATATGCTGAATCCCAGCGAGCGGATATTTCAGTCCTTGCGGAATGCGTGTCGGTTCCAGATGCACCGGCAAGATATGTCCCTTACGCTCGGATGCAATCGTCACTTCTTTCACAACATTATGCGAGGTGACAGCCTTTTCGCTTACCATGAGCATCAGAACCTTCGAATTTTCGAGTGCATTGACGATCTCCTCGCTCCACATCGCCGCCCCGTCGATACCGCCTTGATCGATCCAGAGCGAGACTCCTGCCTCGCGGAGTTTCTGTGCAAGCTCAATCACGCGATCTTTATCCTCGCGCGAATAGCTGATGAATACGTCGGCAGTCTGTGGCATTATTTGTCCTTCATAAGTTCAATGTACTCCGGGTCGCTGCGGATGGGATCGAGATCGGAGTCGCGCTTCATCCACTCGTAATTATGATTGCCGGATTCGATCGCGTTCCCGAGGGCAGCGATCGAAAGTTTGACTTCGCCGAGTTGAGCGTACATGCAAGCAGCATTATACATCATAAGCGGGTCATTGGGGCTGAGCTCCGTAGCCTTTTTCCCCTCTTGCTTCGCCTCTTCATTACGTCCGACACGGGCAAGGTTTATGGCATAGAGCATGCGTGCTCTGCCATCATCGGGATGCTGCACGGTATAGGATGGCATGAACATAAGAAGGGCATTAACGGCTTCCGCAGCACCTTCAGCGTCGCCCAGAGCATCGCTACAGCGAATCAGGTCGTTGTAAGTTGCGTGAAAATCATGCTTGATGGACAAAACTTTTTTGAATAGAACGAGGGCCTCTGCATATTGATCCTGGGAGTAAAGAATCCTTCCCAACAACCAGTATGGCAGAAAGTTATCCGGGTCTAAGCGAATCGCGATTTCGCACGACTCCCGCGCTTCTTCAAACTGCTGGCGGAAATAGTATGACAGGCCGAGCGTCGCGTAAGCTTCCGGCAGACTATTATCGTACATGAGCGCCTTGAGGCTTCGCTCCTGTGCCTTATCCTTCCACTCGTCCCGGCGGTCGAACATGTGGTACAATTGACCGTATGCTTCGGAGCATCCAGCATACGCTGCGGCGTAGTGGGAATCAAGTTCTATGGCACGTTCGAACATTTTGATAGCATACTCCACATCGCGTTTCGTGAACCGGTAAAGATAGTCCTTACCATGCAAATACAGATCATAGGCTTCGGCGCTTTCGGTCGCTCGCTTTTTCAGGGTAACTTTTTCGGCCACGCTCAACTTAATCTTTAGCGCTTCCGCAATTTGCTGGCCGACTTGTTCCTGAATGTCGAAAATGTCGTCGAGCTTGCCTTTGTAGGTCTCAGCCCAAAGCTGCTTATTCGTTTTTGCATCGACCATCTGCGCGGCAATCCGGAGATTATCCTGAAATTTGCGAACCGTTCCGGTTACGATATAGCGTGCCTGCAATTCCTGACCGATCGTGCGAGCATCCTTCTTCGTGTTTTTGTATTGCACGGAGGTAAGGCGCGAGACGAGATCGAGTTCCCCAACTTTCGACAAGCTCGCGATCAGTTCGTCGGAAAGCCCGTCGGAGAAGTAATCCGCATCCGGATCGGGGCTACTGTTTTCGAAAGGCAGGACTGCAATGCCGGCGTCAGGCACCGTGGCGGAAGAAGTGCTGTCCATCGAGTGTGAAACCGCCGGCGCCTGAACGGCGCTGGCGGCAATCGGCTCCGGCTTCTGAAGCTTTACGCCGAGCCGTTCGAGCGATCGAATGATGCTCTTCGTACCATCCTCAGGCCCGGCGGAAAAATATTCGATATGCTGAATGCCGGCAAGCGGGTATCGAAGCTCTGCCGGAATCTGCGTCGGTTCAAGATGCACTGGTAAGATGCGTCCCTTGCGCTCGGAGGCAAGCGTCACTTCCTTCACCACGTTGTGCGAGTTCACCGCCTTTTCACTCACCATCAGCAGCAGCACCTTAGCCCCATCGAGGGCGTGGACAATCTCCTCGCTCCACATCGCCGCGCCGTCGATGCCACCCTGATCGATCCAAAGCGAAACGCCAGCTTCTCGCAGTTTCTCGGCGAGCGCAATCACGCGATCTTTATCCTCGCGCGAATAGCTGATGAATACGTCGGCGGTTTGCGGCATTTATTTGTCCTTCATAAGTTCGATGTACTCCGGGTCGTTGCGGATGGGATCGAGATCGGAGTCGCGTTTGATCCAATCGCCACGATGGTAGCCAGCCGCAAACGCTGCTCGCAGTGTTTGGACAGAGAGACGAATCTCTCCAAGTTGAGAGTAAGCGCATGTGGCATTGTAAAGGACTAATGGATCGTCCGGACTGAATTCGAGAGCGCGGCTTAACTGTTCACGAGCTTCATCAGAGCGACCGCTCTTTGCAAGCCCAGTCGCAAAGAATAGCCTTGCACGGCTATCGTCCGGGAATTTGAGGAGATGCGTTGGAAGAAGATCAAGCGCTGCCCGCCTCATCTCTTTGGACTTGCTTTCCATTCCAAGAGCCGTGTAAGTAAGCTCGACATCGTTGTACGTGGCGTAAAAGTTTTGCTCCAACTCTAAAGACCTTTCCAATGCTTTCCGAGCCTTTTCGTAGAGTCCCATCGAGAAATAGACACGCCCGACAAGCCAGTGCGGAACGAAATTGTCGCCATTGAGCGCGATGGCCTGCTCGCCGGCAGAGATGGCTTCGTCATACATTTGACGGTAATAATAAGACAAGGACAATGCCGTATAGGCCTCCGCGGAATTGTTATCGTACATGAGCGCCTTGAAGCCATACTCCTGACCCATTTCGAGAAGCACTTCATCGCGCTTGAAGAGGCCATAAAGTAACCCATAGGCAGAGGAACAGGCCGCGTAAGACGCAGCGTATCGCGAATCGAGTTCCAGTGCTTTTTGGAAAAGTTGAATGGAATACTCAACGCTTTTCTTCGTCAGCTGGTATAGATATTCTTTCCCGCGTAAGTAGAGATCGTACGCTTGCGCATCATCGGTCGAGCGCTTCGTCAGAGCGACCTTCTCGTTAATTGACAATTTCAATTTTAGCGCCTCCGCGATCTGCTCCGCGACTTTTTCCTGAATGTCGAAAATATCTTCGAGCTTGCCCTTGTAGGTCTCTGACCACAATTGGCTGTCGGTCTGCACATCGACCAGCTGGGCGTTGATTCGGAGATTGTCCTGGTGTTTTCTCACGCTTCCCATCATAAGATACCGAGTGCCAAGCTCTTTGCCGATCGTGACTAAATCTTTCTTGGTGCCTTTGTATTGCATGGATGTGATGCGCGAGACGGTATCGATCCCGGACACCCTGGAAAGACTCGATATCAGTTCTTCCGTCAGCCCATCGCTGAAATAATCGGTCTCTTTGTCCGGACTCACATTATCGAAGGGCAAGACCGCGATGGCTCGTCGAAGTTCTTTCGAGAGATCGCTGTGCATGGAGTGCGATGGAGCCGGAGCAGAAGTTGAACCGGCAGCCGCTATCAATTCAGGTGGCTTGATGGTTACGCCGATGCGTTCAAGGGAGCGGAGAATCGTTTTTAGATTCTCAGCCGCATCGCCCTGAAAATACTCGATATGCTGAATGCCCGCGAGCGGATATTTCAGTGCCGCGGGTATCCGCGTCGGTTCGAGATGAATCGGTAGAATATGCCCCTTGTGCTCGGAGGCGAGAGTCACCTCTTTAATGACATTGTGTGAATTCACCGATCGCTCCGTGACCATGAGCATCAAGACCTTCGAATCTTCCAATGCGTGAACGATCTCCTCGCTCCACATCGCCGCGCCGTCGATGCCACCCTGATCGATCCAGAGCGAGACACCGGCCTCGCGCAGCTTCTGCGCGAGCGCAATCACGCGATCTTTGTCCTCGCGCGAATAGGAGATGAATACGTCTGCGGTTTGCGGCATTATTTATCTTTCATAAGTTCAATATACTCGGGGTCGCTGCGGATAGGGTCGAGATCGCTGTCGCGTTTGACCCATTCGAAATTGCCATGGCCGGCCTCGATCGCGCCTCTGAGCGTCTTGATGGAAAGCTTCGTGTTTCCGAGCCGAGCATAGAGGCACGCGGCGTTATACATCATGAGCGGATCGTTAGGACTTAGCTCGACGGCGCGTTGTCCTTCGCGCGTGGCCTCCTCGTTGCGGCCAGTATTTGCGAGATTAATGGCATAGACCATCCTGGCCCTTGCATCGTCCGGATGTTGCAAAATATAACCGGGCATGAGCGCCAGCAAAGCGTCGAGAGCCCTCTGGGCCTCCTCGGTTTGTCCAAGGGCTTCATAGCACAATTTAAGGTCCGAAAAGGTTATGTAAAAGTCCGGCTTGAGTTTCAGCGCGCGTTTAAAAAGACCGATGGCCTCTTCATATTGATCTTGCGAATAAAAAATCCTTCCCAAAAGCCAAAATGGAAGGAAATTGTCGGGGTCGAGTTCGATTGCCTTCTCGCATGCCGATCGAGCCTCCGCGAACTGCTCCTTGAAATAATAGGATAGTCCTAAGGTCGCGTAAGCCTCCGGTAGCGTATTATCGTACATCAACGCTTTGAGGCTTAGCTCCTGAGCGCGTTCTTTCCATTCATCCTTGCGCTCGAACATGTGATACAATTGGCCATACGCCTCGGAGCAACCCGCATAAGCGGCGGCATATCGCGGGTCGAGCTCGATGGCCTTCTCGAATAACTCGATCGCATACTGAACATTTCGTTTCGTGAAGCGGTAGAGATAATCCTTCCCTCGTAAATACAGGTCGAAGGCTTGGGCGTTCAGGGTCTGCCGTTTTCCGAGCACGACCTTCTCCGTCAGCGAGAGTTTCAGCTTCAGCGCGTCGGCAATTTGCTTGGCGACTTGCTCCTGAATGTCAAAAATGTCGTCGAGCTTGCCTTTGTAGGTTTCGGCCCAGAGCTGTTTATTCGTCTGCGCATCGACCATCTGCGCGGTAATGCGGAGATTGTCCTGAAACTTGCGTACCGTGCCGGTTACGATGTAGCGTGCCTGCAACTCCTGTCCCGTCGTGCGCGCGTCCTTCTTCGTGTTCTTGTATTGCACGGATGTCATCCGGGACACAACATCGAGTTCGCCGACTTTCGAAAGGCTTGCAATGAGTTCGTCGGTCAGTCCGTCGGAGAAATAATCCGCATCGGGATCGGGACTGCTATTCTCGAACGGCAGTACCGCGATGCCACTGTCCGGGATCGGTAATGCCGAAGCGCTGTCCATCGAGTGGGAAACCGTTTGCGGCGATGGGCCAGCCGTTGCGACCGGCTCTGTCTTGCGCAATTCCACTCCAAGCCGCGAAAGCGCGCGGAGGATCGCCTGCACGTTCGCGGCCTTGTCGCCCTGAAAGTACTCGACGTGCTGAATGCCGGCCAGCGGATACTTCAGCGAAGCAGGAATCGTGACCGGCGCGAGATGCACGGGCAGGATGTGCTTCTTCTTCTCGTTCACCAGCATAAGCTCGCGCAATACGTTTTGAGAACGAATGGACTGCTCCGAAATCATGAGCAAGAGTACTTTACATTGATCGATGGCGTTGACGATTTCCTCGCCCCATAGCGTGGCCGCGTCGATCCCGCCCTGATCGATCCAGAGCGAGACTCCGGCCTCTTTGAGTTCGCGCGTGATCCCAAGGACTTCGTCCTTATTCTCACGCGAATAGCTTACGAATACGTCTGCGGTTTGCGGCATTATTTGTCCTTCATAAGTTCAATGTATTCGGGGTCGTTGCGGATGGGGTCGAGATCGCTGTCGCGCTTCATCCATTCGTAATTATGATTGCCGGATTCTATCGCCTCCCTGAGTGCAGAGATAGAAAGCTTAACTTCACCCATCTGTGCATACAAACAGGCGGCATTGTACATCATAAGCGGGTCATGTGGGCTAAGCTCAGTAGCCTTTTGTCCCTCTTGTTTCGACTCTTCAAGGCGTCCAACACGGGCAAGGTTTGTGGCATAAATCATGTGCGCCCTGCCATCGTCCGGATGCTGCACGGTATAAGACGGCATAAACATAAGAAGCGCGTTAACGGCTTCCGTGGCCCCCTCGGGATCGCCCAGAGCGTCGCAGCAACGAATCAAGTCCCCGTAGGTGGAATGAAAATCATGCTTGATGGATAATACTTTCTTAAACAGGACGAGCGCTTCTGCATACTTGTCCTGAGAATAGAGAATCCGACCCAGCAACCAATAGGGCAGAAAATTATCCGGGTCTAAGCGAATTGCGATTTCACACGATTCCCGAGCCTCTTCAAATTGCTGGCGGAAATAGTACGACAGCCCGAGCGTTGCGTAGGCTTCCGGCAGGGTATTGTCATACATGAGTGCCTTCAGGCTTAATTCCTGAGCTTTTTCTTTCCACTCGTCCAGGCGGTCGAACATGTGGTACAATTGACCATAGGCTTCGGAACAACCCGCGAATGCGGCAGCGTAACGTGGGTCGAGTTCAATGGCACGCTCGAACATCTTGATAGCATACTCCACATCCCGTTTCGTGAACCGGTACAGATAGTCCTTACCGCGCAAGTATAGATCGTACGCCTCGGCGCTTGGGGTTGCTCGTTTCTTCAGCGTGACTTTCTCCGCTACGCTCAGTTTCACCTTCAGCGCTTCGGCAATTTGCTGTCCGACTTGCTCCTGAATATCGAAAATATCGTCGAGCTTGCCCTTGTACGTCTGCGCCCAAACTTCCCGATTGCTCGTGGCATCGACGAGCCGAGCGGATATTCGAATATTCTCCTGAAATTTTCTGACACTTCCACCGATGATGTAACGCGCACCGATCTCGCGGCCGATTGTCTGAGCATCTTTCTTCGTCGCCTTGTATTGCCCGGAGGTCATCCGCGAAACGACCTCGATCTCGCTGATGCTCGAAAGCGAGTTGATCAGCTCTTCCGTGAGGCCGTCGCTGAAGTAGTCCGTATCCGCGTCGGGCGATAAGTTATCGAACGGAATAACTGCGACCGCGCGACCTTCAATTGCCGTCTCAACGCTATCCATCGAATGCGAAGCGGTTTGCGGTGGCGGGGCACCGGCAGTCATCGGCTCCGGCTTCTGGAGTTTAACGCCGAGCCGTTCGAGCGATCGAAGAATGCTCTTCGTTGCTTCTTCCGGCGTGGCGGCAAAATACTCGATATGCTGAATGCCCGCAAGCGGATATTTCAGTCCTTGCGGAATGCGCGTCGGTTCCAGATGCACCGGCAAAATATGTCCCTTGCGCTCCGAAGCAATCGTCACTTCTTTGACAACATTATGCGAGGTGACGGCCTTCTCGCTCACCATCAGCATGAGGACCTTCGAATTTTCGAGCGCGTTGACGATCTCCTCGCTCCACATCGCCGCGCCGTCAATGCCGCCCTGATCGATCCAAAGCGACACGCCGGCTTCGCGCAGTTTTTGCGCGAGGTCAATCACACGATCTTTATCCTCGCGCGAATAGCTGATGAATACGTCGGCGGTCATGAGTTCAGAAGTCCCGGAGGGACGGTATGTTGGTAGCCGGTGACGTAAGTCACCGGATGCAATGGCCAAAAAGGTAGGGAGTCCCGGAGGGACGGCATGTACAATGCCGACATGTCGTCCCTCCGGGACTCATCCGAACGAAACGCATCCGCGATCCGGTGACTCACGTCACCGGCTACTGACATTTCGTGCCTCCGGCACTTGGTTCTTTGTGGCATTACTTATCCTTCATAAGTTCAATGTACTCGGGGTCGTTGCGGATGGGATCAAGATCGGAGTCGCGCTTGATCCAATCGAAATTCTCGTGGCCGGCTGTGATGGCCTGCCGAAGCGACTGAATGGATAATTTTGGCTCTCCGAGTTGCGCGTAGAAGCAGGCGCCGTTATAGAGCATCAACGGATCGTCAGGGCTCAGGCTCAAGGCGAGTTTTCCTTCTTCTATCGCATCTTCTTTTCGCCCTGCCTCGGCAAGATGGGCAGCATGGTACATTCTCGCCCTGCTATCGTCAGGATAGCGAAGGATATAGCTGGGAAGGACTTGTAGAATCTTCTCGAGCATCTCATGGGCGCCAGATTTATCGCCGAGTGCATTATAGGCCAGCTTCAGATCGTTATAGGCTGCGTAAAAATCCGCCTGCATGGAAATCGTCTTCTGAAAAAGACGCTTCGCCTCATCATAATGACCGATCGAATAATTTATTCTCCCGACAATCCAATATGGCAGAAAATTATCCGGGTCCAATGTGATCGCCTTCTCACCGGCGGAGATTGCTTCATTGTACTCCTTTCGGTAATAGTACGAAAGCGCAAGTGCCGCGTATGCCTCCGGGGAATTACTATCGTACATGAGGGCTTTGAGCCCAAGCTCCTGCGAACGATCTTTGAGATAGTCTTCTCGCTTAAATAAGTTGAAGAGAAGGCCGTATGCATTTGAGCATGCTGCATACGCTGCCGCATAGCGCGGATCGAGTTCGATTGCTTTTTCAAATAACTGGATCGAATACTCCACACTGCGCTTCGTGAGCTGATAGAGATACTCTTTGCCCCTTAAATAAAGATCATACGCTTGTGCATTCACGGTCGGGCGCTTCGTCAACCCAACGCGCTCGGTCAGCGAGAGTTTGAGCTTCAACGATTCCGCAATTTGCTGGCCGACTTGCTCTTGAATATCGAAAATGTCGTCCAGCTTGCCCTTGTAGGTCTGCGCCCAAAGCTGACGGTTGGTTTCGGCATCGACAAGCTGCGCGGAGATGCGAATGTTCTCGCCCATTTTGCGAATACTTCCCGCAACGATGTAACGCGCTTCGAGTTCGCGCGCGATCGTTTTCACATCCTTCTTCGAGCCTTTGTATTGGCTCGAAACAATGCGCGAAACTACCTCGACTTCACTGAGTGACGAAAGGCTCGTTATCATCTCTTCCGTCAGGCCATCCGAAAAATAATCGGTCTCTTTTTCGGGACTCAGGTTATCGAACGGCAGCACCGCCAGCGCACCGGCGGCAAGCTGCACATCTCCGCTGTGCATCGAATGAGCTGCCGTCATCGCGGGGCGAACAGCCTCGATTTCCGAAGGCTTCTCCTTCGGCTTTGGCTCGATGCCCGCGCGCTGCAAGGCGCGAAGGATGGTCTTGAAATTCTCCTCTTCATCGCCGCGAAAATATTCGATATGCTGAATTCCGGCGAGCTGATACTTAAGCACATCGGGAATCGTGACAGGTTCGAGATGAATCGGCAGGATGGGACGCTTCTTCTCTGAGTTCAGCATCACTTCCTTGGCGACATTTTCGGAGCCGATCGAATTTTGCGACGCCATGAGCAGCAGCATCTTCGATTCCTCGATGGCGCGGACGATTTCCTGGCCCCAATACGTCGCGCCATCAATGCCGCCCTGATCGATCCACACGGCAATGCCCGCGTCCTCGAGACGGCGCGTAATGGCCAGAACCTTATCCCGGTCCTGACGCGAATAGCTGATGAATACATCGGCGGTCATTTGCAGAGGCGGAGAATGGATCGTGAAGCTTGGTACAGTATGATGATCGCAAGGTATCGCAACGTTTTGCAATTCATCGTTTTTCGAATAGCCCAATGTAACAATTCTTATTACAAAAGAAGCCCCGCAATTTGGCATAGGAGATAGACAAAAGTGCTATTGTCGATCGAAGACTCTGCTGAGCCGCACAAACCCCTGAAATTTCTGCGGTGCTTTATGCTTATTTCGGGCACTTTTGAGGATAAATAAATCGGATTTCACCGCCCCGGCCCAAAAAGTAGTTATATTTGTAAGTGTAAAAACGACCGTCAGCCCTAAACTCTTGAAAAAGAGCGCCGGGGCAGGAAATAAATTGCTATTACACTACTAAATTAAAGAGCCTATATGATACGAATTAGAACCCTGCGCTCTTTCGCCGCCATTGCCGTGCTGGGACTCGTGCCCTTGGTAACGAGTTGCTCGAACAAAGCGACGGAAGAGCAAATGAAAACGCTGCACGATCTCGATCGGCAGCGCGATCAATTGAAAACAGACTTGCAGCACGCGCAGGATAACCTGCGCGACGCGCAAGGCAAGCTGGCCAATGCCGACCGCGATCTGGCTGATTGCCAGTCGGACACGCGCGCGGCGCAAGCCGGCCTTGCTATGTGGCCGAACGTGTGGCCCGATAGCGCCGATTGGCGCCTCGCACCGCCTCCGCCGCCCGTGGACAGCACCATGATGAAAAAGAAACACCACAAGACAGGAGGGAACGCACAATGAAGAATAGCAAAAAAATTATTCTGATGCTTGGCGTTTCGCTCCTTATCGGTGTGAACGCTTATGCGCAATATCCCGAGGACTTCACAAAAGACCAGGCCGACTCGACGATTAAGCTTCGGCAATCGGAAGTCAGTGGCTTGCAGTCCGATGTAGCGAAAATACAGGCCGCCGCGCAGAAAGCGGCGTCCGACGTTCAGCAGCGCATGGCCGATAACACGCAATGCCGCGACGCGCTCTATGCCATGCTCGGCAGCGACCGTAATGGCTACAATGCCTACCGCGAGCAGCTTGCTCGGGATGAGCAGGAGCTTGCGGCACTGCGCCAGATGAACAACGGGCAACTCAACGATTCGAAGGCGCGCGTCGATGCGCTCGAAGCGCAAATTCGGGCGCTCCGGGGCAATAAGCTCGTGCTCCTTCCGGATCATAAGACCCGCGTTCAAACGCTCTCGACGAACTTCATGCAAATGAAGCACGGGATGGTTCCGGCCAATATGACCTATACGGTCGGGACATGGCGCAAGGACCGCGATTGCCTCTGGAATATCGCAAAGAAGCCAGAAATTTATAACGATCCATTCGCATGGCCGAAAATTTGGCGCGCGAATATGGAACTCATCCACAATCCGGATATCATCCAGCCCGGATGGCAGCTCACGGTCGCGAAAACGCCTGTCACTCCGGAGGATAAAGACCTGACAGGTTACCGGCATCGCCGCACGCATTGAGCGTTAGAACCTAGATTACACGGATTTATGCGGATTACGCGGACGATTTTAGGATTTGTCCGTGTAATTCGCATTATTATTGATAGTGATTGTTGGACTGATGCCCGCAATTTTTTGGATCATGGTCAATCCTGCGGAATTATCCGTGTAATCTTTTTAGAATCCGCGTAATCCAGGTTCTGGCCTATGGAAGTAATCGAGCGTAAGATCAAGCTTTCTCCGGGCGATCCGATGAGCATCCTCGGACCGGGCGATCAATACCTGCAACTGATCGAGCAAAAATTCGATGCGAGCATCGTTGCGCGTGGCGATACCGTCATTGTCCATGGCGCGCCGGGTGAAGTGGCGCAGGTCGAGCGGGTGTTCAAGGAGTTGAATTTCGTCCTTTCGAAATCCGGGAAACTTTCGTCTCGCGATGTTTCCACGATCCTCGATTTGATCGAGACCGGCCCTCCCGAAGGGATGGCGGGCGAGGAACTCGATTCCGTCATTCTCTTTGCGCACCATGATGCGATTAAAGCGAAAACTCCGACGCAGAAAGAATATTATCAGGCAATCAAGAAGAATGATATTGTTTTTGCCATCGGTCCGGCGGGAACTGGAAAAACATATCTTGCGGTAGCGATGGCAGTCTCCGCTTTGAAGAACCGCGAAGTAACGCGCATCGTCCTTGCTCGTCCGGCGGTCGAAGCCGGGGAGAGCCTCGGATTTTTGCCCGGCGATCTCGCTCAGAAAGTCGATCCGTATCTCCGCCCGCTTTACGATGCACTTCAGGAGATGCTGACCGGGGAGAAAGTCCGCACCTTCATCGAGCGTGGAACGATTGAAGTCGTGCCCTTAGCCTATATGCGTGGCCGCACCATCAACAGCGCCTTCGTTATTCTGGACGAGGCACAGAACGCGACTCCGATGCAGATGAAGATGTTTCTCACGCGCTTGGGCGCTGGCTCGAAGGCGATTATTACGGGCGATCAAACGCAGGTCGATCTACCCACGCGCCAGCAATCCGGGCTTATTCAAATCCAACAGGTACTGAACGATGTGGCGGGAATCAAATTCGTCTATTTCAATAAAGGGGATGTCGTCCGGCATAAATTAGTAAAAGACATCATTGAGGCCTACGAAAAATTCCACGAACAGCCCGGCCATTCCGGCGAAGAAGAAAAAGCGACCGAGCGAGCCGATGACTTCTCCTCTCCCAGTAGGGAGCGGGGCCGGGGGTGAGGCAATCATCATGGAAATTTTTCACATCGGATTTCTGACCGTGACCTGGATGGACGTGATTGACGTCCTGTTAGTCACGTTTCTATTTTATAGATTATACGTAGCGATGCGCGGCACGATTGCGGCGCAAATTTTTCTGGGGCTGCTCATTGTCATCGCCGGTTCGCTCCTTGCGCGCGCGGCGGACATGAAGGCGCTCTCATGGCTGCTCAAAACGCTCACGGATATTTGGGTGATCGCGCTCATAGTTTTATTTCAACCGGAACTTCGTCGACTCTTGCTTTTTTTGGGAAGGAATCCAGTCATCAAATTCTTTATTCGATTCGATGTGAACGAATACGCCGATCTTATCGTCGGTGCGCTTGAAGAGGTGCGGCAGCGTGGCGAGGGCGCGCTCATCGTCATCATCCGGACGACGGACATCAAGCTGTTTGTCGATACCGGACTTCCGATTCGCGCGATTATCTCGAAAGAACTGCTCGTTACGATCTTCAATCGCAAAGGGCCGCTGCACGATGGCGCCGTGGTCATTAAAGATCGTTACATCGAGGCGGCGCGCTGCACGCTGCCGCTTTCGCCGGTGGAACGAATTGGGCAAAAGATGCTTGGCACGCGCCACCGCGCGGCACTCGGAATTTCCGAGCAGGCGGATGTCGTCGCACTGGTGCTGAGCGAGGAAACGGGCCAGTTTGCGCTCGCGCAATCGGGCAGGCTTGCGATGAATCTCTCTGCCGAAGAGATGAAATCGCGGCTCGCCAGTTCCATCACCGGCGTGGCGAAGCAATCGGCGCAGGAAGCAAAACGAACGCGCGATTATGCGCTCGAAGCAAGGGAAGCATTCGATCGGTAGAATATTTCGATCATAGAAATCCGAATTTGCAAACTATCCATCGCGGCCTCGTATCCGAACATCGTGAATCGCTCGTGGAAGATTTGCGCGCGCGTGGCATTTCGGACGAGCGTGTACTCGACGCCATGGCATCCATTCCTCGCGAACGCTTCCTCGACCGCACGTTTGCCGCGCGCGCGTATGAGGACTCTGCGTTGCCCATTGGCGAGGGGCAGACCATTTCGCAGCCTTATACCGTTGCCTATCAAACGCAGGCATTGGATGTAAAGCCGGGAGAAAAAGTTCTCGAAATTGGAACGGGTTCCGGCTATCAAGCCGCAGTGCTCGCCAAGATGGGACTTCGCGTTTATACCATCGAGCGCCACGTCGATTTGCTGGAAGCGGCTCGCAAACGATTAGAATTACTCGGATTTCACCGCGTTATTTCCCGCGCGGGCGATGGCACGCGCGGATGGCCGGAGTATGCTCCCTTCGATGCTATCCTCGTCACTGCCGGCGCGCCGGACGTGCCCGAATCGCTTACCAAACAGCTTAATCCAAACGGCGGCCGCATGATCATCCCCATCGGCGGACGCCAAAGCCAGAAAATGTATCTCATCCGCCGCACCGGCGATGAATTTGCCGGCGAGGAGCTAATCGGCTTTGCGTTTGTGCCGCTGATTGGAGCCGAAGGATGGACGATCTGAACCAAACCACGATTTACAGGATGGGAAGGATTTTCAGGATGGATTCGTACAGGATTTATTATTCGTGACAAACCTCGAACATCTGCTTGTTATTACCGGCCCAACCGCTTCCGGAAAAACCGAAGTAGTGCTTGCCCTCGCGTGTTCCGATCCGCGCATCGAAATTGTGAGCGCCGATGCGTCGCTTCTTTACTGCGGCTTCGATATTGGGACGGCCAAGCCACCAAAGGAAATTCTCGCGGAAATCCCTCATCATCTCATCGACATTTTATCTCCCGACGAGCCATTCAGTGCGATGGAATATAGCAAACGCGCGCGCGCGGCCATCCGCGACATTGTCTCGCGCGGGAAAACACCAGTCGTGGTTGGCGGTACGGGATTTTATATCGATGCGCTGTTTCAGGGTATCGCTTCCATTGACATTCCTGAAGAGGAAATTGCTGAAGCGAGAACGCGCGCTCAAAACGATATTCAAGAGCAAGGATTCGATGTCATGCACGAACGCCTCCGCGCGATCGATCCGGAACTTTATACGCAAATTCAACGGGAACGAAATCCCATCCGACTCGAACGCGCGTGGGCGCATTATTACGCGACGGGCGAGCCACTTGGTGAAACGCGAAAGCGAAAACCGGAGCCTTTCGAATTCATCCCGGAATATCAAGTGCTAACCGTTCCGCGATTGGAGCTGTGGCAAAGGATTGAGACGCGCGTAGATCGAATGATTGCGAACGACTGGATCGAAGAGGCCGAGGGGCTGATGAATAAAGGGATCAGACGTAAAATGCCGGCCATGCGCGCGATTGGATATAACGAACTGTTCGATGTGCTCGAGGACAAACGAACGCTCGAAGAAGCTCGGGAGCTAATTATCATCCGTACGCGCCAATATGCCAAGCGGCAAGTGACGTGGATAAAGAAATATGGCTAAAGCCGTACACGTGTCCAGAATTGCTCGGTAACGAGAAACGCAACTCGCAAAAAGCCGAGTCCAATCGGGAACCGCAGCACGCTCCCGGTAACGGTAAAGGCAAGAACAATCGCAACGCAGACGATTGCCCACAATTGCCAGTGTTTGATAGCTGTACGCATGGTATAAGTTCCTTTCGTGTACAAATCTAACGGACGGACATTGCCAGACTATTATCTTCTTGCAACGCCTTTGTTAACTTTTTTTCTAATTTGACCGCCGTGCAGGTTTGTTCCTTTTTATCCACTTCGATCACATTATAGTAATACCCACCTCCGCGAAACACGGGATAAACGGCTCCGGCAGAATTCAGGCATGGGATTCCATCGCGCGTGTAGCTGCCGGTAAAGTGAATGTGTCCGTGCAAAACCAAGTCCACATCCATTGCTTTAAATAACTTGAAAAGCTGCCGTTTGCCGTGAAGCTTGAGCGTGTGCTGCTCGATCCGAGCCGCGATCCCGCCCCGCGAAATGCCATCGGCCACTTCCAGATGGGCCACGTCACGCGGGCGAAACGTGTGATGATGCAGCAGCGCAATCCGGCTGCCGGCTGTTTGCCATGCGTGATGTTTGGCTAATTCGAACGCCTGCCGATGCGCTTCCGAGGAGATATTCCCATTTGAACCGACCGGATTTTGCAACAGCGAATGACGCGCAATGGAATTAAATCCAAGCAGACACACATTCTTCACGCGTTTAAGAAATGGATAACCTTGCGCGTCCATTGTGATCATATCCGAAAAGAGTTCCGCGAAGGTATCCTGAAAAATCGAGACTTTTTCATCGTAGTCCAGCCGCCGGCAGCGGTCCGGGAAGGCAAGGAGGTCATCGGCTAAGTGCGGCCCGCCGAAAACATCGTGGTTCCCAACGATGACCGTGAGCTTGCTGCTCTTTAAAATGCCAAGCGATTCGAAGAGCCGCCGGATCGTCAGAAGGTCGCGCGCGTCGGCATTGCTGGTGAGATCGCCTGTAATGATAATATGGTCCGCCCGCATGCGTCCGAGCGCGTCTTCGAGCACTCGTCGGAGCCGCGGCAAATGCTGAGGATGGTACTTCAGGTTGATGTGAGGATCGGAGAGGTGTGCAATTCGCATAGGCATTCTAAAACGGGGGCATAATCACTGTAACAGCAGTACCCATGCGGGAGTGACAGGTGGGCAATATGGGAATGTTATTTATGTGTTAAGAGATTATTTCGGGAACCGAGTTGTTGCACACACCTCAATAATAGGTATTGACAGCTAAACGTGAATAATTCCGTATTTTTGTACTCTTGATTCTCTATCGACTTCTTGAAATCTAACAAAACGCGACCAAAACCTTCGATTACCATCCTTCCAGAGATTTCCCGCTACCTCCGACCGGAGGAAATCGCGCCGGTGGATGTGAAAATCGAAGCGTATCCGAATGGCCTGCGCGTCCTGAGCGAGCGCGTGACGGGCGCATCCTCGCTCGCGCTGGGGCTGTGGGTGAAAGTTGGTTCCCGCGATGAGAATTTGCGAAATAATGGCATCGCGCACTTCATCGAGCATGTCGTTTTCAAGGGCACAGCGGGCCGGACGATGCGCGAAATAATGCGATCCATCGAATCCCGTGGCGGCTATCTCAACGCCTTTACCACCAAGGAGCACACCTGCTTTTATACCTGGACGCGCACGACGCATCTCGAAGAATCGGTCTCGGTGCTCTTCGATCTCGCGACGCGGCCCACTTTTTCCAAACGCGATATCGAAAACGAGAAGTCGGTCATCATCGAAGAAATTAATGGCTTAGAAGACGAGCCGGACGAGCTGGTCTTCGATCTTTTCGAGCGCGAAGTCTTTGGCAAGCACCCGCTTTCGAAACCGATTATCGGCAGGGCGAGAACTGTAAAGAGTTTCACGCCCGAAATACTTTCCGCGTTTCACCGGAAGCATTACCGCGCGAGCGATATCGTTATTGTTGCAAGCGGTTCTCATTCGCATGATGATCTGTTTGTGGCTGTGGGCCGCGCCATGCGCCACATTCCGCCGCACCAGCCGCGCCGTTCTGTTACCGTTCCCAGATTGCCGGGAACGACGGACGCCGAGCATCATGTCACCCGCGCGGCCGGACAGCAAGCGCATCTCATCCTGGGACGCCGCGCGCCGGGCATTCATGCGAAGCGCCAACTTGCGATTAACGCGCTGATTACGATTGCCGGAGTGGGCATGAGCAGCCGGCTCAATCTCCGTTTGCGCGAGGAGTTAGGTCTCGCGTACGATGCGATGGCATTCTATTCTCCCTTCGAGGATGCCGGCGCGGTTGGACTGTATGTTGCGACGGCAATAGATAACCGCGACCGCGCCGTGCGCGAAATGCGGCGCATGGCCCGCAATCTCGTTGCGAAACCCATTTCGAACGCCGAACTCGAACGCGCGAAGGAGCAGCTGATCGGCGGACTCGTGCTGCCGATGGAGTCCGTCACAAACCGCATGATGCGTTCCGCGCAAAACGAGTTGTATTTCGGCGGCTATCACCCTATCGAGCGCGATGTCGAAAAAATCGCTCGGCTTACGCTCGAAGAAGTCCGCGACGAAGCAGCGCGATTATTCGAGGACGAAAAAGCGCTGATGCTGGTGAGCGTGGTGCCCGAAACGGACTGAACCCTTCGGCAAGCTCAGGCGATTATCTCTCCACCACAAATCTCCCCGATGCCGTTACACCCGTTTCCGCGTTGCGAGCGCGGAGATAATAAAGACCGTTCCCGAACGAATGCACATCGAGCGTTAACGCATTGCCGGACGCCACGCCTTCCGCGCGGATCGTCCCAAGCACATCGACGACCTGATACGAAATCGTCGCCGAGGTTGGATTGATAAAGTTAATTTGCACGGCATCCATCGCCGGATTGGGCGTGATGCTTTGTATCCCAAGCGAAATATGGCCCGTCTTCATCATTTGCAATGTCGTCTGGTCGCCGCAACCCTTCAGGATGACGTTGACCGAAACCACAAATTGGGAAAACGCAATGCAGGGAGCATTTTTCGAAGTAACGCTCACGCTGTTTAGCGTCACGGACGTTGCAAGCGTATCCGAAAGATAAACGATGCAATGCAGCGTGCCCATCAGCATCTCGGTGTCTATCGTGAGGCTCGTGGCTTGCAGCGGCACTATGAGCGTCGTCGGCGATGCGTTCACGCCATTCGAATAGGAAAGCGCGCCTGCGGTAATCCCCGCAATGGCCGGTTGGAATCCGATGATGCTCAGCGCATTTGTATCGAGTCCAAAGGGAAGCATGATTGAGGTCGGGCCAAGCGTGTCGTTGCCGGATAGATAGACTGGAATTTCGATGGTGTCGCCGGGCGCGATGGTAATGGTCGAATCTTTGATATAAACGCTGACGGCGTCCGTATTGCCGCCGGAGATGATGCGGAGCGAAAGCGGAATGCGCCGGATCGAATCGTTATCCGTTCCCACGGAGACGATCGCAGTATCGTAAATCACCCCAGTCCGCGAGCCTTGGAATACGATATGAAGCGAATCGGTCGAAGAGGGTTGAAGAGGATACAGGGTGGAATCTTGGCCTGTCCCGGATACAGTAAAGCCATTTCCCCCATTGGCCAACGTCCAGCCTATGACCTTGACCGGGACGCAGCTCGTGTTCGTATAAGGGATTGACGCGGTATCGCTCGTCTGACAGGGATACACGGTGCCAAGATCGATGGGCGTCGTGTCGAGCGCCATCGTTCGCGGAGTTCGCGCGATTGTTTCCGCGACCCAAAGCGAGAATGGACGCTCGACTCCATTCGAGTCGAGATAACTTGTCTGGAAGAACCCGGTATAGGTTCCCGGCAAGGTATCGTGCGTGACAAGCGCGATCAAAACGGAATCTCTCGCCGCAAGGCCCGATGTGGGATTAGCGATGGCGCTCCACGCTCCCGCGCTATCCGCAATAATTTTGAACCCGCTGGTCAACGCAAGCGAATCGCAGCCGGGATTGAATAAATAGAACGGAACCGTGTCCGGCAGATCACATTCGTTGCGAGTGAAAACGATGGAATCGTTCTGAGCGGTGGTGAGAAGATTTGCACCGCCTCCGCCGGCGCCCGTGCCGATGAAGGTCAGCGTGTCGGTAACTAAGCTGCCGTTCACCGTCAGCGTGACAATGGCCTGCCCGGTGTCGCTTGCATTCGAGTCGGGCGAATATCGCACTTCTAATCCTCCGCTCGAGTCGATATTGATCGTGAGCGGCAGCTTGCTAAGCACGGCGAACGGCGGGGCCAGACGGACGCTATCAATGATGGCCTGGTAGCACGGCGTCAGGTTGCTGAAAATAATTTGGGAATCGACTTGTGAGCATAGCGAGGTCGTGCCAAAATCAAGTGAGTCTATATCATATTCCACCGAGCCGGTTGCTTTCGCAGCTCCGATGAACGTTATGGTATCGAATACTAAACTGTCATTGACCGTGAGCATGACAATAGCGCGCCCGGTATCGTTAGAAATAGTGTCGGGCGCATATTGCATGGGCAGTCCCTTAATTGCGCCTTTTGGCGGCAATGCGAGCGGCAATTTGCTGAGTAGCACAAATGGCGGCGTCACGAAAACGCTATCGATCGTTGCGGTGTCGCACGACTTGTTGGTAAACGTAATATCGCTATTGAAAGACGAGCATGGCGTGACACTCCCGAAATTAAGGGTCGGAGGATAATATGTGACCTTACCCGACGATTCCCCCGTACCGCTGATCGTCACGGTGTCGGTAACTAATGTGTCGTTGACGGTGAGGGTGACAATAGCAATCCCGGTGTCGCTGGTTAGTGCGTGAGGGGCATATTGTACTTTTAGCACGCCGCTATTCGGGCCAGGTTTGACTGTGAGCGGTAATTTACTGACGAGCTCGAACGGCGTGCTCAAGCGAACGCTATCGACTTTGATGGTATCGCACGTTGGGTTGCTGAACGTAATTTCGTTCGTGTCAGGCGAGCAGAGCGATGTGCCTCCAAAATTAAGTTGTTGTGGAAATTGCAACGGGCCCGGCAGTTTCCCAGCGCCGGAAAGCGCAATGGTTCGGGTGTACGTAGAATCGAAATAGGTATAGGTGAGCGTAATTGAATCTCGATCTCCCACGACAGCCTGAGGATGAAATTGAACCAAGATCGGTAAGCCCGAATGGCTTTGCACGATGCTCGGGAGCGCGAGCGGCTGCCCATTTGCGTTCAGCAGCGTCCAGTCCGTTCCGCTTACCGAAATATTCGTAAGCGTTAACGGCGCGCAGCTCGAATCCCCAAGCAGAATGGTGTCCATCAGTGGAAGACACAGCAAGGTCGAATCGAAGGCCAGCGAGCGCGGCGCGGTAAACGCATTATTATTCGCGATGGAAAACACCAGCGTCAGATCCTGCGAGAGCGTATCGCCGCACTGAAGATAATAGACGCGCGCGCGAATGGTATCCGAAATGCCTGCCACTTGCGGAAGGAATTGGAACTGCACCACCGTGCTTCCGCCCGAGACTTGCGCGGGCGGAGTAAGCAGCAACGAATAATCGCCGGATCTTGGAATCAGGGTAGTGGGTTTATTGGCGAGCAGGTTGCCCAGCGTCATCCCTTGAAATTGCTCCGTCAAGGGATTGAACAGAATTTCAATTTTTGAAAGCACAAGTCCATCCCGCAATAAGACGATCGAGTCGGTGGAGAGCGTAATATTGAGCGGCTCGCACAAGATGGCGTTAGAATTGGAGAGCAGGAATTTTCTTGGGATCGTATCGGTCGATGGAAGCACGGGGAACGTCACCGGCTGGACGGCAACGATCTCGGAATCGTCCCCGCAGATGCTGATGCTGCTCTGAAGCCCCACCGTTGTGGCAGCGGTAACTTTCCAGCCCTCGAAGAGCAAACGAAAAAGCGAGTCGCCGGTAATAAGCGGAGAGCCAAGCACGGTGATTGTTACCGTTCCCGGCGTAGAGGTATCGACCTTATACGACGCATTCATAAGAACGGCCAGCGGAATAATCCCGATCAGATGCAGCGTCGAAGGATCGTAGCTAAGCGACACGGTGAATTCTATCACACCCTCCGAGGAAGGGATGGTCGGGGCGATCGAGGCGGTTACATTAAAATCGGAGCACGCCCTTGCGGAATCGGCATGCAAGCGAACCACATGACCGGCGCTGTCCTGCGGCTGCTTGGCCCCCGCCGTTCCGGGTATAAACGTATAGGCATCCGCGTCATAAAACCCTGCGGAAATAGCGAAGATGGGATCGGGCGAGACGATCCGGTGAAAGCCTGTTTTGACCGGAGGATTGATCGCACTGAACGAACTCCCATTGATGACCGAAGACGGAACGCCTAATTGATTGAGCAGCACCCCATCGAGCGTGGCACGGCCAAGATCGGCCGTCGGACAAATAATCGGGACAGAATGGCTGAAAAAAAACGAGGGAGTGTTCCATAGCACGGTGTCCGCATAGTAGGAGGTATCGAGCACACTCACGAGCGAGGGATCTCCCAATCCAGAATCGCAATCGGAGTAGCTACGAGTCAACTGATGAGCTTCGACAGGGAACGGATGGCCCAGGCCGTCTATCGTATGGATTTCAATTGCCCTCGTAAAGGTCAATGCCAGACGGCCATTGGTAGAATTGAGGGTGTTCGCATTGATCTTCGCTATGAAATCGGTGCTGCTCGTAAGGACAAGTTCACCGCCCGTGTCGTTGAGGTCAAGCGGCTGAGTGAAAAAGTGGGAACCCCACCATTTTTTTCCGATGAGTTCGTCCATCAGCTCGTTGCACGCCTGAACTCCGACCGGAACATACGCGCACGTAAGCCCGGAAATGACGCTCACCGGCTTTGTCGAAACCACGGTCGAGCCAGAGAGCGACGGGTCCGATGGATGGTCGGAAGTGTCCGCTTTGACGATATAACACTGGCCGCGATTGAGCATGACCGTAAACGGAACGCTGTCCGCCTGATTCAGCAGCGTCCGGACGGAGGGTGTGATGGTAACGAATGTCGAATCGGATACGGCGGTCACAATGAATTCGGTCAGATCGTTTTCTCCATCCGAGGGATCGTCCCAAATACCCCATCCACAGCTTACATAGTTTGTGTCGAGCGCGTTATCGGGAAGAATCTGCGTGGCGTCGCCGGCGTAGGGGACGTAATCATGCAGCACAAGATTGACCGGCTGCGTGGTGTGAACGAGCAAGCCCTTATTCGTCTTGCCGAGATCGTTGATATGAATAAGATTCAGCGGAAGATTGATGACGGTCGGAGCGCCGGGAGCAAAGCTGAAATCCTGCGTGTAACCGGATGGGGATGTGATGATTCCGCAGCCGGAATACGCGCTCACGACGGTGAGAATCAGGTTCGTGGTCTGCAGAAGACTTGCGCTGTCGGTTAAGCTATAAGGCCCTTCGATAATGCCAAAACTAAACGATTGGCCCGACCGCGGAAGAACCGCCTGAGCATCGGCGCCGCGCGGAATGGCAAGCATCGCCGACGATGCTACCACGAAAGCCAAAATCCATACGCCGATTATCCCATGACGAACCATGAAGGAATAACACGCAAACTGCCTTTTTGTTACACCGAATCACATCCCGAACAACATCCCGCCCGCATCCGTTAGGGGTAACGCCATGCGCGAAACCACGCTCGAACATTCCGGCGCGGCGGTCATCGACCAGCCGAAACCCTTCGCAACCGAAGCGGTCGCGATGCCATCGCTCGGCATGTCTGGCGAGCCGATCTCGATCTTGGGTGCCGCGCCGTGGCCGGATGCGCCGTGGTGGCAGCGCATCAATCCCTCGACGCTCTTCGTGCTGCTTTCGTCTGCTATCGCCATTTTTTTTCTGGCACATGAACTTGCGATCGCTGGCAAGCTTGGGTTCCCAACTGCGGAGTCCTGGGTGCGCGAAGCGTATGCTCGCAATTTTTTCCACGGCATTGTATTCCAATACCTGCCCGGCACTCCCGCGTCGGTTCCGACCTCGCCATTTTGGATTGTTATTCTGTCGCTGGCATTCAGCATTTTTCACGATCCGATCATTGCGGGCAAATTGCTTGGAACGATCTTTCTTTTTCTCACAGGATATTACTGCTTTCGATTACTCCGGACATTGCAATTAGATTATGGCTCATCGCTCTTAGGCGGCGTGCTGATGATTACGTCGGGCGCGCTGGCGTGGTCGGAACTATCGGGGCTGGAGTCCACGCTTTCAACGGCGCTTGTCCTGGGCGCATTCTGGTGGCATTTTTCGCATCCCGGGAAAGTATCGACGTCGCTTCGTTTTTTCGTTACCGGCACGATCCTGGCGCTTGGCGCGCTCACGCGCCCGGAGATATTTCTTCTCTATTTGATTGTCGCAACATGGCTATTCTTTTCGAACGACCCCAAACGATTCCGTCATGTCGGCATGATGAAATTCGGTTTTTTTCTAATTATTGCGCCCGTGCTCATCACAAATGTTGCGGTAAGCGGGCAGATCGTTCCCGCAACATTTCGGGGCGCCCTTGGGAATAATTCAATCATTCGTCTGCTGTGGCATGGAGATTTTGGCGGGATCGTAAGCCAGTTATTTTTTAGCTTGAATGGGATTTGGGCCGCAACGCGCGATCTCTATTTATCTACAAACCCTGTCTGGGTTTTCACCATCCTGCTCGCATTGTGGTCACGCAGACGCAACAAGTTCCACGAGCGCGATACGGCAGACTCCGTATTCTCGCTTTCGGTCTGGATACTTCTCACACTTCCCTATCTCCGTTCGCTCCTGCTCGGAGTCCCCGATACGTTCGGCGACTATGCCCGATTAGCTCATTTTATTCTACCGATCTACACGCTCGCGGGAATTCTTTCGATCCGAACGATAGTGCGAGGTGAACTTTTTCGCTCACTTAGCCCGAAGCAAATGATTTTGGGAATGGCAATTGCGCTTCTTGTTTTGGGATGCGCATATCTATGGCTGCTCGCTCCAAATTCATCTTCACCGATCACGCCGGCGATACATTGCATGCTGCTGTTATTTTTTACTGCCATTCTCCTTTTTACCGGAGTTCGCCACGCCGGCATTTCCCTTCTCAAGCGCGCGCAGCCGAATTTCGTAACAGAAGGAGAGCGAAACAAGATGGAGTTTACCTTCCATGATGATGGCGCGCATGATTCGAAACTTTCTCAGCCGGCGATTGCCGCCCTTCATGCCGCCCTGCTTGTTCTCCTCGCTTGGAATCTTGCCACGCTTCCGCGCGCAGCTAATGATTTTGCCGCCGCGGTTCATCGCATTAACCACGAGCGCGCGGGAGAAATGGGAGAATACTCAAATGTGAGCCATTTCTAACTCTTCATTCTTCATTGAAGCAAGTGCCCACGGCCGGACTCGAACCGGCACGGCCTTACGGCCAAGGGATTTTAAGTCCCTTGCGGCTACCAATTACGCCACGTGGGCAGACGTGTATCGTCAAAACGTGAAAACCCCATTGGAGCGATAGTAGTTTTATGCAATCTCATCGCTCATACCCCGTAAGCAATAGGGCACTGCTAATAGCTGCCGTGTGTTAACGCGCGCACTTATGCCGTCACGGATTTCTCAGCGCTTAGTATGGGGCGTGCTTTCCATATCGCTTATCCTCATAGCCGGTTTTGCCATTGCAAAGTGGGAACGCGAACACGCCCGGCATCTCGATGATTTTGGCACGCTCCCCGATTTTTCGCTCATCGATGAACATGGCGCATCGGTGTCGCTCCAAAATTTTCGAGGGCATATTTGGATCGCCGATCTCATCTTCACGCATTGCTCCAGTATTTGTCCCTTGTTGACCGCTAAAATCATAACGCTGCAATCGGCATTGAGCGAAAAGCCGGATGTTCATTTTGCTTCCATCACCGTCGATCCTGTGCATGACACTCCTGACACGCTGTTGGCTTATGCCATGGCCCATCATGCCAATACGGACCGATGGACGTTCCTCACGGGCACAACGGCCTCCATTTATACTCTTGTAAAAACCGGCTTCCATTTGCCGCTCGATTCGGTTGGCGGCGAGCAGCGGGTTCCCATCGTGCATAGTCCGCGATTTACGCTCATCGATGCGAAGGGGCATATTCGCGGGTATTACGATGGTTCCCAAGATTCGGCCCGAACCCAGATCGTCGCCGACATCGACGCGCTCGAAAACGAGGCCAATCCATGAGCATTTCAGATTTGCCCGCAATCAATGCCACACTGAACGGAACATGTGCTGTTCTCCTTCTTATTGCGCGAAATCGCATCAAGCATAAAGCCATACGGCAGCACCGAGCGCTGATGATTTCGGCGTACATTACGTCAATTGTGTTCCTCGGATGTTATTTAACGTATCACTTTAATGCCGGCATCCTGCATTTCGGTGGAACGGGCATTATTCGCCCAATCTATTTTACGCTGCTCACGTCACACACCATTCTCGCGGTTACGGTCCCAGTGCTTGCCACTATTACTCTGATACGCGGCCTGCGCGGAAGATACCGAGCGCACCGAGCCATTGCAAAGTGGACGTATCCCGTGTGGCTCTATGTGAGCGCAACGGGTGTCGTGATTTATTTTATGGTCTATCAGATCTTCCCGAGCTCGTGAGCTGGCGCAAGACAGAAATTTATTTCTTTTCGTAAACCGCGCAATACATCGCAGCCCACCAGCGGCGTTCGAGAAACGGGAGCAACCATCGTGGGCGCACCAGGCCACCACTCAAAAAGATGCAGCGTTTTTTTTTCATGCCATGCTGGCGCATGAGAATATCGAGTTCGAGCGGCGTATATTGCCGCTTTTGAAATTTGAGATATTCTCCGCGCTTGCCGAAAAGCCTGTCGCACGACGCCGTGCGAATGCCGAAGACCATCCCCTCCATCTTGCGCAGCATTCCAGCCTTATTCGGCACGCTCACCACAAGCAGACCGCCGGGTTTTAGCAATTGATAAAATTTTTGAATCGCGGCCTCGTCGTCTTCCACATATTCTAAAGCGCTGAGTGAAAGAATCAGGTTGAAGGTCTGCCCATGGGACTCATAGGACTGATCGGTCGCTTGGATGAACTCGATGGAAAAATTTTGGGAAGAGGCAATCGCGGTTTCTATCATTTCTTGCGAGGCATCGAAAGCGGTTACATCCCATCCGCGCGCGGCAAGATAGCGGCTAAAGACGCCCGTTCCGCAGCCGGCATCGAGTGCGCGGCCGGGAACCGAAGGCGCTATGCGATCGAGCAGCGATGCAATTTTTTCGAATCGCCTTGCAAAGCGTGGGTCGCGCGCGTAACGCTCGCTCCACTGACCGGCTTCCGAATCGAAAAACTCAGAGATTTGCGAACGATCGGTCATTGAGGTTTGCGAACGATCGGTCATCCGCCGTGCTGTTCTTCTTCCGTGAATTGCTGCGCGAATTTCTTTTGCATCTCTGGCCGCTCCAAGAGCGCAAGAACCTCGCGCAAGTGATCGTCCGAATCCGGATCGCCGCGTACTAAGCCGGACATTTGATGTTGCCGTTCCTCGATCTTGCCGCGTTCGAGCGACGCGATCGCCTGCCGCGCTTGTGCCACAAACGTTCCCGTTTCCGGACGCTCATCCCAGTTATTGCTGAATGCGCCGCAGGCCATCCCATACGCGGTCAGCAGCGATTCGAATTCCGGTTTGCCGCGATACTCATCTAAGAGCTGCGCGATTTCCGGCGGATCGCCTTCTTCCACGCGCTGGATAAGATAACTGAGAAGTTCGTGCGCGGACGCATGAGAAACAAGCGCAAGGTTAAAATCCGTGGATTCGATAAGCGCACTCACCGCGACCGGATCGGCCAGCATCGCTTCGAGCAGCGCGCCCTCTTGCAAGGATAAGGGATGAAGGATGAAGGATGAAGGATCGGACGCGGTTTCCTCATACTCGCGTTCATCTTGACGTTCATCTTGAATTATAGGCGCCTCATTTCTTCGATACCGTTCTTCGTAATCCTTGTTGGATGCAATATATTTTGCTAGCTCGGTGGAAAGAAGCTGCTCGCTAAGGTGAAACCGCTCGCCAAGTTTTTGAATGAAGAGCGCCTGCTTAATGGAGTCTGGAACTTTTGCAATCGTCTCGACGATAGCGCGCACGGCTTGCGTCATGCGTCCCGGATCGCGGAACGCGCCTTGCTCCTCGAACCACTGTGCCTTCGTTTCGATGAAGGTCTGACGATGTTCGAGCGCCGATTCGAACGCTTCATGGCCGCTCTGGCGAATAAAACTATCGGGATCCTCGCCCGATGGAAGAATAACGGTGCTCACGTCGAAACCCGCTTCGATCGCCAGTTCGATACCACGCATCGTCGCATTTTTGCCGGCGGTATCGGCATCGAATAACAAAACGATATTCGTGGTGTAGCGGCGAAGCAGTTGAAGCTGCTCCACTGTCAGCGAAGTTCCCGAAGCGGCGACGACATTTTCCGTTCCCGATTGAAAGACGGCCAAAACATCCGCATATCCTTCTACGAGAATCGCAAACCCAGCACGCCGAATCGCGTCCTTCGCTTGAAAAAGTCCGTAGAGAATCTGCGATTTGTGATAAACTTGCGTGTCCGGCGAGTTGATATATTTAGCAACCTCTTTCGAAGCATTCGGCATGATACGCCCGCCAAAACCAACGATTCGGCCCGTGGCATTAAAGACAGGAAAAATCACGCGGCCACGAAACCGCTCATAATATTCGCCCGAATCGCGCCGCGCAACCAGTCCGGCCAAATCGAGCTTTTGAATATCGATGCCTTGATTGGTGAGATGCTCGATAAGCAAACCAGATCGTTCCGGCGCGTAGCCGAGACCGAATTTTCGCATGATGTCTTCATCGAGATTCCGGTTTTCGAGATAGGCTTTCGCTTCGGAACCAATGGGTGACCGGAGGGAACGATAATAAAAGGCCGCGGCCTCGCGAAGCACATTGTAAAGCGATTCACGCTCGCCTCGCGCGGCTTCATCTGCTTCGGTTTCGCTTCCCTCGATTTCGATATGCGCGCGTTCCGCAAGTTTCTTAATGGCTTCGGGAAACGTCAGACCCTCCATCTGCATCACGAAGGAAAACACATCGCCGCCTTTGCCGCAGCCGAAGCATTTGAAAATCCCTTTATCTTCTAAGACGCTGAACGACGGCGTTTTCTCGTTATGGAACGGGCACAAGCCGACGAAATTGCGCCCACGCTTTTTCAGCCGTACATGCTCGCTCACAAGATCGACGATATTCGTCGCGTCCCGGATACGGCCCAATTGATCGGAGGATACTTTCACCAACTAACCGAAGCGCGAAACGCTCACTTTAGTTTGCGCTCAATGCGTCGTATCCATCGGCGGCGGAACGGAGTTCGCTGGAACTTTATCGTCCGCGCCAAAGACGGTCACCATCACTTCGCTGCCTTTTTGCTCGGCGTGGTAATACGTGAGCGGCAGCGTGGCCGGGCCGGTGAGCACGCGCCCGTACAGATCGAATTTCGAGCCGTGGCACGGGCAATAAAAGTTCTTCTCGTCGGGGCTGTAGGTCACGTCACAGGCGCGGTGGGTGCATTTAATATCTACGCCCACATACTTGCCCGGCGCGACATGAGCGACGAGGATATTGCGATCCAAATCGTCGTATTCGAGATGATACGTGCCGCCCACCGGAGCAAGCTCCGGCGCGTCCGTCAGCTCGATGGGAACTTCACGCACATCCTTTGCGCCGAACGACGCTCGAAGCGAGCGCGCCTTCGCTATCGGCACACGGGAAAAATCGGCGATACTGCCCACGATCGCGCTCCCCGCGACGGCGGCAAAAACATTTCCGAGAAATTTTCTACGGTTCATAACGGCACAACAGAAAGCGAATGCCTGTTGTTCTATAAATTCATTGTTTTCCACAAGAAATGTCTGTCAGTGCGGGGGAGTTCGGAGTTCATGAACTGTGGCATTTCCGAGCTGCTTTCGCCATTTTTCCAAAATAATTCATAATTCTCCTTCCTAAAGAAAACTACCTGACAAATTTTCAATAAACGACGCACCAAGCATCGCCGACGATGCACCCCATTTCTTACTTCTTAACTCTTACTTCTTACCTTCCCCGCACATAGGTGCCCATCAAAGCACAGCCAATATACGACAATTTTTCCGCCCGCCACAAAATTCGAAATTTTGCGTAGAGCCTGTCCTGAGCTTGCCGAAGGATCGGTGCTTCCAGCCCGACACCCCCGAAGGGACGATAGGAAATACCCGGGGACCCTTCGACAGGCTCAGGGTAAACTCCAGTCCCCGGTCAGCGAAGAAGAAAGAATCAAAGTTCCGGAGGGACGATACGCAAGCCTTACGCGGCGACGATGTCCACGCGGGTTTTGTAGCCGAGAGAATGGAGAATGGCTTCACTATCTTCCCAGGTCAAACCAAACGGGCGAACATCCGCAAGGCCAACTCTTCCAAGAGCATGGGCAAGCGTGGCGGATTCCGATGGATCGAATTCGCCCTCCATTATGGCGTTCTCCGCCCAATCCACGAGTGCCGAAAGGCCGATCTCGTGGTGTAAATAGGCGGCAAGCTTCTCTGCTGCAGAGCGTTTTGTAATTCTCATGCTTCTCTCACTTTCTGGTGCCCCGTATCAACGGGATACTTATGGTGTATTTCAACTAACTGATCCTGGTCGTCATAAATTTCCTGCCAGAAGGCGCGTGTCTCTTCCATGGCGTTCACTTCCTTCACATAGACCGCTTTCCATCCCTGACGGCCGCCAATCGCCAGCCGATATTGCCTCCCGCCATCCGGAAGATCATGCCAGGTATTGAACGTGCCTTCGTTCTGTTCGCGCTTATCCATTTTCCCTTATTTCAATGGCAGCTTTTCCATATGGCGGAGAACATCGAAACGCGGGTAAGGGAATCCCGCGAGCAAAGAAGCCCCGAAGGGACGATAGGTAATACCCGGGGATCCTTCGACAGGCTCAGGGTAAACTCCAGTCCCCGGTCAGCGAAGAAGAAAAGAATCAAACGGCGCTTCTAAGGTGGCCGCGCCGGATTGCCTCTAAAGCGGCTAATGACCTGCTATAAAGTACATTACAACAGGCCACAATACATTTTCAAGGAACTCCGGTGATCCATGTCCCCCAAGCTAAGGGTATACCCGCCCAGGACTTTTCGATCGCCCCCAGTGCGCCATTTGATTTCATTGTGCAGGGATCAGTCATGCCTGTACTGGCAGCGGACTGCGTACACTCTCAACGCTCGCAGACAGTTACTACGCATAAAAGTCAAGAATGTTTCACTATCTATAAGAAAACATTATATTTAATTTTATTCTGAAATGCTTTTCCCTATGAAAGCCGCACGCCAAACCATATACCCGCACCCTCCCCTAATCTTTCATCTTTCCTATTTCATCTTTGTCCAATATGGGTGCCCATCAAAGCACAACCAATATACGACAATTTTTCCGCCCGACACGAAATTCGAAATTTTTTTGGGGCTGCTCACTCACTTTTATAGCTCTCCGGCACTCCCGCACGAGCGGATGGATTTCATTTTGAAATGCGCTTTGCCCAACTGCCTCGAAACGATACAACTTCGTAAAAAGTGTTCCAAAATCAGACGTTTGTTCTATAAGTGTCCATAAATGACAAAACATCTCGATTACTGTCCCAAAATCATACACATGTCCGATTTTGAGACAAGCAGAGATTGAAAATATTTTAATAAAAATTACGAATTCATCTAAAAACGCTTGCAATCTCCTGTTTTTTTTCGTAACTTGGGTTTGGGATTTTCTCGTTCTGAAAAACGCTCGCTTCTTAAGCCCGGATGTTTTTCGAAAATGAGAAAAAAAGGGACAAGCAACTGACATTGCCTGCCCCCGATTACCCAAAGACCACACCAACGTTAACTGGATTCGTGGCGCTTCGAGTGTCAGATTAAAGCGACACGAGTCCAATTTAGTTCATAAAAAACAAATCATAAAGGACTCGAAAGTGAAAACTCTAAAACACTTAAAACTCGCGGCGGCCGCAACGGCGCTGCTTTTCTTAGCGGGTTCGGGCGCGCATGCACAGCAAGCGCAGGCGCCCACCGCATCGAACCACACGATCAGCTATCAGGGCACGATCGTGGAAATGGACGGCTCGGCCGTCAAGGATAGCACCTATCCGATCACCGTCTCTATTTGGACGGACGCCACCCAGGGCACTCGGCTCTGGAGAGACGTGTTCCCTACCGAGGTGAAAGGAGGTATCTTTAATATTCTTCTTGGTTCGCACATTCCGTTGCCGTCGCCGGCGCTCATGGATCAGCCGCTATGGCTGGGCGTGAGCTTCAATACCGATCTCGAAAACCTGCCGCGGTTCCCACTCGGAACCGTGACAATGTCGTTGAATGTCGCCGACAGCGCGATCACGACGCGGAAGCTCGCGACCGGCGCCGTGGGGTCTGCCAACTTGGCAGACAGTGCGGTCACGACCGATAAGCTCGCCGATGGAGCCGTGACGTGGAATAAAATGGGCACGGAGTACATACCCTACATCCGCGTGAACGGAGCCAAAGTGACGACCGGCCATAACCCCATCAACTTCACCGGCGGAAACGGGCTGACTGTGAACTATGACTCGACCACGATGAGCGTCATCGTGCAGCCGGATACGGCATTGCTTACGGGCACGGACGCGAAAGGAACGAAGGCGCAAACCTGGGATCCCGCAAATGGAGGCTCCTCAAATACATCGCCGGGAACCGACGACTTTATTGGGGGTGGAAATTCTAACACGATTAACATTGGCCTTTCCTATGGCGGCGAAAACGCAATCACTGGAGGGCAAGCCAACTTTATTGGCAGAACCTCTGATCATAATTTCATAGGAGGCGGGCACACCAACAAGATTTATTCTTTTGATGAAACATTAGACGGTGACGATGTGGGGTTAACGATCGATAATAACACGATCGGAGGCGGGACGGGGAACAATATCGGAACACTCGATCCCGATCTCATGACCGCTCCGATAACCGCGAATTTCATTGGAGGCGGAACTTCTAACCTAACTAACTCCATAAACGCTGTCATAGGGGGCGGCGGCAGCAACACGGCTAATGGCATGACCAGCGCCATTTTAGGTGGCAGTAGCAATACTACAAATGGTGCTACCAGTGTCATTGGTGGTGGCAGCAGCAATACTGCGAATGGTGCAACAAGCGCCATTGTAGGGGGATCGAATAACAAATCGCCCGGCAGCAATGCCTTTGTCGGTGCCGGCGACCATAACAATGCCTCCGGCAGCGAGGCAACGATCGTCGGTGGCACAGGTCATACTGCTTCAGGCACAACATCCTTCATCGGTGGTGGTAACTCTAATACAGCAAGTAATTCGAGTACCGTTGTGGCTGGTGGTTGGCTCAACATCGCTTCCGGGAACGTCTCAGCCGTATTAGGTGGAGACCATGATACAGCCGCTGGCGAAGGTTCCACCATCGGTGGCGGCACGTCAAACACCATTGACATCGTCAACACGAACGGCGAGTATTCTGCGATTGCCGGCGGAGGGCACAACCAAGCCGGCCGCATGACTTTCGTTGGCGGCGGCTGGTTTAACGATGCTACGGGTGCACATCTGGGTATACCTACACCGAATATTGACCAATCGGCAACATTAGGAGGTACAAACCTTTTTACTGATGGGCAAGATCAGGTAGTAATTGGTTGTTCCAACCTACCCTCCGGGCACGGGCATTTTACCATTTCACCGGGAATGCCAAACGATGACCGCATCTTCGAAATTGGCTCCCCCTATGATAACGGTATTACTTGGGTGCAAAATAATGCATTCGAGGTATCGTATAATGGGCATTCCATCGTGACTCAGACACTCGGGCAGTCGCTTTTGGGAACGCCGGTTTTACAGGGCGCTACTTACGTTGAAAGCCCCGTCTATGCGTGGGGTGAAGTTGACGGCAGCAGCGGGAACGTTGTGGGAACTTCCAGCTTCGGCATCACCCAGTCGCTTCGTTTGGATCCGGTGTTCACAAGTACGCCAGGGACGTACATGGTAACGCTGGTTCCCGCCGACCCGCATGGCTTTGCTCTGCCGGATCTCAGTCAGTGTTCCATCACGGTCACGATTGACAATGACTACACTGCTGACATCACGCGATTGCCGCCTCCGCCGCCCCAAGCGCCGGTCAGGCAGCCGGATGTTCGGCAGGTTGTTCCAGACAGTGTAATCCTTGCGCTCTGCGGGACACTCTCGAATCCCGACACATCCGGGAACTCTGGATCGACTGTGTCGCCAAATTCTCCGCAACAGCCACCATCTCCTCCTGCATTTACCTGCGGTTTCGCGACTGCATCCGCAATCGGAGTTTTGGGCTCGTCCTATCCATACTCCTTCATCGTCCGCACTTTTACTGGCGGAGAAGCAGGCTGTAATGACTACCCACTGACATTCTTTTTTAAAGTCTGTCATCGTTAATTAATAAATGCTACACGTTGAGAGAGAGTTCAATTTCGGCGATGCCCGCAGGATAAGTTCCAGCGGGTATCGCCGCTTTTTATTCTTCTCCCTTCTTGCTTTGCTCTGTCATTCAGGTGCGGTGCATGGGCAGTGGCGGCGAGTACAGACATTTGCGTCCCCATATCAAATTCCCAATGATCGATTTAATCAAGTGGCTTCTGTTCGATTTGTAAAGTTTAATCAGTGGGGTATTGGATTCGCCGGTATCTCGCCGAGTCCGCAAAATCCGGAAGGTGGAGTCTGGCGATCAACGGATAGCGGCCAATCCTGGAATGAATCACACATTAAAGTCGATAGCCAATTCCAAAACCAAATTCACACCGATGATATTACCTTCAAGGATAGCTTAACAGGTTGGTTCTGTACAATGGCCACACTCGACCCCCCAATTGGGGGGGGCAGCGTGTTTGAGACGACAGACGGCGGCTCCAACTGGTTTAGTATATTCTCTGACGCTACATTCGAACCCCGCGCGATCTATTACTGTCCACTGAATGGTCGGTTATTTGCCAGTCTTTGGGTGGGAGGTGGCCCCATCATTTCCACCGATGAGGGGAAGACTTGGGTCTACGCAGTGCAAACACCCGGTTCGAATGGTTTTGCTGCCTGTGATTCTGTCATACTTATTACAGCGGGGACAGTGGGTACCGCAGGGCAGCAACTTCGATCGACCGATGCGGGCATCACATGGGTTCAGAGCTACTCCCGAACTGTCTATCCCTTGGGCGTGGAAAGCTGGCAACCGTATGCCGACACGGTTAGGAAATTATTTTATCAGGAACAAGACGCTACTGACGGCGAACCTTCGGACGGTTTTTATCAAAGCTCGGACAGTGGTTTCTCTTGGCGTGCGGTTAGTTATTTCGCTTCTTATTTTACCGCTGATGGCACATCTGAATTCGGTGGGCCCAATGGCTGTATTGCTGGGGATGCTGCGGGAAATCTCTATATTCAAAAAATCGCCGATGGCGAAGGCGTGTTTGTATCTTCTGACTCCGGTAATACTTGGACAAGTATCTGCGGGCCGAGTAACAAATGGGATACACGTTTTTGTGTTTTTAATAATACACTTTTTGCCGGAGGGTATATCGATGATTCGGAAGGAATTTGGGCTTTGAGCCTGAACGAGCCTCGAGAAATTTTATTAGATACTGCAACTGCCATCTTGGGATCGAAATGTAACGCCGTAAACAAACCCTTTTATTTTGGTTCCACGTTCCCATGTCCGAACAGCGTCACGCTCGATAGTGTAACCGTTAACGGTTCGCCAGCCTTTACGGCCCAATCGGATTCAAACCAGCAGGTGGGGATTAATGGTCTCGATTCTATTATGGTGCATTATCAGGCACAGACCCCATACGATACCGCAGCGCTAATTTTTCATTTCGTCGAAAACGGTATCGCGCATGATTCTGCCGTAACTATTTATGGCGTGGCTGCGGCACCGGTAGATGTGTCGCTCTATCTTAAGCCCACAACCATCACGGCTCATGCCGGAGATACAATCGATATTCCCATTTACATAAGCGGCAATGGAACTCTTTCGGGAATGACCTCGGCCACGATCCCACTCGTTCTGGATATGCAAACGCTCACGCCGGTTGGGTTCTTCCCATCGGCGGGATTTTTGCTCTCAGCGCCAATTTCGTATTCAAATGGCATCGAAAGCATTCAACTGCAAGGACAAAACATCACGCTTGCGGGTGAGACGCTTGTCGGCAATCTGCAGTGTATCGTCTATCTTTCGGACACGCTCACAGCACAAGTTTCTCTTTCGCCTACGACTGTCAATTCCGACGATCCGCGTTGTCTTTCGCTTTCCACTTCTACGGACGCCGTCGATATTACGCTCACCGGCTGCGGGGATTCGACCATCCTCGCCGTTATGCACCACGAGCCGTTGTTCAGCATCCAGAGTATCGTTCCCAATCCGGCGCAGAATGAGATTCGGGTATCGGGAACCGGGTTATCGAACGTAGCAATGGAACTCTATGATGTGCTTGGCAACCTGACCACCCCCCGCCCCCTCCTTGAAAAGGAGGGGGAGATCACGCTCGATGTCTCCCCGCTCCCACCCGGAATCTATTACCTCCGTTTTTCGTCAGAGGGGTATGTGGAAACCCGAAGCATTTCGATTCAGCGGTAACTACATTCCGATTAATCCCGGAGCGCACGTCCTCCGACCACGGAATTACTATGAGATGCTCTCAAACGGGACCGACCGACATTCGTACACCCAGATACGGTTTGGCGTGGCAAGGGGGACTTGGGAGCGGGACTTGCACCACGTTGGCAGACCACTCTTTCTCGTTCATTTTCACGGGAAGACTTCAGTAACTAAACGATGGGATAAAAAAATGCAGAAGATTGTCTTAATTATTCAAAGTGTTGAAAGAGAGTTCACCAATCTCTGTATTTTTGCTTTCTTATTCGTCATTTTTTTAGCATTACCTGCCGCCGCTCAATGGCGGCAGGTCCTTGCTGTAAATGAAGCTGTTAATCGAACATACTTCGTTCCCAATTCTCATCTTGCTATTGCAGCATCTGGCGTTGGACCTGATTACGATTCCAGCAGTCTGTGGCGTTCCACTGACGATGGAGAAACGTGGACGCGAGCTATGCCAAATTATTTCAACGCGGGAAGTGTGACTGATATTGCTTTCGAGGATACCATGACAGGATGGGTATCATTCGTATATGGCGGAAGCAAAAACGTGATTAAAAAAGGATCCATCTGGGTTTCTTATCTTTGGAAAACAACTGACGGTGGAAAATCATGGTTCCCGCTGAATGGTCCGAGTAATGTCGATGTATACGAAGGGGTTGGCCTCTTTTACAACCCATATTTCAGTCTTTTGAGTGTCAATGTTACATTCCTATCGACTGATGGCGGGATTTCTTGGCTTCCGCCGGCACAATACGCAAATGGAATGGCAAACGGACTAACAGGCTACTTTTTCCTGGATTCTACTCACGGTGCAGCGGGATGGAGTGACGACGAATTTGCGATTACCTCAGACGGAGGGTTTACCTGGAATGAAATTGTTCCAGCCTTTTTCCCATGCCCAGTTCGGCCATCCGGATATTACAAGGATGGAAAGCGGTATTATATTGTTGCCTCGCCGCATGGCTTCGAATTTAACACGGATTCTACTGCCAACACGATAGTCCTGACCAGCGACGATGGTGCTACATGGGACTCCATTTCTACTATTCCATGGGGGCCTGGCCCAAATTATCTTAACTTTATCACTGGCGACATAGAAAGGGATTGCAACATATTCTATCTTAACGCCGGTGACAGCGGTTTATACCGATCTAACGACAGCGGGAAAAATTGGTTCTGCATTGGGGGGCCTTGGCCCGTGTGGGGTACTTACTCTTCTCTTTTCTCAGTAAGCGATGGGAGGATTCTCGATGGCAGCGCGAATGGCGGAATCTGGCTTTACACGCCACCAGCATACGCAATGCAATTTAGCACGGATATGCTAACAGCACAGATAGATTCGCTCGCAAGGATTCCCATAGCCATTACGAATGCGAATGGGAATCTTTCATTCGATTCCTCAAGCTTTGAATTCGATTACGATACGAACGCATTTATTTTCGAAGGAGTGAAAAGTTCCTCAGGTTACTTCGTTCGATTCCAAGATTTAAATGGTTCTCTCTTGCTGAAACTTATTAAGGACACTTCCAGCAAGGTAACGTATGACACTGCCACGGTAACCATTCTTCTGAATCCCATTCTCTCAATTCCACGACAGGATTCATCTTTTGTAACAGTTCATTCCGCTCTGTTTAACGATCTTTCGGTTTGCGCTCCTGTCACGCAATCGGTAATAACTGCCATAGTAAATATAGAACCCGGCTGCGGGGATTCGACCATCCTCGCCGTTATGCACGGCGAGCCGTTGTTCAGCATCCAGAGTATCGTTCCCAATCCGGCGCAGAATGAGGTCCGGGTAGAGGGAACCGGATTATCGAATGTAGCAATGGAACTCTATGATGTGCTTGGCAACCTGACCACCCCCCGCCCCCTCCTTGAAAAGGAGGGGGAGATCACGCTCGATGTCTCCCCGCTCCCACCCGGAATCTATTACCTCCGTTTTTCGTCCAATGGCTATGTGCAAACACGAAGCATTTCGATTCAGCGGTAAGGCGGTTGTGTAGGTGCGGCGGCTTCAAAGTGAACAGATTCTTGTTGTTGTTATGTTAATCGTATTCATTTTTAATACCGCATGAACACCAATCGAATTTTTCTCTCCATTATTTTAATCTCTGTTGCGACGAGCGCCGCTCTTGCGCAAACGACGCCCGGCGTGGACTCGCCCTTGCAGCAAGCTGTGCGCTGGGACGATACCGGCGCGGTCATCACCGATCTCAACACCACCCCCGCGCTGCTGAACCAGAAGAATGAGGACGGCTGGACTCCGTTAGCCACGGCAGCGTTCGGCGGGAAAAACAAGGCGGCGCGGATTCTCATCGATCGCGGCGCGACGGTGGATGTGGCCGATCAGGACGGCGAACGTCCGCTTAGTCTTGCCGCCGCCAACGGTCACGCGGCTATCGTCCAAATGCTTCTGGCGCACGGATCGAAGATAGACAAGCCGAATGACGCCGGCGAAACGCCGCTCTTCGAGGCTGCGTCCGGTGGAAAAACGGAAGTCGTGAAATTATTGCTCGATGCCCACGCCGACATCCATCATGCCCGCCGAGCCGATAATATGACCCCGCTCGACGTCGCATCGGCCTCGGGATACGACACAATCGTGCAAATACTTATCGCGCATGGCGCGGATGTCAACCGCGCCACGCATGCGCCGGGCGTGGAAAGCGATGGCTACACCCCGCTCCACTTTGCAGCCGAAAGCGGGCGCGCCGAAGTGACAAAAACTCTTCTCGCGCATTCGGCGAATGTGAATGCCCGCGCGATGAACGGCGATGAACCCGTCCATCTCGCCACCGGCTGGCACGGCACCGACTCCACCGCCGATGTGCTTGTGGCGCACGGCGCACATGTGAACGCGCTCAATAAGTATCATCAGACCCCGCTTCACTTTGCAACGTGGGAAGCGCGGATATCCGCGGTCGTAAAACTCCTCAAAATGGGCGCCGACCCCAATATCGGCGATAGCGCAGGCGATACCCCGCTGCATCTTGCCGCTCACGCCGGACGGCCCGATCTCGTGGAAATCCTTCTTTCCGAGGGCGCAAAAACGAATGTACAGAACGCCCTGGGGCAGACTCCGCTCATGCTTGCCGTTCAGGGAAATTACGATGCGACGGTCGATTCTCTTGCCGACAATCATGCCGATCCGAATATAAAGGATAAGCAGGGCCGCACTTCGCTGTTCTATCTCGATTCCGAAAATTTTCAGTTCGTTGCGCATGTCCTGACCGCGCATGGCGCCAAGACCACGATCAAAGATAACGACGGCTTGACGGCGCCGGAGTTTTACCGCCGCAAAGGCGAGGACGTTGTCGTACAATATCTCGCCGATCCCTATCATTGAGGAGCCTATTGCTTTTTTGAGTTTCTGGCTAAAAAAGGCTGAAACTTTCGTCCTTCAGCGGTGTTATTAAAATGCAGAAGATATATCTCCTGCGTAAGAGTATAACTCAACTTCAAAAACATCACGGTCATGAAAAAATTATTCTCTGGGTCTTCGGTCGGTCTTCTTCTATGCGCGGCCATTCTTTTGGTGGGAGGCTGCCGCACGGTCACGCAGGTGCAGCCTGCTCCCGTTTCCACCGGGCCGACGACGAGCTTGCCGTCGGCGGGAATTGTGGGCATTCAGCCGGGAACCGCCTCCGGCAATTCGGGCGATTTCGAGATTGATCTGTTCGTTGTCGATTCGAATGGCCATGCGCTGACGAATCTTTCGCCAAGTGCCATCAGCATGGTAACCGCAGTCGATACCACATTCTCGCAAACCAGCGTGGGCACAACAACCTCCGCAGCTTGCGGCAGTTATTCCGCAGAACTCCTGCTCGATCAGACGGGCAGCATCCTCACGACCGATCCGCTCAATCTGCGCCTCATCGCGGCAAAGATATTTTTGGAAGCGACGAGCTTACTTCCGAACGCGGACGAAGTGCAGCTTTCAACATTTCAGGATAGCCTGCATCTGGGTTTCTATATGCAATCCTATGGCGCGTTCACTCATAACACGGGCGCATTTATAGATACGGTGGCTTTGCTGGCTTCGCGTGTCGCAGGCGGCACGCCGCTGTATGACGCGATGTATAACGAAGTGGATTCGCTCACGATGAATGCCCACAATGCGAACAAAGTGCTCATCGTCTTTACCGATGGCGAAGACAACGAATCGGGCCTCTATTATCCCGGCGCGACGCTGTGGAGCACGATCCACCATGCAATTTCCGAGCATGTGAAAGTTTTTGCTATCGCCTTGCAGACGGGCCTCGACACGGCGCTCATCAGCGCGGCCATGCAAACGGGCGGAGCCGTTATGCACACGAACGATGCGAAACAGATGGTCTCCTATTTCGGCGCGCTGCCCAGCCTTGCTCAGGGCGGAACTGAATATTACCAGACGAAATGGCACGTCTCGCTTCCGCACGCCGCAAGCTTGAGCGGGCAGATGGTGAGCGGCAATCTCTCGATCACGCTGCCGGATAACACCACGGTGCTCGCGCCATTTGCGGTGACATTTCCGTAAATCGTAGGTCGGTGCTTCCAGCCCGACCCTTTGTTTTAGATAAGCAAGAAGAGTCGGGCTGGAAGCACCGACCTACGCGACTTTTCATTTTGCAGGAACCAGTGTTGCCGTCCTGCTATTTCAAAAAAGGGATTTTCAGGAACGTATTGATTCAAAACTTTGCTAAATCTTAGATAGAGATTAATTTATCTGCCATGATGAATTCGAAAAAAATCGTTTTAGCGTTCTTGATGACCGTGGCACTCACACAGTGCGCGTTTGCCCAAACACGTTTGTCATACGCCAATACGACGGGAACTATTTATGATTGGCAAACCGATCTGCCATGGGTCGGTCCAGAAATAGTTTATGGTTACGGAGAACGGTTCGATCTTTCGGTCAATCCTGGAACTATCGATTCCGTCGATTTCGTCATTGATAGCCTCGGTTCGGATTCCATTATTATAGAATTGTTGAAAGACACTATTCTTGAGTACGACACAGTGCATGAACATGTCCCTAATCTTACGAGTGACCCCATTGCTAAAATAACTGTCTATAAAGAATCAATTATTCCGGGTTCCAGAACGCATGTAAGTCTTGCAAGAACAGTCGTGCCGGATTCTTTTTTCGTTGTTCTTTTCAACGATTCTAATGTCGTCAATGAATATAGAAGTTATCAAATTCCACCTGAAAATGTTCGCCTTTCTCATTCTGTATTTCTTGCCGTCGATACGGAATATGGTTCCGGAGACTTTACAGCTTTTCTCGATCAATCTTTTCAGTCTGGAAATACCGTCCTTTATGCCGAAATGGACATTGGCGTAACATACGAGAACGCGGATGGAGTGAAGACGCATCTTTCACCGTCACCCGTTTCAGCCACCGTTTCACCCGATCCTGCTCCGGCTGGGAACCCGGTTCGGGTGAGTGGCGCGGGTTCTTATGTATCGGCGGAAATTGTCGATGAGGCTGGCCGCATTGTTCGCACGCTTCACACGAACGAGAATACTCCGATTACGGAGATACCCACGCAGGGTCTTTCATCTGGAGTTTACAATGTGGTTCTTTTTAGCTCCGATGGAATCATGTCGAGCGTGAAGTTTGTGGCGGAATAGAGATTTAATCTCCCCTCTGGAATTTTGCAGGAACCGCTTTTGCCTTCCTGCACTTTATAGGGCTTCTTGTTAGCGCGAGTGCGATTTCCGGATTAAAAAGGCTTATTCTCGCGCTGGCATGAGGATTCCTATTAAAACAATTTACGAATCACGTTTGGAGAGGGACCACCACCCCCTGCCCCCCCTCCTTGAAAAGGAGGGGGAATTTCAATATTATTCCATGAAGAAAAACTCGCTTTTTGTCACAATCGTCATTTTGTGCGCTCTGGTCGCGTCGTACCTCATCTATTACTTTATTCTGGGCAATCCATCGCACTTTACCGATGCCCTCAAGACCAAGCCGGTCTCCGGCGATTATCTCGGAACCGCATACGTGGGCGGCTTTATCGTCCCGTGGCTGATGACGCTTACGATCATGGTTCTGACCTTCATCCTCGAGCGATTTTTCTCGCTTGCGAAGGCCAAAGGCACTGGCGATCTCAGCAAGTTTCTTTCGGGCGTCGAAAATAGCCTGAATGAAGGCAATGTCGATGGGGCCATCGAACTTTGCGCAAAACAGCGCGGAACCGTAGCGAACATTCTTCGCGCCGGACTCGAAAGCTTCAAGAAAGTGCGTAACGAAAACCGCATGGAATCCGAAGTGAAGCTCGAGGAAGTCAAACGCACCATCGAAGAAGCCACGAGTATCGAAACTCCGCTACTTGAGCGCAACCTGATCGGCCTTTCGACAATCGCCTCGATTTCGACGATGGTCGGACTGCTCGGAACGGTGCTCGGTATGATACGCGCCTTTAGTGCTATGGGCGCGCAGGGCGCGGCGAGCGCGACGGAGCTTTCCATCGGAATTTCCGAAGCGCTCGTGAATACGGCGTTAGGCATTCTGAGCGCCATCATCGCGATCATCTTCTACAACTTTTTCACGAACAAGGTCGATGGTTTTGTCTATACCATTGATGAGGCGGCGCTGAACCTGGTCGAGCAGCTCGACACGCGATTCCTCGCGAAGAAGGCGGCGTAAAAAAAGTGCTAAAGTGCTGAGTGCTAAAGTGCTATGTTCAAAATCCGTTAAATAGCCTTTAGCCCAGCACCAATGCACTATTACTCAGCACTTCAGCACTCAGCACTTTAGCACTTCTCGACAATGGCAAAAATCAAATTAAAACGCCACAGTTTTAGGCTCGACATGACGCCGATGGTCGATGTCGGCTTTTTGCTCGTGACCTTCTTCATGCTCACGGCAAAATTCAAGCCGCAATCCGATGAGCCGCTGCAGATCCAGCTTCCCGTTGCCATTGCCGACACGACAAGGCTTCCGGACGCGAACATCGCAACCATCGAGGTCGGACTCAAGCCGCTCGCCGATGGGCGCGTGGACACCGTTATCGAGTTCGGATTATCGAACGAGAAGGATCGCGCGCCGGTCTATAAGCCGCTGAATCTGACGGATCCAAAGACCGGTCAGCCGCTTACCGACGCGCAACTTGCGATGAAAGCCGGTGTTGTCGTTACAAAGGCGACGCTCGAAACCGTCGTGCAGCAATCGCGCTTGCAGAATCCCGCGATGCGCTATGCAATCAACGCGGATTCCGCCATCACGTTTGGCACCATCAATGATGTGATGCATGCCTTGCAGAAATATGGCGCCACGCGCATGAATCTCGTGACCATGAATAAAGAAAAAAGGTAACATCTCACAAGCCGTAGTCGTACCCTTTGGTGAGTACGGTCACATCGTGGGCTTCAAACCCACGGCTACGAAAGATGAATAAAGAAAAAGGATAAAAGTCATGTCGGAAGTTGTTCAAAGCGGAGGTAAAAAGCAAAAGGGCAAGAAGCACCCTCGTCTGGGCGTGCGCTTAGACATGACGCCCATGGTCGATGTCGCCTTTTTGCTGCTCACCTTCTTTATGCTGACGACGACCCTGCTCACGCCGCAGGTCATGGAGATCACCATGCCGCCGGACTCGAAAATTCCGGTCGAGATCGCTGAATCGAATTTGCTGACGCTTCGCATTCGAGCGGACAGGACGGTCTTTTGGAATATGGGCACCGAAGCGCCGCAAAAGATCGCCATCGCGGATGTTTCGAAGATATTGAAGCAGCATCTTCAGATCAATCCGAAGCTCTCGACGCTCATCAAAATCGACCGGCTGGCGAAATACCAGGCGCTCGTCACCATGATCGACGATTTGAACGAGACGCAAGCGCAGCTTGGCCAGACCGAAAAGCGGTTCAGCTTAGTCGCCATGGACGATACAGATCAGAAATTAGTAGCAGGATTATGATCTACATTTTCCCAGGGTTCCGTTTCACTCCACCCTGGGCTATTGACCGGATTTTTGTTTTGGTTTTTAGCCCAGGGTGCAGTGAAACGAAACCCTGGGATCGACGAAGAAGGTAAATATGGCACTCAGTAATTTAGTCACGGAACGCCTCGAGCATTATGGGGGCATCGATCTTAAGAAGAACCAGAACCGGTACTTCTCGAATGCGCTTGGCATTTCGATCGGAGTTCACTTACTGCTGATCTTGTTTTATATCGGATGGTCGTGGTTTTCGAACGACGACTCGAGCGTGCCGCATATCCGTATCCATTCGATCGCGGAGCTTGCGCCGCCGCCTTCGACCGAGAACCAGGACGTGCAGCCCGTCACGCCGCCGCCGCCGAGCAATGTGGTAAAGCCCAATCTTGGCGTGCCCGTCCCTGTGCCGGACGCAATCGCGCCGCAGCTCACGCTACCGGACATGAATCAGCCCACCCCACAGGCAGTCGTAAGCAACGGGCCGGTGACGAATGCGCCAGTGGACTTGCATATCGAGCCGGTCACAGAAACAGACCCGGATACCGACGCATTTATAGATGTTTCCGATGAGCCGCATGAAATCCAGCCGCTCGAAAAGCTCATCAACTATCCCGAAGTCGCGCGAAGGAGCGGACTCGAAGGGAAGGTCGTCGTATCGGCGCTTATTGGCAAAGACGGAGGCGTCGAAAAAGTGGTAGTAGAAAAATCAGACTACGATCTCTTCAAAGACGCCGCTGTCGATGCAATGAAGCGAGCGAAATTCACCCCTGCACGGCAAAATGGAACGGCGCTTAAAGTCTGGATTACGCGGACCATCAATTTCAAGCTTCATTAGCCGTTTGGGTAGAAATTAAGTCAAAAACCGTCTAAGTGCCTTGAAGCCGGCACGAAGGCTTTGGAACTCTCACTATGCTGCAATCCAGGCGAAATCTTACCGAGGGGCCCCCAAGCAAAATCGCCGGGGTGGTTTATATCCTGATTGGGATCATGGCGCTGGGCGTTGCCGCGTTCGTACTATTTTATCAAGGCTCGCTAACGGGGCCACCGTCCACTTTCCGAACAGGGTTTGGAGTTATCATTGCGCTCTACGGTGCGTTCCGAATTGTTACAGGCATTTCGACGGTCCGAAAAGCAGACGCGGTAAAGGACGTCTCTGCAATTTCTGGGCGAAGTACTATTCCACCTTCCAAACCACCTGTCGAATGAGGCGGCGCCCTTTTGTCGTTTTGGCCCTTTTGCTCGTAAGCTGCGCATGTGGCAAGCAAGAAAATACCGCATCGTCCGAATCCGCGACTTCGGGCAGCGCACAAATCGTCGCCGATGAAGTTCTGAAGCCCGCGATTGATAGCCTTGTGACTGGCTTCACCGCCGAGAACCCCGATGCGAAGGTAACGATAAAATATACGAGCGCCACGGAAGCCATTCGCGAGCTGATGAACCACGACGCGCGCGCGGTTATCATCGACCGAAGCCTCACACCGGCGGAGCGCTCGCTCCTCGAAAAAGATTCCGTTACGCTGCCGGAATACCGGCTTGCGGAAGATGGCATCGGCTGCGTCGTCTCGGCAAAAAATCCCGCATCGACCGTGCGCAAAAGCGATCTCAAAAAAATGTTCAGCGGCGAAGCAACCGCTTGGGGCGATGTTACGCTCATCTTGCCGGCATATCCATCCAGCACGGAATATGTACTGGATTCGATCCTCATGGACGGCAACCAGACGAAAGCGAAATACCTCCTGCGATTCAGCACCACAGACAGCATCGCCGCTTATGTTGCGGACCATCCTAAGGCGATTGGCTTCATCGGCTCGGCATGGAACCACTGGCTTGAAGCCAAAAGGGATTCGAGCGTGAAAGTGCTTCCGGTCATTCCCTCGGATTCGAGTTCGCGCGGCCTTATCGAGCCAGTGCTGCTCAACATGGCCTATATTGCGGAAGGGCTTTATCCGCTCGTGACGCGCGTAAACGGCTATTCCTTCGAAGTGCCCAATACCCTGCCGCGCGGATTCCTGGCTTACGCCTCGACGGCCCATGGACAGATCGTATTTAAGAATTTCGATGTGTTGCCGACTACCCAGCCCATACGCATCGTGCCGAGCAAATAGAACCAGGATTTACAGGATGGAAAGGATTTTCAGGATGATTTTTATCCAAAATTCACTATATTAAAAGGATTATAGGATAATTTTACAGAAATTATCGTTTGCATATTCATGAGGCGGTTTTTCTCCATATTACTCGTTTTTTTAGCTGTCGTGACGGGCGCGGCGTCGGCGCCTGCCTGGGCGCAGGCGCATGATATTCACGTCGCGGATGCGATGAAGCTTGTCGATCTCGGAAACGCGCGCGATGCGGCCGAGCAGCTTCGGCAAATGATCGCCACTGACCCGAAAAATGCCGAGGCTCATGCCGGGCTTGCCATAGCGCTCATCACGATGAACCAGCCGGCGGAAGCCTTGACCGAAGCACAGGCCGGGTTCGATCTGGACCGGCACGACGCATTCGTTCGTATTGCGCGTGGCACCGTCTATGGCAAGCAAGGCCGCATAAGTGACGCGCTCGACGAATTTCATCAGGCCATTAAGATCGATCCGAAAGATGTCGGCAGCATGGTCGCGCTCAGCCGCTACTATATTTCCATCGACTCGCTGAAATCCGGTGAGATTACGCTCTATCAAGCGCAAGGGCTTAATGCCAAAGATGTCCGCTCGTATCTCGGGCTTGCGGAGCTGTACGAACGCCAGCATATTCCCGAACTTGCGATCGGCCAGTACCAACAGGCGATGAAGCTCGATCCCACTGACGAGCGTGTCCACACCCAGCTTGCCGGACTTTATTTGCGCACACGAAAATATAATGAATCGGCAAAGGAATGGCTCGAAGTCATTCGCATTGACTCGAACTATGCCGACGCATATTATCAAATCGCCAATCTCTATTTTCTTGCGAAGCAATACACGAATGCCGCCTCCTTCGCAGGGAGATACGTCAAGCTGCGGCCCAATGACATCAATGGCCAGTGGCTGTATGCAAGGGCGCTGACGGAAGCAGGGCAATATCAACAGGCGCTTCCGGCGCTGCAAGCGGTAGCTTCGAACGATTCGCTGCGCGCGCTTTCGCAGCTCTTGCTCGCGCGCAGTTATTTTTATTCGAAGGACTATCCCAAGGCGCTCGATATTTACCGCAATGCAAAAACACTTTCACCGCTCGATATAAAAAATTACGCCGCCATCCTTATCCTGCAAGGCGATACGGCCGGTGGCATCGAGCAGTATAAAAAGGCTCTGCAAGTCGATTCGGTCAGCTCCTCGAAAGACAAAATCGAAACGCAAGTGACGATCGCCAATTTGCTCTATAAACAAAAGAAGTTTGAAGAAGCAAGCCAAATTTTTTCGGATATGGCAAAGGCCAATCCATCGGTGCATTGGTATCTGTGCGCCGGAGAGGCGTGTGTTGCCGCTAAAAAGCCGGACCTTGCTAAAAAATATTATGCACAGGCGCTTGGGCTGGACTCGAATTCGCTCGAAGTGCATTATCAAATGGCCTTCGCCGACCTTTCCATCAATGCCGGCACGCCGGAATCGCGCGAGGACTTCGAAAAGCTCGATTCTATCGCTAAGAAAACCGGCAACGCAGACACGGCCGCGATGGCCGAAGGATTCATGGCTTACGATTATGCCGCGCATCAGGACTGGCAGGGAGCCGCCGACTACCTTGAACCCGCGATCAAAGTGCTCGAAGGGAAATCGTCGGAATTCCTGCCGAGTTTCGAGTTACTCCTGGCGCAGTCCTATGGCCAGTTGCGCGAATTCGCGAAGGCGAAGGAGTGGTATGAGAAAGTCCTGAAGCTCGATCCCAATAACGAGGACGCAAAAAAAGGTCTCGATTATCTAAAACAGGCTACACCTGGGAAGAAGTGAAGATAGCCGAGGAAAGCGGGATAATAAAAGAGGAAGTCGCGGCGTGAGCAAAAAACATGCAAAGAACATTTCAAACGGGCGCATGGATACTCTCACTCGTGTTGCTTGCGTCCTGCGGCACGGTCCCGAAAACTTCGGTTGTGACTTCGCCCGACGGCCAGCCACGTTCATCCGTCGATGACTCGCTCTTTGCCCGCGTGCTCGAACGCTCCATCGCGCCCACCGGAGCCGTGAGCTACAAAGCGCTGGAATCCGATACGGAGCTGACGGAATATCTCGCGCAAATTGCGCTCGTTCAGACCGATGCGTTTAATTCCCGCTCCGATCTGCTCGCCTTCTGGATCAATACGCACAATGCGTATGTGCTCGATCTCATCCGCTCGAATCCGGCCCATTCCATCGACGATATTCCCGGATTTCGGTATGCGAAAGTGGTGATCGTAGGCCCGGATCGTTACTCGCTCGATGACATCGAGCATACGATGCTCGAGCAAAAGTTTCGGGAACCGCGCGCCTTCTTTGCGCTTTTCGATGGCTCGCGATCCTCGCCCGCACTTCGCGCCGAGCCATATTCCGGCGAGCATCTCAGCGACCAGCTTGACGACCAACTGCACCATTTCCTTGCTGATTCGAGTGAAAATTATCTCGACCGGCGGGCGAACACACTCTATCTATCCAAAATTTTTCAAGACGATCGCGGCACGCTCGAAGAAATGACCGGAGAACCGCTCCCAACGCTCGTGCGCGATTTCGCACCGCAACCCATCTCCGCATGGATATCCGGGCATCCCGCTCTCCAAATTTCCTATCTTGGCTACGATTATACCATTAATTCCAGCGATGTCTGGCCACCGTATGCACCAGCAACTGAACGAAAATCCACGCCGCCCCGAAGAGTGTCTGGCGGCATTAGATAAAAGTTACCACGTCTTTCTAAGGGCCGCGTCCGGGTATCCGCGCGAGCTTGTGCGCGAAAAACCTTCGGTGAAAGCGTTCAGCGCGACCGAAATCGTCTATCACATGCTCGATGTCGAGCGTCTGTGGCAGCGGCGCATTCGTGGCCTGCTGGATCGCTCCCTGACCCACTTCCAGCAAATGAACCCCGATAAAGAGGCCGTGGACGGGCGCTACAATGAGCGGCCTTACGAGAACGGCATATCCGAACTAACCAGCGCTCGAACGGAGACACACGTTCTCATCCAAAGCATGATGCCACGCGAATTCGAACTTACGGGCGTCCATTCCAAATATGGCGAAATGGATACCTATAAAATCCTCGAAACCATGGAAGACCACGATCACACCCACGCCGCGCAGTTGCACCGCACGCTCGCGCAGGTAACGCAAACACACTCTCGCGCCACGCTTTGATTATCGCTCTCATCATCGGCGCTATCACCGGCTGGCTGATGTCGATGCCGATCGGCCCGTTGAACGCGGCCGTGATTTCGCGCACGCTAAAGTATAGCTTCAAATTCGGGCTTGCTGTTGGCGTTGGCGCGGCGGTGATGGACGTGATTTATTGCGGCGGCGCGGCGCAGATCAATCAATTCCTCGTCAAGTCTCCCGTCATCAATCTGTGTTTCGAGCTTGCAGGATTCACCGCGCTTCTCATCCTCGGCATTCGCCAGCTTTCCAGCAAGACCCCTCCCGAAGAACTGCAATACATTCCCGATAATAACACGGACCTCGGCGAGCGCGTGGCACTCGCCGCGATGAAACGCATGAATCTGGAAAAAAAGAGCCTGATCGGTCCCTTCACGATTGGAATTCTGCTCTATGCCACCAATGTGATGGCCGTCCCGGAATGGATTATCGTCTCCGGACTCTGGCGCGGCTGGGGTTTGCTCGGATCGGGAGTAGATATTAACGCATCCTTCGCGCTGGGCGCGGGCGCGGGAACCTTCTGCTGGTATCTCGTCCTCATACGGTGGATTGCAAAGCATCATCGCGGCTTTAAGCCCGCCACGCTCCAAAAAATAAATCTCGGAACCGGCATTGCCATGCTTGCCTTCGCGGCGTATTTTGCGTTTGCAATTCTCTTCGAGACAAACTGGCACGAAGTGCAGTCCCACTTCGTGCATAACACGGGTCAGATTATAGACTCGATTCGGGCGAAGTAAAATCTCGTTTTCTGTTAGGTGCCTTTGTGTGTTTGTTCGTTTCATATTCATTTTCTCCAAGAAATAGGTGCCGTTTTTCTTTCTTGTGAGTTCCCGACCCACCCTCGTTTCCGAGCCATTTTCGCCATTTGTTCTAATAAGTCGTTTTCATAAAGAACACGTTCATACAGAAAACTACCTCCACGCTCGATTTTCAATGAACTCCCGCACCCTCCCCTCTAACTCTTCATTCTTACCTCTTAATTGATATTGGTGCCCATCAAAGCATGTACTAATATAAGAAATAAAATGGACGAAGTCAAGTGTTTTAAAATTATTTTTGAATTTCATGGCTTGCCATAAGAAAACCATCCATTAATTTTTCTTCTAAAACCGAGTACCAATTCCCGCTTTTCTTTGTATATTGGGGTTGGCTAACGAAGCTTCTCGAGTCCACCGTGGATGGTCGGTCACCCTTGATTGGCGGATACGTCTAACTTCAGAATTCTTCACTGAAACTATTTTAGAAAACTCAATATGAAACTCGCATCGCATCGCATCGCATCGCATCGCATCGCATCGCATCGCATCGCATCGCAAGGTAATGGAATAATCTCAAGAAAGTTCCTTTCCATGCTAACGTTTTGCGCGCTGCTCTTTTTCGGCCTCTCGGGGCTGCGGGCGCAATCGAATACGGAATATAACTTTAACCAGCAGTCCCTCGTGGATGGACTTACTTATGGTTCAGATGGATTTACTCAGGTTTCAACTGACCCCGTGCCGATACTCACCATGGACTGCATCGCCGCCAACGGTTACGGGCAGTGGACGCTCACATCGTCCTGGGGTGGGAACGCTTCTAGCGGCGATTACACGCCCGGGTGGTACTTGCTGGAAAATGCGCTGCGCGAACCAGCCTCGTCTTTCGTCCTCAACGATCCAACTCACCCCGGCTGCCAACCGCCCGGTGTTGTGGAACATGGCATGCACACAACACTAAATTATATTGCGCAAGGTAACGGGTGCGGCGGAGGAACCTACATTGCCTATGCACCCGTCGCTCCCAAAGCAGCCGCGAATCTCGACGGGTGGAATTGCTTCGTCTGGGTTGATTTGAACAATAATACCCCGCACCAGCGATTCGATATCGAATACTTCCGCCCGGCCGATCCGGCCGACATCGACATTTCACTCTCTGGATTTCCCGGTAATCTTCTGGATTATCAAGGTGGCACTCATGTCGTCAAGCATGACATCGAGCAGGACACTTTTTCAACAACGTTCCCACCCCCCATCCGCCACGATGTTGTGGCCGAAAACGACCCCCGCGATGATTTCGACATTGCGATGGACGCCGAATACCTTTATATCACATGGTGTACGCTCAATGGAAATAAAGAAATTTGGGTTACCGCGATTCACCTATCGAACTTTACTACCGCGACGGGGTTTCCGATGCGGATCGACAATGGTCAATACCCCACTATCGCTTGCGATGTCAGAAATAACAGGACTCCGGGCCAGCCTGCTTTTGACGTATGCTATTTGACTGTAGCCGGAGGGAATGTTAAGGCCAGAACATACAATGGCGGCTTTCTAAACCTCCTGCTGAACCCCCAGTGCTGGGATCCTATCCAGCCAAGGACACTCGACCCCCTGGCTGCCTATCATGCGCGAATAGTGGTCAGCAGCGCCGCCAATTCGCCAACGCCGGTCCGCTCGATTTATGTAATCGCGCAAGTGACCCCTCAAAATGGGACGGCCACGGCACAACGGCATCTTATCCTTTATAGCGAACTTAATAGCTCGGCGGCTAAGAATGCTATTTATGTGGATGGATCTTACATTCCAGCAACACCCGCTAACGTATTGTTAGCTGGCGCCACGCTTTCCGTTATTGACGAACCGATCACTGCGTTCGCCAATCCTTACAACTTCTGGGACGAAAATTCCAACAACAACAATTCGTACGATCAATTTCATTGTGTTTATCGCTTAGAAGCGGACTATGCCAGTCCCACCCGCACCACTTATCCGCTTATGATTGTCGAGGGTTATGACAATGCCGCCCCGCAACCTTTTGCAGACCCAACGACGGATACGCGTTTAAATCTCAACGTAAATGGGCAGCAGGGCTTGCCGGCGCCCGCAAACGGATCTTCCTATGTTGCCGCCGTCAATCAAATGGGTATTCATGTACACTGGCGCTCAGGAACTGTTGGCGCCGGAACGGGAACCCATTTTTATGCGCGGGATGCAGGCCCAACAACAGCATCGGACGGCCATTACAGCCGTGCATTCGACGAGCCAATCGAAGAGAATACACTCGTGACCGATCTGTGCTACGTGGCTGATAGTTTGACCCACGTTGGAACCTCGGGGGCGATGATCTTGCCTGGAAAGACACTGACCATTTGGAGCGATCCCAATTATGCCAACAATGGGTTTTATCAGCCGCCGGTGCCGGGTCAGTGGGATTACGGGAACCCCAATCCTCCGGCCCCCCCCAATCCCGGCACGCTCAGCTTCGTCGATCCAAATGTTACATTGTGGGTTGGAGACGGCATCACGTTTGGCACCCCGAGTACAAATTCTACGCTGGCCGTCATGCCCAATTTTCAATTGATCTTCCAGGGCTATCCAGATGGCGAATTAACGTACAGCTCGCAGAGTGTGACCGTTCAGGCCGGCGCCACATTCAATTATTATGGACTGGGTTACCATTACCCAAACGGTCCCCCTATAAATCCCCTTACAAATCCACCTACATTTGTCCCCGAGATTACCTGTGCGCCTATTGTCGGCAGCGAGGACCTCGCCATCGATGGCGCTGGAACTATTACGCTCAAGGGAACCGAGGCCTCTCCGGCTATCCTTAATATTGAGCCGGGAGCCGATATGGACATCCTCGAAGATGAGTTCCTGAAGAGTGGTGATCAAACAAATCCTTTAACAAGCCCCATGGAGGCTCAGATCAACTTGCTGTTTGGCATCACGATTCTACCGACTCAGTTTATTCCCCCCGGGGAGCCAGGCAATGTATCCGGCGTTCTGACGATTGAAGGCGAAGGAATTCTTAACAACACGACCGTCACCAGCCAATTTCCATCCACAGTCGTGTCGAGCCAGGCGAATCCCTGGGGGTACGCTTTCTTGAATTACCCTCTCTATGTCCCATGCCCGCAATCCACCGATGGTCAAGGGAACCCCAATGGAAGCGACGAGTTAAATGATCCGCCGTTTCAACTAACGGCCACGAATTCGACTTTCCAAAACACTGGAGGCGGTACGGGAATTATTCGGTTCGATGGGAATAAGGAAGTAAATAGCGCCACCGCACCTCCATTCATACTTGCTTACAATGGAGTACTCTTTAGTGGCTGCACATTTACGAATTGCGCCATTTCCGCCTGGGATCCACAGCCGAACGTTGGCAATTCGAATAAAATCCCTATCGTTTTGACGAACGATTTCTCCATTCAGGGATGTACCTTCACGGGACTCCGGCAAGTCAACACCATCGATATTCGCCGAATCGCGCTCAATACGTATGGAACGATTAATATCGGCGGCGTTGCAGCCAATACCTTCGACCCCATAGCTTTGACCGCAAATACGGCTTCGGGAACGACGGACATTTTCATTTCCGGGTTCAATACCATGGGGCAGGATGGAACTGGAATGTCGCAGGTTACCGTGGGAAACAATACCTTAGAAAACGGGAATAGCACCGTGGGAATCGACTTCGAACAATCTGTTGGGAACGTTGAGGGGAATAGCGTATCGGGGAATTTCTCAATTGCAATAGAGGACAATGGACCGATACCAGGGTTAGGCTTGCTGGACGATCATACCTTTATTTGTAGTAACTTCCTGACAAATTCCGGAGTAGGTATTGCTACCTCTGGATACGATGGATACCTAAAGTTGAATACAATCACAGGCGCTATGCAGGGCTATAATTCTGGATTGAATGGCAAATTTCCCGGTATGGTTGCAAATTCAATTACAGGAAGCGTAAATGAAGGTATTGTTGCAACGGGTGGTTTAGACATGAGTGGAATATTTCACTCTCCGAATCCGAATAATGAACCGAATTATGCCGGGTTCAATGTCGTAACCGGAAACTTTACAAGTTCCCGATCTACACCGCCTCCTGCGCAAATTACGTTGACAAGCAACCCCACTCAGGTTGGTTTCGACGATTTCTTAGGTCTTTCTGAAAATCCGCTTGGCACTAACAACAACTCGAGCGATCTCGCCGATGCAGGTCAAAATAGTCTTGTCGGCGGAGGTGGTGGAACTAACATTTTGATCGAGGGGGACGGTGAGACAGGACGCGACGTCTCAAATAATTGGTGGGGAGCAACAGGAGCGCCGGCCAGCTCAGTTATTCCTAATTTTAATTTTGCAAGTTCCTCAACGTTCACTTTGACCGGGCCACCCACTATACCGTTTTTCGAATGCGGGAGCCTGAACGATGTTACACATCGCAAAGGAAATGTGAAGCCACAAAGTGAGACTAACGATACGGCCTCATGCCTGACGTCGCTTGGCAATGGAAATTCTCTGTTGCAAGATGGTTATTACGATCAAGCATACGACACAATGGAGAATTACATTCGGCAATGCTATCAACAAACTGGTGCTGGCGTATTTGGTATATACGGAGACGCTACGACGGACACTTGTCTGACGCCACAAGGAAGGGCAGCGACCAAAGCGTTCCTCTTATCAGTTCTTCCTCTGAGAACAGACGATCAGTGGTTCTGCGCGTGTGTTGGATGTCTTGCAAATTCTTTTCGACTCGATACCAATTACGATCGTGAAATAATGAGCCTTGCGAAATGGATCGCTGATAACCCTCGATGCTCGTATGAGTCAAGTCAAGTTCTTGCCGGTTATTATAAGGAGCGCCATTATGATTCCAGCAATTGGGCAGATACGATGCACTACCCGGAAGTGTACGACTCCTCACTGCTTACGATGCAGCAAATGGGCTTAGATAGCGTGCTCATTATTGCGGCAACGGAGGGGGTGCAATACCAGCCCGGCGCATCGCAAATTATTTTAGATGCGCATATTACCGCCAACCCGTTTACGGAAGCTACCAATCTTTCGCTTCTCATCGGGCGGGAGGCATACATCCATATCGGGGTGTATAATCTTCTTGGCGAGCAAATAGCTGGCGCGGGCTATAACGGCACGTTCGAGCAGGGTTCCGCAATCGTTCCTATGAATTTGGATGCCTCGCCGCAGGGAATTTATTACGTCCGCATCCAAACCGCGAACAACGAAACTGAAACGCTGAAATTGGTGAAGGAATGAAAAAATTAATCATCGTATCGCTTTTTCTGCTCGCTGGCCATCGCGCCAGCGGGCAGCTTGCCGTCGCGGGAGAGAATACCATATTAACTAATAGCCCGGAACCTATTCTCGTCAATGGGCCATCGACCGCTCCTGCAAATCCGGTGGACATTTCAAACAATTGGTGGGGTCACCATCCTCCGCCATTAGGATGGAATAACAATTACGTTTCCGGAACGAATTTTACATCAGGCTCGACATTTCTTTCCTCTAAGCCAAGCCGCCCCTTTTTCGATTGTGGAAGCCTTTTTGATTTAGCCGGAAGGAAAGGGAATGTGCCTCAGAGCTTGCAAGATGCCAACGATTCGCCATGTTCATACGCACTGGGAGCCAGTGAGGGTCTGGTAACCGATGGCCTATATGATCAGGCGTACGATTCAGCATGTTATTATCTAAGCCATTGCTACTACCAGGCCAACGCTACCGAAGGTTTCGGCGCATTGGCATCCGCAGGCGTTGATACTATCGAAACCCAAATAGGCTGTACTTCACTCAGGAGTTTTCTTCTATCCGTTCTTCCTTTGAGGAGCGATGATGACTGGTTCTGTCACTGCGTTCTCGATCTAAGTGGAACTTTCTTCGAGGATACTAACAGTAATCGAGAATATATGAGCTTATTATACTGGCTTATGAATAATCCCCGTTGCGCTGCGTATCAAGCCGGAATTGCGGCCAGTTATTATCAAGAGCGTAAAGACGATTACCACCTGTGGCAGGATACCATGCACTACCCGGAAAAATACGACTCTTCCCTGCTTACGATGCAGCAAATGGGGCTGGATAGCGTGTTAATCATTGCGGCAACGGAGGGGGTAACGTACCAGCCGGGCGCTTCGCAAATTATTTTAGATGCGCATATCACTTCGAACCCATTTACGAATGAGACAAACGTTTCCCTCCTTATCGGGCGGGAGGCATACATCCATATCGGGGTGTATAATCTTCTTGGCGAGCAAATAGCCGGCGCGGGGTACAACGGTACATTCGAGCAAGGCTCGGCAATAATTCCCATAAATTTAGATGCCGCTCCGCCGGGAATTTATTACGTCCGCATCCAAACCGCAAACAATGAAACTGAAACGCTGAAATTGGTGAAGGAATGAAAAAATTAATCATCGTATCGCTTTTTCTGCTCGCTGGCCATCGCGCCAGCGGGCAGCTTGCCGTCGCGGGAGAAAATACGATCTTAACTACCAGCCCGGAACCAATTCTCGTCAATGGACCTTCGACCGGCCCGACAAATCCTGTTGATATTTCCAATAATTGGCGGGGAGCAAGTACTCCTCCCGCTGGAGCATTTGTAAGCTTTGCTGGCGCCAGTGGCTCAACATTCACGCTGACGGGGCCACCACCTTCAGCATCTTCGTTCCTCGTTTGTGGCAGCCTGAACGATGTGGCAGGACACAAAGCAATATCGACCCAAAGTATGCAGGATGCCAACGATTCATCTTGCAATCACACTATTGGAATGGCTTATTCATTGGTAACCGATGGATTCTACGATCAAGCTTATGACTCAGCCTGCTATTACCTTAGCCACTGCTATTACCAATCAGAGGCCGTTGAAGGATTCGGTGCGTTGGGTGATGCAGCTGTAGATACGACACTTACCCCAATAGGCCGTACATCCATGAGGAGCTTTCTCTTATCTGTTCTTCCTCTTAGAACCGATGATGATTGGTTTTGCCATTGTGTAAATGCTATCGGGGCTTCATTCCGTGAAGATACAAATCAAGATAGGGAGGGGTTGAGCCTATTATATTGGCTTATCAATAATCCTCGTTGTGCTGCCTATCAAGCGGGATATGAAGTTGGTTATACAAATGAGCGCAAGCTCGATTCCAGCAATTGGGCAGACACGATGCACTACCCGGAAGTGTACGACTCATCGCTGCTTACGATGCAGCAAATGGGGCTGGATACGGTGCTAAAAATCTCCGCGAACGAGGGCGTGCAAGAAGATGCAATTGGAACACAAATTATTCTTGATGCGCATATTACTTCGAACCCGTTTACGAATGCGACGAATGTATCGCTATTAATCGGTCGGGAGGCGTGGGTAACGATCGGGGTGTATAATCTACTTGGGCAACAAATTGCCGGCGCGGGCTACAACGGCACATTCGAGCAAGGTTCCTCAATCATTCCCATAAATTTGGATGCCGCTCCGCAGGGAATATATTACATCCGCATCACAACCGCAAACAACGAAACGCAGACGCTGAAATTGGTGAAGGAATAAAAACCATCTAACCCCAAGAACTCACTCGCCGAAAAATTTGTAGATACTATCGGACGGCCCTTCGAGGAAGACACTAAGGATGAGAAATCACCCGCGCCGCGAGGCACGGATGAGCAATCGTCCACCGGAGAGCGGGGGTCTCATAAGCCAATCCGCTCTGCCAGCTCGAAGGCCTCCGGAGCACAACGAAAAAAGAACCAACAGTGAGCCAAAGGGCGCTTGCGCTTGATTCCAACGACAGGCCCCACTCCGCTATCGTAAGCTTGCAGCTTTCGGATTTGCCCGCGCGATTTCTTAGTTTGCGCGCCGCTTCTTCTGAGCCAGCGATTTTACGGTAGCGGAGAACTCCAATACGCCGCGAGTGAGCAGCATTCGCAGCCGACGTGCCTTGTCGCCAATGCCGACGCCTCCGCCAGGAGCGCGCGCGTGGTGAAGATGAGGCCGTCCGCAGGCTGAGGGACAGGGGAAGCCAGCGGTCTTCCGTGGATGAGCGATCATCCACATAAGGCAGGTGCCCGCTGATACTTGGGGAAATCGGTTCTTTATTCCCTTGTACTGAGATGCCGCCGAATGCACTTCTCTAACGAGCGCGTTTCACGGCACCTCCCCGGTGGAAATCACTGGCATGATGTTGTTGAATCATCATGTTTTTCCGCCGGTCTCCGGAGCAACCTTTTCGTGTCTTCCTCGCAGGGCCGTCCTGTTGGGAAATTATGAAGTATGAATTATGAAGTATGAAATGAGAAAACGGGTAACTCTATTCGTACTTCATAGTTCATTTTTTTTAGTAGCGATTGCATCGCACTCTGATGTGCGTGCTCAATCCTTCGCAACGTCTTCGGAGCTAAATGCCGCAGATCGATATTATCGAATCGCCGGCCTCGGAAGTTCTCCAGGCGATTCCGCAAATAAATTCCCACATCCCACCGCGATCCTGCGCGCGCTCGATACGCTGCATACGAGTATTGTCGTCCGATTCCCACAGCTTGGGATGCTCGGCATCGAAGAGGATACCGTAAGCGCGCCATCCTTCAAGTCCCACGACACCTTGCTCGGCTATAAATCGGGCGAGCCACTTTACATGCTCACGTTTCCGAAGACGAAATATTTTCTTTTCATCGACGTCTGGTCGAAAGATGGAACGAAGCTGCTCGATTCGCGGCCGTTCGAATACGATATGAATGTCGAGGCATACCAATCGGCGCGGCTCTCGTACAAACACGCTCCCACCGCCGGGATGGGCAGCCCGATGCTCAGGCGCCGATTTCAGCCCACGCTTTTGCCACTTTCCATCGAAACAAATCCCGGATGGAGTGCAACGGAAACTCTCGATTCGAGCATGACGTATGCACTTCTGTTCCGTGATCCTACGCAACTCGGAAAGCTCGCGCTCTCGCTGACCATGCGGCCGGCCAACGTGGGGATGATAGACTCCGCGATGTGGAAAATTTTTAAGTCGAAAGCAGAAATGGCATTCGGCGCGCATGGCGTAGCGACGAGCAGCATCGGCGATTTCGAAGTCGCGAATAGTGCTTCGCGCCGCATCGTCAAAGCCGGTTACGAATTTGTATCGAAAAATGTTGACAGCTCGCTCGATTACGTCGCCGCGTTTCTCACGCCGCGCGCAATCCTGCTCTTGCTCGCGCCGATGGATGAGCCGAACCAGCAATTGCAAGTGCAATATTTCGAGGCGATCGCGAGAAGCATGTCTGAACCATAACTCGGATTTATGGGATTATTTACAGGATTTATGGGATTTGGGAAATTAGGACTTAGGAACGTCATTGCGAGAAAAACATTCGGAGCGGAGCGAAGAATGTTTTCCGAAGCAATCTCATGCGGAAACAACGAGATTGCTTCGTCGAATCGAACTCCCTCCGGTCGTTCGGTTCTCCTCGCAATGACGGCGACTATAATGCTGCTGCCACTTTTGGCATCAGCGCAATCCCCGAAGCCGCTCGATATGCACGGCCTGCGCCCCGGCATGAGCACCGCTGAAATATTTCTCTTCGCTCACACGCCGATTGACACGCTTCACTGGGGCGGCGCGGATGGCGCGAGCGTCCTGGCGTTCAAGGGAATTTATCTCAATGACACCGGCGAGTTTCGTCTTAATGTCACCGGGCCGGATATCACGCGCGTCAGCTTTATTGCAAAAACGCGAAGCGCGGACCAAAACGGCGCCGCATACCACCGCGCAATCCAAAAGATTAACAAGCTCCTCGGAAATCCCGCCGAGGACTACCACAACAAATACCGCATCGTAACCTGGAATGCCGGCGCCGAGCAACTCGTCCTCACCACCGCCGACGGCGGCAAGTTTTATAGCGTGGCGCTGACGGGTGGGTCACACAAATAAATTCACATGTCATTCCCACGAAAGCGGAAATGACATTCTAAAAGATCAGGGTAATCCGCGTGAGCGATCATGCGAAAATAAATCAGCATAATCCAGGTTCCGGGCACTTTGATTGAGCCGCCTGCGTAGTGTGCCTCGTGGGAATACAATGTGGAATTGTTGGCTTGCCGAACGTCGGGAAATCAACGCTGTTCAATGCGATCACCGCCAGCTCACAGGCGGCGGCGGAAAATTATCCTTTTTGCACGATCGAGCCGAATACCGGCGTGGTGCCCGTACCGGATGAACGTATCCGGCTGCTGACCTCGCTCGTGAATCCCGCGCGCGAAGTTCCGGCCACGATAGAATTTGTCGATATTGCCGGACTTGTCAAAGGCGCATCGCAGGGGGAAGGCCTCGGGAATCAATTCCTCGCGCATATCCGGGATGTCGATGCGATCGCGCATGTCGTCCGCGCGTTCGACGATCCGAATGTCATTCATGTCGATGGTTCGATTAATCCGAAGCGCGATATTGAGGTCATCGAAACCGAGCTTATCCTGAAAGATCTTGAAACGCTCGATAAAAAATCCGACGCCGCGCAACGTAAATCAAAAACCGGCGATCCGAAAGCTCGCGCTGAATCTGATTTTTATGCGCGCCTACGCGAACATCTCGAAAAAGGTCGTCTCGCAAAATACCTTCCCTTAATTTCCGATGATGAGCAACTGTGGCTCCGCGAGATGCATTTGCTCACTGCGAAACCCGTGCTGTACGTCGCCAACACCGATGAGCATGGCGTGACGCATGGGAATGCCTATATCGATACGATCAGAGAAATTGCAGAAAAAGAGAACGCGCGCGTGGTTCCCATTTGCGCGAAGATCGAGATGGAACTGGTGGAACTTCCCGAAACGGAGCGCGCGGATTTCTTGCGCGATCTCGGACTGAAAGAACCGGGATTGAACGCGCTCGTCACCGCAGCTTACGATTTGCTCGGACTTCAAACCTATTTCACAGCCGGCCCGAAAGAAGTCCGCGCGTGGACGGTTCGCAAAGGCGCGAAAGCGCCGGAAGCCGCAGCTGTCATTCACACCGATTTCGAAAAAGGATTTATTCGCGCCGAAGTGATGAAACTCGGGGATTTCCTTCGACTGAAATCCGAGGCCGCCGTCCGCGAAGCCGGACTTTTACGAAGCGAAGGACGCGAATATATTGTTGACGATGGGGACATCATGCACTTCCGCTTTAACGTCTAAGGAATTTTCGATGAAGTCAACTTTTATACCGTCATTGCTTCGTCGAATCGAACGACCGAAGGGAGTTCGATTCGACGAAGCAATCTCAGACGTTGAGATCGAGATTGCTTCGTCGAACATTCTCCGCTCCGCTACGAATGCTCTCCTCGCAATGACGGCTGTATTAACCGATTTTGGAATTTCCGCAGAATAAATATAACGAGACGCATCTCTCCCGCGAGGAGCTGGAATCGCTGTTGCGCGAGCGGGAAGTCGATGCGGTTGCGATTAATAAAGTGCTCGACGCTTACGAGATGGCCGAGAGCGTCCACGAATTTCAAAAACGCTTAGATGGCACGCCCTACTTCTGGCATCCGAGCCGTGTGGCGAAGATCATGCTCATCGAAATCAATCAGACGGATACGAATATCCTCTGCGCCGCACTGCTGCATGACGCGCTCGAAGATTCCCATGTGCTCACGCCGGAAATTCTCGACCTGAATTTTGGTTCCTACACCAGTTATCTGGTCCAAAAACTGACGAAGGACATCAAAGCCGAAGGCGCGATGAAAGACTGGGTAGAAAAAGAATATATCGAGAAGCTCCTTGCTGCCAGCGAGGATGCGCGCATGCTCAAGCTCGCCGACCGGCTGGACACCTACCGCTGCCTCGAATTCAACGTCAAGAAAAATCCGATCAAATACATCATGGAAACGCAGGAGCATTACTTCCCTCTCGCCCACGGCTCCAACAACCCACGCATGATCTATCTCATTAAAGAGCTTCAAAAAGAGCAGAATAAGTTCTTGGGTTAATGCAAAGGTTGTCATTTAGCATGGAAGCGAATTGACTCCGCAAATGTTGTGGCTGACTGTGGATCGCTATCGCCCATTCGTTATCGTCCTTGCGGTCATCGGTGGGCTGATGCTCGCCGCTACGCTGTTTTATCCCTTCGGCTACGACCAAGCCGTCTTCAGCGTGGGCGGGGAAATGGTGCTGCACGGCAAAATCCCCTACCGCGATTTTCTGGATACGAAGCAGCCGCTCATCTTTTATCTTTATGCTGCCGCTATTGGATTGTTCGGGCGGCATGAATGGTCCATTCATCTCTTCGATATTTTTTATCAGCTTTTTGCGGCGTATTATTTTTTCAGGATTTTGCGGCGAGAACTCTCCTTCGAGATTTCTCTCATCGCGGTTTCGCTCACGCTCATCCTGTATGCCGGCTCCGGCTTTTGGATGACGTGCGAAGCAGAGAGCTTCGCAATTCTGCCTTCGCTCCTTCTTGTCGATATGACCCACCGCACGGTCACTTCGAAGCGGCTGGCCAAAGCTCAGTTTGCATTGGAGTATGGACTCATGGCGGGCGTAGCAGCCATTTCGCTCGTGCTCTTGAAATTCACGCTTGTTCTGGGCGCGTTTGCCGCAATGGTGTTCGTCCTGTCGCGACCAGGCATCAATGGGAAAATAAAATGGAGATATTCGATCGCGCCGACTGCGTCCTCGATTGCGCTAACACTCCTCTGCATCCTCGCGCTGTGGTGGGCAGGCGCGCTTCATCCATTTCTGCAATCGCTCGGCTGGCTTTTCCACTATGGCGCAATCGGAAACACGCATGGTTCCATTTTCGAACAATTTTTCCTCATTTTTCCCGAGCGGTTGATTTATTCTTCGTCGGTTGCGATGTTTGTATTGGGAATTGTTGGAATCGTCCTTTTTTTGAAAAAGCGAAATTCGTCTCCGCCAAAACCGCTTCTGAGTTTGCTGTTATTTACCGGCGTCTTTCAACTCCTGGGAGTTTTAGCAGAGCGCAAAATCGAATTTCCCTACCAATATACTCGTGCGCTGTGGGCGTTTACGCCCTTTATGGCAATGGGGCTGACGGCGCTTGGCGGGACTTTAGGCCGGATTCGGCCAAGTGCAGCATGGGCCAAATGGGTCGCATGGGTTGTATGTATCCCATTTGTCGTATGGTTATCGCCGCTTGCGCGCATTTTTAGCCAAACGATTCCGTGGGTTGCAATCGCGCTTTCGCGGAAGGATGCCTCGGCTGAAGTCCAGCGGCGCGTGCCGGATTATTTTTCCGGTGAGCAGCAGGAAGTGGCGGATTATCTCGCATCACGCTTAGGTCCGCGCGATGAGTTTTTTTTCTGGGGCAACGATGAGGGAATTTACTTTTTCTCGAATACACTTCCCCAAACCATGTGCCTGACGGCTACGCCGTTCCGTACCAGTTTCACGCCGCCGGAATGGAAAGCAACATTGCTCACGCAGCTTTCGAGCGAACCACCGAAATATCTCATCGCAGAATTCGGAGATGCAAGGCCCTATATTACCGGCAGCCCGCTCGATTCCTATCAATCGCTTCTGGCATGGAATGGGATGGAATCATTCCTCGCCACGAATTATGCGCGTGATACGACCATTGGGCATTTCAATATCTTTCGAAAACTCTGATTAAGTCCAGAATGTCATTCTGAGCGTAGTAAATCTTCGCGGAGCGAAGATTTACGCAGCGAAGAATCTCGTGACATTACAACAAGATTCTTCGCTACGTTCGTCCTCCCTTCGGTCGGACGAACTCCGCTCAGAATGACATTTTGGACCTAATCAAATTTCCTTAAATATGCGGCACCCCTTCGAGCGGGTTACTCCAGAGATTATTCGCGGGCGTGGTTTCAAACGCGGCTTCGGCTTCCACTTCGCGCCAGATGAGCTGGCACGGGAACCGATTCTCGTTCAGCGCGCGGCAGAGGATGAGCGAATCGAACGCGGGTTCGAGCGCTTGCAAACGCTTTAGTTCCGGATACCCGCGCACGCCATGCAAGGCGGTGAGACGAATGCCCGACCGAGTGGCAAGCGATGCAATTTCCTTCAGACGGTCCCAGTCGATCGTGCCGGTTTCTAATCTATCGCTGCGGGAAATATCGACGCCCACGCGCTCGATACCGTGCTCGCGAAACACGGGAAGCCGGGACTCGAAATCGAACGACGGATCGAGCATGGCAACAATCTTACGCGGAGTGAATCGCTTGACATAAGCGAATAACAGTGTCTCCGGCGTACACTCCGGAAGAAAAACCCGATGAATGCCGGCTTCGAACATCCGCTCGCAGCCCAATTCCGTAGGCATCCCATCGGGTTGGGAAACGCCGAAGGGAACATCGACGGCCTCGCGCAGCGCGCGAATAAGCGCAAGCCCACTTTCGTCCCACGCATCGCGGTCGAGGAATTGCAGGTGCAGCATTTTCGCGTTCTCTTTGCGAAAGAGCCGCGCGCGATCCACAGGGTTTTGCGAGTAAATAGCATCGCCGACGATGCCCCGCGCATCGCCGACAATGCCCGCATGGTGCGTTTCATGCGCGCGCGAAGCAATCTGCGCCCCGCACACGCCATGCACGATGGGGATGGATGGAATGATGAGGAGCATGGAAGCTACCGCAGGATGGTTATTGCCCGGCGAACAATGCCTAAGTCCGATTCGAGATTCAAGTAATAAACCCCATTCGAAAGGTGCCCGCCATCGAAAACGAAATCATGCTCGCCCGCTTCGGCCGCGCCATCGAAAATGCCGGCAATGCTTTGTCCCGCGATGTTCGTGACGTACAGCCGCGTCTGCGCCGAAGTGGACAACGTAAAGGAAAGATTCGTTGTGGAACTAAAGGGATTTGGATAATTATCCGAAAGCTCCAGCCCTTCTGTAACGGTAGAAAGCCGCTCGACTCCAGCGGGCGCATCCGTGAGGAATGCCGCGTACACCCGAAGATTGCCCCCGTCATCGCGACCATCGGTCCAGACCGGAATGGTATAATTCGAGGTAGTCAGAACTTGGGTGTATTCCCCGATGCCGAAATTCTGATTCACCTTCATAACATAATTGAAATCCATGGGTTTCGCGGCTACGGGAGCATTTGTCCATGTCTTGCCCTGATTGGTAGATTGTGCAATATAATAGCGGCCAATCTCATTGTTTGGATCCTCGCGCCGGTCGTACCACGTTACGGAGACCGTTCCCTTTCCATTCACCGCAATACTCGGATAAAAATGATCTGGAGTATTGCTTTCCGTATCGAGATCGTTATTGACGATGCTGGGCTGGCTCCAAGTTGTGCCATTATCGGTGGATTTGCTGAAATAAATTTGCGAGCCAATCCCGTTATCCGCCTCGACTCCGAGCGCGCACCAGACTTCGTAGAGATTCCCAGTTCCCGCTGTGTCAATGGAAAGGTTAGCACAGGGGTAATTTCCATTGCGGCGAATGCCAAAAATGGTGTCCCCATTAACTCTCGCGTCCGCGGATTGATCGGGAATATCCGCGTCCGAAATTTTTACCACAGGTTGGAAGCTCGCGCCGCCATCGGAAGAATAGGCCTCGTAAATGGCATAGTTGACCGTATCCAGCGAGCCCATGAACGTAACATGAAGACCTCCCTTATTGTCAATTCCCAAGCTCGTGTATTGGACGGATAGGAACTTATCCGAAGATACTTGCACAGGCGGTTCCATCGAATCCACGCCCGGTAATTTCCGACGAACCATGACGCCATACTTGCTTGTACCCAAATGAGTCCACGCGACATAGAGGGTATTGCGGTGCGGCGAGTTCGAGCGATCGACCGCGATCCATTCCTTATCGTCGAATCCGTTCGTGGTATCGACAATTAAGGCACCTGTTTGGATATTGATCGTCTCCCGCATCAAGCCGGAACCAATGTACCCATTCGGAGCACGCTGCCAGGTCTTGCCGCCATCCGAGGAGGACGCCCAATACATCCCTGCATAGGAAGAGTCAACATACCATGATCCGGACGAATCGGCGATTCCTCCCCACGTATCGATCCATGTCATATAAAGCATCCCATTCGCATCGTACGCAAACACCGGATCGCCGCCGCCCGTCAACGTTTCGCTTTGATACGGCAGGGGGTGAAACGAACTTTTACTCCACGTCTTGCCAAAATTTGTAGTGTAATAAATTGGGAATGCCAGTCCGGTGGAAGGACTTATATTCATCGGTCCGATCACGATATTCGCCGTGTCCGTGGGATTGATCGCGGCATGGACTTCGGATTCCGGCGTGCCGGTGCTGATCTTCTCATTACTGTCATTGGTAGCGAGCGTGGATTCCATCTCGCTATTTTTAGTGCCGGGGATATTCACGCCGGAGCCGCCTTGTTCCGGCAAGTGCATTTTTTCGCGGTACGCATCCTCGACTTGGCGCAGCCGGTATGCGCGAAGGTCCTTGCCGCTAAGCGCCTGAGCGCGAAGCGAGCCGGATGCGAAAGTGAGGAAGCAGGAAAGAATCGTGAGATATTTAATCATGGCTCTGTCAAAAATGAACTATGGCGTGTCCGAACTCGCCATTCGAAGTTTCATAATTTGAACGTAACCTACCATACCAACGGAATCGAAATAAAGTTCATCCCTTCTGGCGATAGTATCGATGTCTTCGATAAACGGTTTCCAGTCGGCGATATACGTGAAGTGTTCGTTGCGAAGATACTCGGCAAGCCGGCCTTGCTGATGCGCGCGCAGAGCTTCGGAGTTTACCTTCCCATCGAGATTGATAACGTTCGGCGCGATAAAGCTGGTAATGCCGGATTGGAGCATCCCAATCTTTTCGGCGGGATGCTGCGCCGCCCATTCCCCCATCTCATAAAAATCGAAGGACCTCGGCACGGTCAAAAAAGCCACTCTATATCCCGCGAGGAAAAAAAAGAGGCCAAGCGCAGCGAGCGCGAGCATGACGGGCCGCGCCGTTCGCGGATTCGTCCCATGCCAAAGCATCCATGCGCTCGCCGCAACAACGATCGACCACAACATGCGGCCCGGCTGAAGATAGCGCGAAATAAAATGCGGCGCGCGAAAAAAGAAAACATAAAAAATAAGGAGCGCCAGCGAAAAAAGGAGAAATGGCAACAGAACCTTCATTCGGAATAGGCGAAACACCTCGCGAAGCCGCGTACGATAAAAAGCCCACGCAAGCCCGGGAACAAGCAAGAAAGTCCATATTCCATAGACCGTCCTTCCCAGCGTGTGAGGCAGATAGACGATAAGGGTGGCAATCTCGGAAATCGCTTCCGTTGCCTTTGCAATATTTTCGAAGGGAGGCATGGGCCAGCTATTCTCGGCCTGCCCGCTCGAGGGCATTAAGCTTCCAAACGCCGCCCAATTATAAATCCACCAGGGTAGGCTCATGAGAAGCGCGATGGCGCCGACTACAATTGCCTCGCGCGGGCGACGCTCGAAAAAGAGCATCGTTGCAAAAATCGCAACGAGAATCGCAGCGTCGATCCTGGTTAGCACCACGAGGCCCAGCACTGCCCCGAAGCCGGCCCATCGCCAAAGCGAAACCCGCGCGTTATTTGCTCTGTCCTTTAAAATCCCGGCATAAAGCATAATCGCCAGAAGCAGCAAAAGCGATAAAAGACCTGTCTCGAGGCCGTTTGTCATCTGTCCAAAAATCTCGAACGTGCCCATCCAAAGCGCGGCGGCAATAATGGGAGCGGTGAGGCCGTTTCGTTGCGGCTCGCGTTCCAATACTCTCATTACCAACGCAACCGCCCACACCGAAAGCGCGGCGATTACGCCATTCAATATAAAGCTCCACCGGACGGCGAGCCACGCATCGGTGCCGCAAAGCCAGAAAATGGGCGTATAAAGCAAGACGATGAGCGGCTGAAAGCCATTCGTCAAATGGACACCTTCGACCGATGGGCCGTGGCCTGCGGCAAGGTGACGGGCAATCGAGAAGAGATAGTAGGCGTCGTCCGTATAAGGAAGCCCGGTGAGCGCGCGCTCAGGCCGGAGCGCCAACGGCACACGCAGCGCGAGCGCAGTAATCGAAAGGACCGCGACCGAGTATTTCTCTCTCCGGCTCAGCGAAGAACTCCACATGGAATACAATTAACGCAAAACGGGCACAATCATTCAACCAGCAAGAATTCTTTATTCATCGAACGGAATTTCCTCAAAAGGCTGGAACTCCTCCGTCCGAATTGGCATTTTATAGCTAACTCTAATGCCTGAGCGCCTCGGTGAGGCTGTCAGGTGGCACGAATCAATTTCCCTGTGGCCAATCGATTCGGTAGTTTTAATGCGACCAGGATTGTCATGCATCGCGGGGATGCAGGGACAGCAACTCTCACAGACTGAATCCCACCGCCGGATGAGCCGTTTTTACGCTCGGCGAAGGACCATTGTGAATCGTTCATTTAGATAGTTCGAGAATAATAATGAGGTTAGCTCTGAAAGCCCTCATGGAAAATGGGTAGTTGCAGCAAGCGGAAATTTTTAACGCGCTGCCTGCCTACTCAGATTAGTTAAAAAATTAATTTCACTAACAACGGAATAGTTTAGCCTGCGGATCGTTCCCAAAGGCCCGTTCAGATCGATCTCCTTAGAAAGACCGGCTGACACAATAGCTCACACTTACAATAGATACACCATCACACCATGATTACCATTATTGGCGGCGGCTTCTCGGGCCTTTCCGCCGCATATTTTCTCCACCGCGCGGGTAAAGACGTAACGCTCCTCGAATGGTCACGCAGCCTCGGCGGCCGCGCCTCGACGCGCAATGTCGGCTACCGGACAATGGATTCCGGCGCGCAGCGCATCGATCTATCCCCGCTCGCGTCCAATCAGCTTGAGACCAACGCTCGCGCTTTGCTGCGCGCCGTGGCGATCGAGCGCGGAGTGCTGCAACATGCTCTCCCGTTTCCATCGCCGGTCTTCCGCTTCGATGGACGTTCCATTCAGACGGCCCATGAGGTCGAAGTACCGAACTGGTCCTATCTCGAAGGCGGGATGAATGTCCTGGCCGACGCCTTAGTCAAGGATATTTCGGTGCGCACCCATACGCGCATCAGCGATATTGTGATCGAAAAGGATGGCTATCAACTCCGCAATCAACGCGGCGAGATCACGCCGTCGGAAGGCGTCGTCATTGCGCTGCCGGCTCCCTACGCGCTGGCACTCTTGCTGCCCCACGCGGAGAAAAACAAAAAAATCAAGCGGATTACCGATCTCTTTAACGATGTAAATTACGAGCCGATGATCGGCGCCATGTTCGGCACGACGAAAATTGACTTTCGCGAGCCGTTCACTTCCCTCTTCACCGACGATGTGACCGCGCCGATTTTCTGGCTTTCGCAGGAAAGCCGACGCCGGCCGCTCGGCATTCGCAAGAACGAAATGGCGTTCGTGCTCCAGCTTGGAGCCGAAATCAGCCGCGATTACGTACTCAAAAGCGATAAAGAAACCTTCGTTGCTGTCGAGCGCGTGTTCGAGGAAGTGCTCGATGTCGCGCTACCGGATATTGTCTATGGCGAAATCCAGCGCTGGCCGGCGGCATTTCTTTCGTCCTCGCCATTTACGGTCGATACGATAAAAGAGGACGAGTTCAAAGTGCCGCTGTATCTCGCCGGGGATTACATCGCCGGCCAAAGCTCGATGGCATCCGCATTCTGGAGCGGCAAGCAAATCGCCGACCGATTAGTGGGCGTCGATACATTCCAGTTTATCGAAAATCCCGTGCGTGAGCAAGCGCGGCTTGCCGAAGAAGAATGGAAAGCCGTTATTCCACCGGCGCCCGCACCACGGAAAGCTCCGAAGTCGGCACACAAACACGCCAATAAAAAATACGACGCGGAAAAAGGAAAGCGCGTCTATGTCGCGCCCGAGAAAAGAGGAAAAGAAAAATTGGGCAGACCCTACGGCTCGCGGCCTCAAGGACAGGGTCGCGCACCAAGACGCGGAGGGCCACCGCCGCGCCGTGGCGCGCCGCGCCAGGGCGGTTGGCAGCAAGGACCACGGCAGCAATCCGCGCGACCGAGGCAAGGACAGCGCTCGCAGCCTTACGCGCAGCGCGGGCCATCGCAATATGGCGGACAAGGTTACGCGCCCCGCGAAGGTTACGCGCCGCGCGGACCGGCACGTCCGTATGGAAATCAAGATCAGGCGCGCCCCTATGGCCAGCAGGAGCAGGGACGCTCCTACGGTCAGCGTTCTGGCCCGGGTGGGCCACGCGCTCCGAGGCCGGGCAGACAGGAAAGGCAATACGGCGATCAAGGACAAGGCCGATCCTACGGTCAGGGTCAGGGACAAGGACGGTCTTACGGTCAAGGCCAGGGACAAGGGAGATCGTACGGTCAGGGAGGCCAGGGGCAAGGATATGGACAAGGTCGCCCACAACGCCCGCGTCCGCAGGGCGAACGATCGAACAATTACGGTAGCGGCGGCGCGCCCTATCGCCAACCCAGAGATAGCAACGGCCCGCCTTCGCAAGGTGGCAGGCAATATGGAAGCCGCAGTGGCCAGCAGCAGAACGTATATTCCACTAACGTTCGCCCGCAGCGAGACCGCGGCGGATACGAACCGACTCAGCCACGCACGAGCGGCTTCGAAAGCCCCGCGCCACGCCGACCGAGACGCCCTGAGGACGATTCGATCGGGAACCGGTAGGGATTAATTACGAATGACGAATTACAAATTACGAATGGGGGAGAAATCTCTCATTCGTGATTTGCCATGAGGTTTCCCTCAAGGTCATTCATATTTACCCCACCCTGCGGGCACCTTTAAGATAAATTCCCGCTTTTCACCCATACCATGAACCCAAACCGCTTCCTCGCGCTTGCCCTCTTCGCCTGGCTTGCTGCCGCGCCAAATTGATATATATTTTTCCATGCCTGTTATCTACCGCGAAAACGGTTATGTATTCTTTTTCTATTCCGCAGACCGCCGCGAGAAAAAGCATATGCACGTTCGCAAAGGCGACGGTGTTGCTAAGTATTGGTTGGAACCAGTCGATTTATTCAAAAGCTCGGGATTCCGGTCATCGGAACTGAGAGAAATTCGCAAAATTATCGAAGAGAACAATGAAAACTTCCTCGAACAATGGGATCGCTACTTTAGCTGACGACGAAGTGCGGGCCATCGATCTTAAATTTACAACAGATTCCCTCATCGCCTACCTCGAGGACGGACGGTCAATCGAAGTTCCGCTGGAGTGGTATCCGCGACTCGCTCACGCGCCGGCTGCGAAGCTACGGAATTACGAATGGATCGGACGAGGTCTCGGCATCGCATGGCCGGAACTCGATGAAGACCTATCCGTCGAAGGATTTTTAAAAGGCATTCGCGCGCCGCGGACCGGCGAGTATATGAATTTCCCGTGGAGAAAAGATCCCAAGTCGATGGCCGTCTCGAAACGGCGCAAGACCATTCCTTCGCCCTCTGTTAGAGCCGGAAGACGAGAGCGCCGCGCCGTGATATAGGCACTTCGAATTACCCTGTTTGGATGGCACCTTTAAGATAAATTCCCGCTTTTCAAGCATACCATGAACCCAAACCGCTTTCTCGCGCTTGCCCTCTTCGTCTGGCTTGCCGCCGCGCCCGCCGGCGAAGCGCACATGATTAAAGTATAAGACTCATGTATCACGTACATTATTCTGCACTGATACCGCAGGATTCACAACCTTTATATCGTTACACAACATTTGAACGGTTTAAGGATATGTTAGAGAATTCATCTCTTTATCTACGTAGTGTGGCGAAATTCCCCGATGGAACTGAAGCGTTAATGACTGCGTCTACAACTGCTCAACTTCGAGAAAAAGAGCCAGATCGATTAGCAATTGAAAAATATTTCCTACTGCATAAAGCGACACGTCCATTTGGTTTTGCTCAATGTTGGTGTGCTCATTCCACCGAATTGGTGCCGATGTGGGAGCGTTTTTCGCCTTCGGAAAGACCGAACGTTATTTCGAAGCATGGCATCGCTATTCGAACGAGTTTCGCGGCACTTAGAAATTCTCTTGATAAAAAGGATGAGCGTCTCGTCCGAATGAGTCTAATAAAATATCTGGATAGACATTCTGAACTTTCAAACTATGATAACATGCTATCGGCATTTCTTGAAAAAGACATTTCGCTAATTGATGAGCGTGAGTTAAGAGTTCTTTTTTATGATATTGAAGCATTTCAAAAAAGTACTCAAATACCAACATATCGGGATCCGCAATATAGGAGAATTCCAATTAATCCCATAACACTAGTCGAGTCTGTAATTCCATCTCCAACAGCTGGTTCAACCGAAATAGATCAGATACGTTCTTTGCTATCTAATTTTGGGATCGAAAATCGGCTTGAGCATTCAAGACTGCGCGAGAAGGCGTCCTACTAAAGTCAATAGGAATCATTATCATCAGTTTTTTCTATTTCATTTGCTTTCCACTTAGACATCATGGTTCCTATTAAAGTATGTAGCATTGTCATTTTTGCATTTTTAACTTTCGTCTGCGGAGCGCCACTTCACGCGCAGTGGGTGCAAACGAATGGGCCGAATGTGGGTCCTAGAGCTGTCATTGCCCTTGCTGTGAGCGGCACGAATCTCTTTGCCGGGGCTTCCTTCGACGGCGTTTATCGCTCGACCGACAACGGCACAAGCTGGACGGAGGACACTGCCGGCATGGGAGCGCAATACGTCGCTGCCCTTGCGGTGATCGGCGCGAATCTCTTTGCCGGGACTTTCTACGGCGTTTATCTCTCGACCGACAACGGCACAAACTGGACTGCGGTCAATAGTGGCTTAACGAACGATACAGTAATAACCCTCGCGGTGATCGGCTTGAATCTATTTGCAGGGACTCAAAGCGGCGGTGTTTTTCTCTCGACCGACAACGGCATAAGCTGGAGGGCGGCGAGTACCGGATTGCCAGCGAACGCAGAAGTCAATGCCTTTGCGGTGATCGGCACGAATCTCTTTGCCGAGGCTATTAAAGAGAATGGGGGACATATTAATGGCGGTGGTGTTTTTATTTCGACGAACAATGGCGATTCCTGGGACTCGGCGAGTACCGGTTTGAACGCTTATGTCAATGCCCTTGCGGTGAGCGGCACGAATATCTTTGCCGGGGATGATGTAGGCGTCGTCTGGCGGCGCCCACTTTTGGATTTCGGAATTAGCGCCGTTGCCCAAGCACCGCCGATGCGCGATGCCATCCGCAGCTATCCCAATCCCTTCTCGCAATCTACGGAGATCGCGTTTACCTCTGCCACTGCGGGCTATGCGGAGGTATCGGTGGTGAATATCTTGGGTGTAGAGGCTGCGCATCTGTTTTCCGGCGAGTTAGAAGCCGGGAATCATTCCTTCGCGTGGGATGCACAGGGGATGGCGCAGGGAAGTTATTGGTGCATCGTCCGCATGGGCGGAAGCGTGGAGCGGATCGCACTATCGATCGAGCGGTAAGGATTAGTGTTTCGCTTTGGCTTTCGGTTTGGTGTGTGCTGAAGGAATCGAACGCGATTTCCCATTACGCTCCCGTTTGGCCTTTTGAGCTTTCAGATACTCACTGAACGCCTTCCGTTCTTCCGGCGTCCATGGCTCATCGATAACCACCATGTCAATTTCGTCAAATTTTTTATAGTCTGGCATTGTCGAAATCCTTAAAATAGCTGCGAACCAATGGATATGCCGCTTCGGTATCTAGGAACATCCGATTGCCGTATAATGGTTTTGCCCCGAGAGTTTTTTCATAGTGCTCGATAAGCGCCGATTTAGCTATAAAAGCGAGATGGCCACCATATCCCTTTTCAAACGACTTCTTGCACACAAAAGCCACCAAATTCGGAGCAACTCCTGCATAAAGCTTTGTATGTCCCTTGTTGAACGAGGCACTTTCGATCAAGTGCAAAAAGAAGTGATCGCCCATATCTTCGATGCTCATAATGCCATGCAGAATGGAAGGATTTTCTTTTGTTACAAGAGCATAAACTTCACGTTCCGCGCTTTTCAATTCCATTCGCCAATTAAATTGCCATTTAGAGCGATTCAAAGATGAAATGTCCACGGTTTTAAGCCTTACGATTTCCGTTTCGAAAATCTCTCCGGTGAGGATATTTTCGATGGAATTCGTGAGCTTATCGACTTCAAAATCCAACCGGGCAGGAGTTCGCTTACTCACTCCCCCGCCACCATAATCTTCCCGCTTGCCATGCCGGAGTTCGCGGTTTGGACGGAGTAGAAATAGGCTCCGGGCGCGACAAGATTACCGGCATTGTCGCGGGCGTCCCAGGTTGCGGATTGCGGTCCGCCGGCCATTGCGCGGTTCACGAGCGTTCGGATAAGCGTGCCTTTAGTATCGTATATATTTATATGGACGTTATCGCTGACGGGAACCTCGAAATTCAGTGTGACCACGCTCGCCGCGCTGCCATTCAAAATAAACGGATTGGGATACGGCTGATAGAGATAAAGCTGATTCGTTCCATCATGAAGTTCGACGCGGTTGCTGAATTCCTGTGCGCCATTGGCGTCGATCTCATGGATTTGATAGAGATAGGTTCCAGGCGCGGTAGTGTTGTCGGAAAAGCTGTACTTATAAGTTCCAGAGGACGTTCCCACGCCGGCCTTCTTGCCGATACTCGTAAATCCGTTCCCATCCAAAGACCGCTCGACGTAAAACGTCGCGCCAGCCGACTCGTTTTCGACGTTCCATGAAAGTTCCGTACCCGCGTTCGATTTCGTCGCTGAAAGTGTCGTCTGTTCCACGGCGTCGGGCGGAATGATGGGCAGCACAACCTCCCATACTCCCCGGCCATACGTTGCTACCTTCAGCGTCGCTTTGTCGGAGGCAAGCTGCACATCGCGGCACGGGATAAGGCCGGGCCCCATCCAGACCCAATGATGGCCGGTGTCATTCGTTTGATAGATTCCGAAATCGGTTGCCGCATACCATGTGGAAAGCGGATTCACCGAGTCGATGGCAAGGCACATGACATTGCACGCAGAGTTCGTATCGGCGCCCGGAATGGCAGCCCCAACCGATCCGGAACGGTCAGTCCAAGTGTGGCCGCTGTCCTCAGAGGACATGACTTTCTCCTTGTTGCCGCTTATGGTTACGACGACGAACTTGGGGTCTTGCCAGGAGGTGTTGATCGAAGTAACGTATCCAGACGCCGGATTTGTCCGGGCGCGCCAGCTTACTCCAAAATCGGTGGAAAGCTCGAATGCACTGCCGCCGCCGGCCGCGTAGATCATATCGGCATTCCAGTTCGGCAGGCCGATTGCGCTACAATAATAAAGCCCATCGGGGCTGCCAAACGATGGCGCAAGCTTGGTCCAGGAAGTTCCACCATTTATGGTTTGCCAAATATGCTGGCGTCCGACATATAAGATACTCGAAGCCGGCGTGCTACCGCCCCCCGAGATCGCGTGGGCAATGGGAGACATTTTGAACGGATTGTCCCAGCCGGACGCATCGGTCACTCCCGCATGCGCGGAGTCTGCGATCGGCAACCAGTTCGAGTTCGCAGTGGGGATCGTAGCCACCTCAATATCGGCAAGAGGGCCTTCGGCATAGATATGCTTCGGGTTTATCGGGCTGACGATTACTTGCATGGCATCGCCGAGCGGGGAATAGGGCGCGGGGGCTGCCCCCTGTGTGATTTCCCAAACCCCCTGATCCTGCGCGCCGCCCCAGGTTATTTTGAGGTTACTTTCAATTCCCAGATGATAAAACCGGTTCGTGACCATGCCGAGCGAATGGATCTGCCAGCCGCCATTGCTTTTTACATCGGTCGAGCCGGCGGCATAGTTCACCCACAAGCCGCCATCATTGCCATCATAGACAATATTGGAATTGACCGGATTAATGGCAAAGGAGTGATGATCGACGTGAGTCGTTCCATTACCCCCACCGCCGCTTTGCGTATAGCTGCTATAAAAACTCCAATTCGATCCTTCCAAGATAGCAGCATCTGTCCCGCACACATAAACGGTATCGGTCAGAACGGAATTCGGCGTAACCGCAAGGTCAAGGTCATACCATCCTTGTCCGTGCGACCCCGTTGGGTTGAAGATGGTGCTGCCTGCTCCGCCGGGAATCGGAATCGGAATCGAAGTCCAGGTCATGCCGGTATCGGTGGACTTATATAAATACGCAGCATTGCCGCCGCCGTCCGTCATAAGCGCAAAGATTTTGTTCGGCGCCTTTGCAGGCGAGGCCAGTGCAGCGCGGCCAATGCCCGTTGGAAAGTTCGTGGTGGGAAGTTTGGTCCATGTTGACCCATCGTTAACGGACTTATAAACACCGCCGGAGAAAAGATAAAAGACGCTTGAGCCGCTCGCGCCTGGCGTTGCAATAATATCCCATGCAAAACCGGAAAAGGCGGATGTCCACGTTGCGCCGGCGTTCGTCGAGCGATACACCGGTCCGGAAGCATACGTCGAAGCGAGCACGATATTATGATTGGATGGGTCAACGATCACTTTCACAAAATTCTGGGCGCCGCCGGGAACATTCAGGCGCTGAAACGAGGCGCCCCCATCCGTCGATTGATATAGCCCGGAGCCGTTATAGACCGGTACCGAATTGTAGCAATAGCCGGTTCCAACATAGAGCGTATCGGTATTGACCGGATCGACCGCTATCGTCGCAACGGAAAGATTCGGCAGTTCATTGTCGGTAAGTTCCGTCCAGTCCGCTCCGGTATCCGTGGATTTCCACACGCCGCCGCCCGAGCCGCCGGCGTACATGATTTTCGGATCTTGAGGATCGAACACAATCGCCGTCGTGATTCCGGCGGAAGGAGTGCTGTCCGCTCCGGCAAGCCCGGTAGCGGAAAGCCCGATATTCAGCCAGGTTCCCAGAGTAGCCTGCGGCGTGTTTTTTCCGCCTATGGCACCCTCGTTCGCGCGGAGCATATCCTGACGCGCTTCTTCGAAGGCGCTCAGATACGCGTCGTTATCCACCGTGCCGGACGTACCGGCATGGCGTGCAAATTCATAAAACTCACGCGCAAACGGCGCCGAACGCCGCAGGCTTTCGGGAAGCTGATTGATTGCGTGGTACGCACCGGAATCCGATGGCGCAACGACGGGAACGGACAGCGTTTCGTCCCGCTCGGTCTGCGCCCGAAGCGATGGAGCAAGCGCAAGCACGGAAACGATGGCGAGGGAGAAGAATAGAGATTTGGTAACGAGCATGAATGAAAATGAGGATTGAATATCAGAAAACCAACCATAAAACAATCCTAAGCCACAACCGTTGCAAAAGAATGATAAATGACGAATGACAAATGGAAGGGCCGGGCAATCCCCCATTTGTCATTTGTCATTCGTCATTCATAATTGATTTTATTCCTTCACTAATTTCACCGTTTGCGCTTCGCCGTAGGTGGTTTGGATGCGGGCGAAGTACGTGCCCGATGGTAACCCTTGCAGCGACATGGGAACCGAAAGATTACCCGGCTCTACTACGCTCCCAAAACCCGCTGACGTTACCTGATGCCCCAATACATCATAGAGATTGATGATTACATACGCCTCTTTGGCGATGCCAAACGAAATTACCGTTCCCTCGCCTGTGGGGTTGGGGTACGCGGTGGGGTTGGTAATAATGCTCGGCTCGCTGCCCACGCTCGCGTTTAAAAGCTCAGCATATTTCAGCACGCTATCCAAGCCAAGCTGCTGCATGGTGTAAATGGTCGTGTCGAACGGCACGGTGTCTCGATCCAGCCCAGGCCAGTTGAGGTAGGTCTCATACTGCGAGCCACGGCTATTCACATAAAGTTCCGAATCTAAAGGGTTAAAGCATAAAGGATTATGAATCAGCCAATATAGTACGGAAAGACTCCGGTTCGTTTCGGTATTATTTTGTTGCCATGATGTGTCAACGTTCCCTGTGGTAACTGTTCCCATAATAGTTCGAACATCAGCACAGAAATAGTTTGGATCGCCGGGGTTCCATGCAAGCGCTGAAAGGAGCCATTGCTGAAAATCGAGCAAACATTGTGGGGGCGGTCCCTCTCCTCCGTGCTGCACATCTCCGGCCATGTCTTCGAATGCCGTAGGCACCCATTGATTCGTTGGACAATGCTGAATAAAAAGTGCCAGCGTATCATACGACTGAGCGTACTCCCCATACTGCATGTCATCTTGGCCCAAATTAAATAAAAGCTGACAGCCGGTCGGCAAGCTATCCTGTTCGTTTTGTGATTGAGGTATAATTTCTCTTTTATGCGCAATAGCAAGATCACCGCAAGTTATATCACTACTATATGTGCTAGGAGCTGAGAGTCCCCCTCGCGGCGATGAACCGTCTGCCATGATTGGAATGCCGGTAGGCCCGATTGTAGAGTCGTGCTGCGCGCGCGCGGGTAGAAAGATCGAAAGCAGAGCGAATAAATACAGCATAGCTTAAAAAAGATTAAGAGATGCGCAGCATTTCTCTACGAATTTTTCGCTGTTTGCGTTCCGGATTCTCCGGATCGTCTTCCCAGGCTCCCGGATTATTCCGAACGTAATACCGGGTTTGCTCGAGCTCCCTCTCGCTCCGTATCCATCGGTCATAAAACCGCCCCTGCCATACCATCCTGCCCTCCGGGCCAATCTCGTTCCGAATTCGGGACGTGCATCGACCTTTGAGTGCGCAGGAGGATGTGCGCAGTACGTCCCTATGAAGGTTACATTTTATTCTGAAAGAAAACTATTTTGTGGAAACAGTGGATAACTTTTTCATGAAAACTTTGGCAGAGTTCATGAAGCACAAACGTGTGTGCAAAATTGAAAGTATGAAATTCGTGTGGAATCGCCACAACTCGCAATGAGTAACAAAAAGCCTCGAAAACAGTCCAAAAATACAAAAATCCTGTTGAAAAATGCAGGGTTATGGCCCCATCCGGATTAATCCGAAAAATAATTGGAATCATTTGGGCGTAAGATGGCTTTGTACGTGCCGTCTTTGAAGATAGCGCGAATGACCGCTCATCCGCGAAAGACGAATGCTTTTATCACCCATTGTTTTTAACAAAAAAGAGAAAAAATAGAAAAATGACAACACTCGTTCGGCGTTCCGCTATGGCCGCAGCCATGGCGCTCGCAATGTTCACTCACTCCGCTCAGGCGCAGAAAATCGCCGTTATCGACATCAATACCGTCGTTGCGGCTATGCCGGAATATCAGGCGGCCAACTCGAAGATCGAGGCCCTGCGCAAGGTCTATACGGATACGCTCCAGACCATGCAGACGCAGTATAAGACGAAAGTCGATACCTACGGCAAGCTCGGCGAAACGGCCTCCGCTGACATGAAAAAGAAGGAATCGGATGACCTGGCAAGCCTCGAACAGGCTTATACCGCGTTTCAAACCTCGAAATTCGGTCAGGATGGCGAGCTTGCCAAAATGCAGACCGATCTCATGAAGCCGATCACCGATAAGCTCAAGAATGCGCTCGATGCCTACCGTACAAAGGAGAAACTTTCCTTGATCCTGCCTCAGACGGCTGTCGTCTCCTTCGACCCGACCCTCGACCAAACTACGAAGTTTCAGGCGTTCCTCACATCGTCAGTCACGAAATAATTTCGCGTAGTTCGGCTAAGACCTTTAAAGGGTCTTAGGCAGATTTCGATTTGCCCGCATGATCGGTCATGCGGCATCGGTGAAAGCATCGTCAACGAAGAGGATGTGTTCGGGACTTTTTTAAGGGCGCGGCTGCTTTATACCAAAGCGGCCGCGTTTTCCTTTTGTTTCTCGTGTGGATGAGAAACCGGCGAGGGGGTTCGGTCGTAACAATCACTCGATCATTATGCACATTACCTCTCGAATTTCCGCCGTTCTTCTTGCCCTCTTCACAGTAGCCGCCGTCGCTCATGCGCAGCAGACGCGCACAGCCTATATCGACGCGTCGAAGCTGCTCAAGCGCATGCCTGAGGTCAAGGATGCGTCGGCCCGTCTCGATCAGCTTACCGTGAGCTGGACCAAAGAGGCCAGCGACATGCAGGGTGACATCGACCGCAAACAAGCGGAGTACGACCGGCGCAAGCTCATCCTGACTGACGCCGAGCGCAGCACTACGGAACAGGAAATAACCAACCTCCATAAAAAGCACGACGATTTTCTCCACGCGAAATTCGATGAAACCGGCGGCGAGCTGTTTACGCAGGAAGCTACTCTGATGAAGCCGGCCTACGATAAGCTTTCCGCAGCGATCAAGGAGTGTGCCGAAGACGGCAATTACGATTACGTTATTGACCGCAGCTCGAAGGACGTGGTGCTTCTCTATGTAAATTCTAAATTCGATCTTACGTTGCCGGTCGCGCGGAAGCTTGGGATCGAGTCGGAAATTTTAAGCACACCGCTTGTGAACGCGGCGAAGCCAGGAACACCAGGAACACCGCCGAACGGGCAACAGCCGCAAACACCCGGATCGACGCCTCCAGGCTCGACGACAACGGGCACGGGAATTCAAATTCCTGGAACTCCACAAAACCCGGCTACCGGTACCGGTCTTACTCCAAACAATGGCACTTCTACCAATCAGCCTGCGCCCGGCACGAACAGCGGTTTTACTCCTGTCCAAATTCCGACGCCGCTTCCAAAACAGCCTGCGCCCGGGCACTAAGCCAACAGATTCCTATGCTTCAAAGGCTGGAAAGGCAGTATCGAATTAGGCATTGCCGATTGGTGTTGTCTCGGAAATAATTATGGCCGATCGGGATTTAAGCAAGCAAACAACGACTTCGGCGGGAGAAACCCGCAGCCTTTCTGAACGGGCCGGCGCGCTGGTTTTGCTCGGCGGGCTGTGGCGCTTTTCCATTCGATTTGTCAAGACGCTGGCGCGTCCGCCGTATGAGTTCCGCGAAATCGTCCGGCAGCTTTATGCCACCGGATACCGGTCGCTCTCCTTGGTGACCGTGGTGGGGATTGTGATTGGAGCAGTCCTGACGATGCAGAGCCGTCCGACGATGATAAAGTTCGGAGCCGAAGCATTTATTCCGGCCATGGTGGCGATCAGCGTGATGCGGGAACTTTCGCCGGTGCTGATTTCGGTGATTCTCGCCGGCCGCATGGGCGCCGGCATTGGGGCCGAACTCGGATCGATGCGAGTCGGCGAGCAAATTGACGCGATGGAAGTTGCGGCGCTCGATCCTTTTAAGCTGCTTGTTTTTACGCGGGTCGTCGCGTGTATGATTGCACTGCCGATCTTGACGATCTACGCCGATTTTCTGGCCTTAGGAGGTTCCTGGCTTATCGAGAAGGTCGAATCCGGCATGACGATAAGCCATTTTATTACAAGCGTGGTTCGCAGTGTCGAATTCTACGATTATTTGCCGGGCGTCGCAAAGACCATCTTTTTTGGGTTTACCATCGGAATTGTTGGGTGCTACGAGGGATTTAATTCCACAGGCGGGACCGAAGGCGTTGGCAAATCGGCGACCGATGCGGCCGTTACCAGCTCGCTGCTCATCATCCTATTGGATGTTGTTTTCGTCAAGCTTACTTTTATGATCTGGCCAAGCTGATTCTCGATGCACATCCCCTCCTTTCGAAAGTTACACACGATCGAGCCGGGCACTCCGGATGACGCCGCAGTTCTGCGAGTCGAGCATGTGGCCGTCGCGTTCGACCGGCCCGTCCTGCGGGACGTCTCGCTCGAAGTCGGGCGTGGGGAAACAGTGGCCGTTATGGGAAAGAGCGGAACGGGCAAGAGCGTTTTGCTCAAGCTCATTGTTGGACTTATTCCGCCGGACTCGGGAAAGATTTTGTATCATAATAAAGATGTGACCAATCTTAAGGAATCCGCTTTGATGGCGTTTCGATCCGATGTCGGGTTTGTATTTCAGGGCGCGGCGTTATTCGATTCCATGACGGTCGGAGAGAATCTCGATCTTTTTCTTGTCAAGCATACCGATATGGCTCCCGAGGAACGCGAACGAAAAATTATCGACACACTGGATTTAGTCGGCTTGGGCGACGCGATCGACAAAATGCCGTCGGAGCTTTCCGGGGGCATGAAAAAGCGAGCCGGCCTTGCGCGCTCCATCGTGATCGAGCCGGAACTCATGCTCTATGACGAGCCAACGACCGGGCTGGATCCGTTGACCGCCGCTTCCATTGCCGAGGAAATTCTGATCTTACAGCAACGCCTCGGTATCGCCTCGATCGTGGTTACGCACGATCTTCCGACGGCCTTTACCGTTGCCGATCGCGCGGTGGTCTTGAACGAGGGATATGTTATTTTTTCGGGCACACTGAACGATCTGGCTTCCTCCGATGACCCGTTCCTTCACGAATATCTCGGCGCGTCGCGGTTAGATCGAACCCGCCATGACCAAATTATTAGCCGAACGTCAGCGACTCGGACGACGGATGAGGCCACTCGCTCGCAAGCATAAAACTCCTCCAAGCGCATTATGAAACGTAAAGCTGTTCCACTTTTTCGAATCGGTCTGTTCGTGCTCGCCGCGTTTATCGTGCTGATCGTCTTTATTTTTTATTTAGGAAATAAGGAGAAGATGTTTTCCTCCACGTCCGAAATTGTTGCGCGCTTCCAAACGGTGAGCAATCTCCAACGGGGCGCGGAAATCGATATGGCCGGCATCAATGTCGGAAGCGTCGAGAACATTCGGCTGCCGCAAAGCGCGCGCGATTCGGTCACCGTGACCATGAAGGTCATCACCGACGCGCTCAAGCTCATCCACACCGATTCCAAGGCCGTCATTGCTACGCAAGGGCTTATTGGTGACAAAGTCGTCTTTATTACGATGGGAAGCGATTCGACTCCGGCGGTACTGCCGGGCAGCATTATTCAAGGGCAGGCCCCGCAGGATTTTACCAAGATTTTCGATACCTTATCGGCGACCGTTTCGCAACTCGATTCGGTTGCGATTGCTGCAACGAGCCTCGTCAAACGCATTTCAAACGGAAATGGAACGCTCGGAAAATTAGTCAATAACGATTCGCTCTACGAGAATGCAAACCAGATGGTGGCAAACGCCCGCGATGTGATGGATACGGCCCGCACAGCGGTCAGCCGGATTTCGGGAAGCGTAGAAAGACTTTCGGGTGAGATGGATTCGATTACCGGCAGGATCAATCGCGGCGAAGGGACGATCGGCAAACTCCTGACGAAGGACGATTTGTATGAGAACGCGAAGAAAGCTTCCGATAATCTCGTAGCGTCGAGCTACACTCTTAATGACGCGCTGGCTAAGATTGCGCTCGGCTCCGGACGTTTTGCCGAAGTGATGGAAGGACTCAAGCATAATTTCCTCGTCAAGGGATATTTCGAGGATCGCGGCTATTGGGACGCGCCGGAATTCGAAATGACCATCGACAAAAAGATAGATTCCCTAAACCGACTTCGCCAAACGATCGAAAGCCAGCACGGCGCGCAAACGCCGCATTAATAAAGTCCTAAATCCGAGTCTTGAACAAACTTTATTTCGGCAACAATCTCGATATTCTCCACGAATCCGCTGCGGCGGGATGCGAAACTTAATCATGGATTTTCTTTATCATATTTCACTACCCGTTCTTGCGGCGATTTCGGTCGTCCTCGCAGTATTACTTTCGCTCGGGGGACTCGCGCTTTTTCACCGGTTCGCTGACAAAAAACAGCTTCGCGAATCACATGACGTCTCTGGATTTGTCTATGCGGTCGTGGGCGTGATCTATGCCGTGTTGCTCGCCTTTGTGGTGATCGTGGTGTGGGAACAATTTCGAGGCGCGAATCAGATTGCCGAAGATGAGGCCATGCACCTCGGCAATGTGAGGCAGCTTTCGAAGGTGTTTCCCGATTCCGTTTCGAAGGTCATCGCGTCCGAAGTGCATGACTACGCGCAATCGGTCGTCGAGCGAGAGTGGCCGGCCATGGCTGAGCGCCATGCCGACCCTCAAACCTATGCCATAGCGAAAAAATTGTGGGGCACCTTCTACGCATTTCGGCCCGCGCCCGCCGAGCAAGCGTACTACAACGAAGCCTTGCGGGAACTAACGGGCTTCAACAACGACCGCCGATTACGAATCATCGGCATGAACGGCACGATTCCGCCGATCTTATGGACTGTCCTGCTGGGCGGTGGAATTATTTGCATCGTCTTCACCTACCTCTTCGCCACGCCGCGTCCGGGGACGCAATACATGATCACCGGGCTGCTCGCGGCGATGATCGTCCTCACGCTGTTTCTCATTGCCGAGATGGACCATCCCTATGAGGGCGGAATGAGCCTCCTGCCCGACGGATTCGAGTTCGTCCTGCACGGCCCGGCTGCGGTGAAGTAGATTACCACTGAAAGGCAATTCCCGCTTCAAAGCCTAATGCCGTTAATGGTGCGGATTTCGGAGAAAACATCTGCTCTGCTCGCGCTGAGAGATCGAGCGAAAGCGAGTTAGTGAACCGATATTCAACGCCTGCGGCTTCCGAAGAAAGAAACCCGAACGTGCTGGCACCCGCGAGTATTTCCGCACTCGGAGAGAGCATATTGTTCGGCTCCAACACATACCGGTATCCCAGATCGAGCGAGTTTACGAATGAGTTTGATGTTGTTGACGATTGCGAAGAAGTTCCAATCGTATTTGTGGTCGAATGCCCACCGACTATAAACGTGGTGTCCCGAAAACCACCGTTTTGCCCTGCTCGATTCACCACGAAAGAAGTACGACGCAATTCTGCGACTAATGCTGACGAACCAAGAATAGGGTAACGCACTCCGGCTGCACCGAATATGGAACTTGTGGAGAAGGTATTGCTGGGAAGCAAAGCACCGCCGGACACAAAGGCTGTCCAATGATTCGCTATCGATCCATTTTGATCGGATATTTGCCTTATGGCCGCGGAAACGGGAGCAGCAGCCGGTACCTTTGAAGTTGGCACATTTGATTGCGATGGCTGATGGTCTTCTGTTATGTTTTGTGTTGTACTTTGAGTGGTGGTACTTGCCTTTGAAATGCTCTCTGTTGGTACATAACTCGAATTTTCTACAATGACGAGTCTCACAGCGTTATTCCGGCTCACAATGCGTTTCGGAACGATGATGGAACCGTTCGTTGCCGAGGGCATCGCTGTGCGGCTCGTCATCGCTATGGAGTGAGCGATGCGGCTGGTATTCGATGGAGTATTGACGAAAAAGATCCCGCCAACAAGCAAGGCAAGCAAGCCCAATCCGGCAGCATAGCGGAAGAATGGAGCGAATACCGATCTACGGCGGCCGTTGTGGTTCATCACGAGCGTGCGCATCTCGCCGAATGGGTAATAGGATGGCGTCGCATTAAGCGATTTTATGTAAGTGCGGTATGAGTCAGAGTGCATAATTTTCGATTGCCTCCATTAAAATGATATTCGTCTCAGAGTTTTTCACGGGTTGATCGTGATTCTTTTTTTTGTTGCTAATTTCTTCAGGTTCGATCCCAAGTATGCTTTTAAGCATCTCGCGGCCCCGGCGCAGCCTGCTTTTCACGCCACTCAGCGTGCCGCCCTGAATATTGCGAATTTCTTTGAGCGAGAGATCTGCAATGTCGAACAGTAAGATCGTTTCCTTCATCTTCGGGGGGAGCCGGTCGAGCGCGGTCATCACGATCGCAATTTCCGCAGCGACATCCGGCATGGCGTTGGGATCGAGGATTGCTTCCAACGCGCTTTCTTCAATGATCGCAAATCGTTGATCGCGTCGATGCCAGCGTTTGTAGGTCCGTGCTACGATACGATAGAGAAATCCCGGGAATCCGGATTCATCACGGTTAAAATCGAACCGTTCGAGCGCAACAAGGATGGCTTCGCTGACGAGATCCCGTGCGTTCTCGCGATCGTGCGTCATGGCGAGCGCATACCGCAAAAGCCGAGGATAGACCGGCTCTAACAATGCAAGAAATTGTTCTTTGCGCGCTTCGTCCATGCGTTACGGTACTACATATTTAAATCTCACTGCAGCAGGCCCGAACGGCGTAGTGCTGAAATGCTGATACTCCCCCCCTTGCGCAGGAAGTCCCGCAACATTCGAATGCCCGACGGCATACACATACACCGCCTGACCCGCTGGCAGCGAATACGGCATGAGCGTCGCAACATCGCGCGCCAGGGTATCCTTAAAGGCTCCTCCAACGATCCGTGGCGATTGAAACGCGAAATGGTACGATGTATCCGCGAGCTGTGTCGCGAGCCATGCATCTTCGGTCATGCCAGCATCTTGCGGACTTGGCATCGTCGGAAACAGTGTACTATCTAATGAGGTATAGACAAAAATATTTCCCGGCGCAAGACCGCCCGTCAGCTTTCCACTCACGATGAGCGCGTTGGAATTCTGCACGGTATCATACGTAATGATGGTAGAATCATGCCCGGACCAGGTCTTCGTCGTATCATAGACTCCGCCGTTGTCCGTAATGGTAATGGTTGTATCATAGACGAGAACTTGCTTCGTAACGCTGACGGTAAAAACGTAAGACACGCCTGTCATCGTGATCGAATCCGTCGATTCTTGTACAATGTAAGCATCGTTAATAATATCAGTCCCCGCGCCGATGATGTGATGCACGGGATAAATCATGGAATCGTAACCCGGTTTCCAGAAAATGATGTTATAGACTCCGGCGGGAATGTTATCGATTTCGAAATGACCGCCGGTATCGGCTGTTGCTTGATATGCCGTTCCCTGTATCGAAATTTGAATGCCATTTGGCGAAAGCGATGTTGGCGCACCAGAAGCATACGCAGCTACGGTTCCCGTCAGCTTTTCGCCGTTGCTGGTCACAGCCGGAGGGTCGCTTGGACTGGAGCAGCTTGCAAACAGCATTGCAAATAACACGAAAAGGAGCCCGCTGTTGCGGACTCCTTTTCCCGTGTAATGGCGCGGTTCCCGCGCCTGCCCGATTTGGGAAAACCTTGAGATCATTCGTCCAGCAGAGGGCGGGGGAACCCCGCCACTACAGTTAAAAATGTCACTCCTTTACAATACTCTTCGTCGTCACGCTATTCCCAGAAGCAATTCGAATATAATACGTTCCGGCGGTAGAATTCGAGAGATCGAGCGTGAGGTTCGTATTGCCCCGCGCATTCTCGGTTTGCACCGTCTCGCCAAGCACATTCATCACCATTACATTCGATCCCATCGGAATGTTTTGCAGCATGACAATGCCATTCGTTGGATTTGGGAAAATCTCGATCTGAGCGGGAATCGTGTTCGTAGTTGCAACGCCAGCACCATCGTTGATGTGCATGATGGAATTGGGAGGTGCGACGGTATAATCGAATGCAAGACCCGAGCATTCGAGTGTTCCCCCGCCTGCTGTTACGCTGGCTCCCGGAGCATACACGACCATTCCCTCAAAGTCCGGATCGCTGGTGGCGCCGGTCTTAAGATATTCAATATCTCTTGTTTGGCCTCCATTTTGGCCGAAAATGCTTGCGCCCGCTTCAGCAAAAATGGTATCGTCAATATTATCTCCGATCGTAAGCGATACTCCGGGATTGACCCAAAACGTCTTGTACGATTCATTATTGCTCGTGAAGACCGTATTGGTGGACACAATGACCGCATCGTGCGGAACAACAGGATTCGTGCAATCATAGACGTAGATATGGAACGTATCCGATACCGAGCAGCCACCAGGACCGACGCAACGAAGGGTGATAGTCTTCCAACCACCCGTGGAATAAATCTCGATGAAAGGGTCCCCGTAAAAGCTTGAAAAGAAACTAACACTGTCCACCTGATTTGCCCCGCTTCCAAAATCAACATACAATGTGTCGTCCGCGTTCACTGAGGCAAAGCCGAACCCGAGCGAATCATTCACGGCTATTGCACCGGGGTCGGTCATCGATACAACATTTGATGGCATCTCCCCCACCAGAATATCGCTACTATCCTCGCTTACGGTATAGGGATACGCTCCAATCACTCGAAACCGATAATGAGAAGAGTATGGCGTAGCGGGAGGAATTGAGGTATTAATAGTAAATGTGCCCTGAGCAGTATCTATAACCGATCCCAATTTGGTAAACCCGTTATCGAACGTGCCACTGTCGTTCGAAAGCTGAAGCGTGAAAGCATTTGTATGCCCCCATGTCCCTGTGACGGTGAAGGTCACGGAGAGTGGATCTCCAGCACAGAACGTGGTACCGGAGACCGAATTAATCGCTATCGTTGTAAATGGCTGTTGAGCGCGAGGGGGGCGTGGCGATGCAAGCAGCAAAACCGCGCAAAAAACCGCAAAAAAGGTACTATTTTTTTTCATGACCGTAAAAAGTAAAAAAAGTGAACAATGATACTCTGTTTCCAATGCCGCATGGATGAGCCGCATCGCCCTCGATGCTCATCCTCCACGCATCGCCATACAATGATAACTTGACGGAAGCTGGGTGGAAAGTTTCATGGGGCTCAATTACGGTTGCTGTCGGAATGACACTAACCAATCTTTCTTATCTCTAAAAGTCGCCTCAAATCCAGGTTTAGACAAATAAGCACCAATTTCCAAAAGAAATTTTCAATTATTTTTTAAAATCTCTTGACATTGCCATTTAAATTGCTTATATTGGTA
>PLYO01000040.1 GCA_003151825.1 Ignavibacteriota bacterium
CCCAATCAGTGCTCTACCTCCGGAAGACTCTTAGCACACGCTAGCCCTAAAGCTATTTCGGGGAGTACGAGCTATCTCCCAGTTTGATTAGTCTTTCGCCCCTATGGACAGTTCATCGGAGTAGTTTTCAACCCACACCCGTTCGGTCCTCCAGTTGGTTTTACCCAACCTTCAACCTGACCATCCATAGATCACAAGGTTTCGCGTCTACGACCCCATACTATGTTCGCCCTATTCAGACTCGCTTTCGCTACGGATTCGGTTCTGAGAACCTTATCCTTGCATGAGATCAGTAACTCGTAGGCTCATTAAACAAAAGGCACGCGGTCACTCCTCCAATCCGAAGATTGGGCTTGCTCCCACCGTTTGTAAGCGCGCGGTTTCAGGATCTATTTCACTCCCTTCTTAAGGGTTCTTTTCGCCTTTCCTTCACAGTACTTGTTCACTATCGGTCACTAGAGAGTATTTAGCCTTACGAGATGGTTCTCGCAAATTCCGACAGACTTTCACTTATTCCGTCGTACTCAGGGTACCTCCAGGAGTCATTAATATTTCGCGTACGGGACGATCGCCCTCTATGGTGTCACGTTCCAGTGACTTCCGCTATACTAATGATTTGTAACTCCTATACGAAGGCCCTATAACCCCTTGAGGTAAAACCACAAGGTTTGGGCTGTTCCCGTTTCGCTCGCCACTACTCAGGGAATCACGATTGTTTTCTCTTCCTCCACTTACTTAGATGTTTCAGTTCAGTGGGTTAGCTCGAATGCGGCTATGTATTCACCGCACCGTACACCGGCATTACCCGGTGTGGGTTGTCCCATTCGGAGATCCGGGGATCACAGGCAGCTTCCGCCTACTCCCGGCTTATCGCAGGTAACCACGTCCTTCATCGCCTTCTAGTGCCAAGGCATCCACCATGCGCTCTTGGTAACTTCATCATTAAACCTATGATACAGTGCCGGATGATTGCTCATCCGTTGTTAGCAGGTTGCCGCGATTCACATCGCGACTTGTTACTATTGGTGCATCACTACAGTGTTTGATGATCGAGAACGATTCACATCGCTCGTCGATATGTACGGATGGCTCCGTACATTCTGACAACGTCTTGCGACGCTATCAGCCAACTGCATTATTTCAGACGTTTCACAACGTCTAAACCTTAGCTCGATACTTGTGTGTATTCGTGTAATAAATTACACGATTACCCATTTTTTCGCATTTTGATCTTTCTATGTGCACTCTTTGAACCGCCGTTGGGCTACATAAGCAAAAGCTTACTTTCTGATTACTCAGACGCTTACAGGGCCATTCATCGAATGTCACCGCTCAGTTGTCATTGAACTTTTGCCTTATGGATCAAGCATTGCTGCTTGAGTGCCACGCGGCTTGCAAATACATCGGAGTCGAACCGATTCCACTCCAAAATTTTCCCCCTCCTTTTCAAGGAGGGGGCAGGGGGTGGTCACACCCGTGCTATTCTTCCATCTCGCTTTGGAAAACCCCGTTCGAGCGGGGAAGTGTAAAACCCAATCTTTATCTCAGAGGTTCCAAAAAGGATTACTTTCTTAAGAATTTCTTAATAGAGGGCCATGTAACCCGATGGAAGCGGGCTGCGTTCCGAAATCCTATAAGATTTAAGGCATTTTCGCCGATGGTATAGCAACCAGCGCCTGCTGCGCGTCTGTTTGACCCATAGTGATGAGCCGCTGCACGTCCGCAGGGCCGAACGTCGTCATCGAGATCGGCAGATCGGCGACAGGGCGAATTACTTTGACCTCTACATGGCGCTTGCCATAAAGGATATGCCCCGGCGCAAACTGGTGGCCGGCGGCAAGAGAAAGCTTAATCGACTGGTTGATCGAGTCTGCCATGTCGATGTCGTTATTGATGATCTGGCTCGTCAGAATATCCGTCGAGCGTTCGATGAGCGCGATGGGATCGCCGATTTTAATTTCCGACCGTCCGATATTTTTCGGCTGACACACTGCCGCGATGATCGTTGTCGCGCCATCGGCCATCGGCTTGCTGAACGGCGCGATATTCCGAAGACCGCCATCGAAATACGGCTCGCCATTGATGATCGCGCCTGGCATATACACCGGCTCCGCCGCACTGCCCATCGCATAATCGAACAGCGGCTGGGTGGTCTTATCGACATCCTCATAAAGCGCGCTCCATACATTCACGGTGCCCATCGTCATGCGCGCCGAACACGCTGCGATATTTTCGACTGTAAACTCGGAGTCGATCAACTTGCGTAACGGCGAAGTATCGAGCAGACCGTTGAATTTCCCCGTGATGGTTGCCCACCCAATTGCAAGCCATGACCGCTCAATGATAAAGCTGCTCGGACCCGTAATCTTCTGCTGCCAGAATTTCACGAGATCGCTGCCGATCGCCGGCCAGTCCGGACTTTTGCCCGCCAGCACCGCCCGCCCAGCGCGATCGGCAAGAAACAGCGCGTTCAGCGAACCCACCGACACGCCGTAAATCCCCTCCGGCACAAAACCATTTTTTAAGATAACCTCGATGGCGCCCGCTTCGTAGCAGCCCTTATTCGCTCCACCGGAAAGTACGAGTGCATTCATGGTTTTCTCTCAGCAGTGAATTGTGTGATTTGGTTACTAAGAACCCGACAAAAGATCTTGAGGAACCGATAACTTAAGTGCGAGGATCAAAGGATCGTTTGATACCGTTGTCTTTACGCCTGCGGACGATGTTTGAATAAAAAGACCATTGCTTCTATTGTCAAGGGCGTTAAGTAAAATGAGGCCGAGATTGAGTTCAAACTTTCTGCCAAGGATGGCACGCACCCCAAAATTTAAATTCCAAAAATTAACACTAGTGTTATTGGCAAAATAGGTTTGATACGCGACGCGCCCAACAATCGGGCTTGTGTATAGGCATCCACCATATACGGTTAGTTGGTTTGAGTCTATCCCGTATTCAAGTAACACCCCAATTTGACTCATGATAATAGAACTGGTTTTGCCCGAAGTCTGAGTATCGTTTTGGAAAACATTTTTCGATCCAGCTGACAAATTCAAATTGACTCCGAAATGAGGACAAATGGCGTAGCAGGTGTTCAGTTCCACTGCTACATTGCTCGCTTCCGGAACAAAAAGGCGTTTAGCGATATTGACGAACGTATCGGCAGGCGCGGTTCCCTTAAGAATTTGGACCTCCGAGTATAAATGCAAAGTAGTATCCTTGTAAGAACCGGTGGCCGAAATTGTAGGACTCGTCTCGACCCCTAAGCCCGTAAGGACGCTCCCGATACCTTGTAACGTAAGCGACGAATCATCGGCAGCGGATGTCTTCGGCGGGGGATTTGCCGCGATGTAAGCTATCAGCGCATTCGATAGCTCATTATTTACTTTGCTTAACTTTTCTATTTTTGAATCAGATGACGACTCCGTCATGGTGTTGTTCAAATCTTCATCCATTGTCGCGTATGAGTTCATTACGCTTCTATTGCTATTTGCAGAGGATAAAAGTTCTCGTGTCTCGAGCGAAAGAGAACGAATTCGTTCCGTAGCATAGGGTTTCTTTGGGTCGATGCTATTGAGTTCAGCATACATGGAATCGAGCTTCGCCATTTGCAATTTAGCAATATCTATTTTCTCTTTACGTTTGGCTGAACGGAATCGGTTAACATCTGCCAGATGCTGCCCAAAGCAGAGGGAAACGGGGAACAGTGTCGATGCAAGGATCAACATCGGTATCCATCGGGGTCTCAGAATGTGTGGAATGTTCATGGTTTTGAAGTAAATGATTATTAGCTTATCGTAGATTTTTAACTTCCTCCACCCCACTCTACATGCACGGGAGTACAAAGATACGAAGAAAAAACCGCCTCCATGAGAAATCGGGTAATCCGTTTCACCGAAAGTGGCCGAACGCACGGAAATGACCTCGCAGTATCAGCACGTTTTCACTCCAAATTCGAGCTTAATGCGATCTGGGTCTTCAAAATAGATGGCGAAATAATTGGGGCCGTAATAATCGGCATCGTAAAGAATTGGAATGCCGTGACGAATCAAAAATTCCCTTAGCAAAAGCATTTCTTCTTTATCTGAAAGCTCGATTGCAAGGTGATCGAGGCCGATATGTTTTCGATGATACGATGCCTCTTTGAATCGAGGTTTAACTTGATTGAAATAAATGTAAAACGAACCCAACCGCCAGCAAAAACTCTCTCCTTCGCGCTCAATCGTGCTGCCTTTGAAAAAGGATGAAAGTAAAGAATAAAATTTGAACGAAGCATCGAGATTACTTACGTTAAGCTCGATGTGGTGTACTCCGATGATCATTATAACAAGGATTCTTACAAAGAATGTTTTGAACTACCTAATCCCCACAACCTAAACCGCTCCGGGTATTCGATCCCTTCGAGTACTAATCCATGCGCGGGCGCAATATATTTCGCGCGCCAAAGTTCCTGTGGTGAGTGAAGCAGCTTCTCGAATTCATCCACTGTGAGCGCCGATTGCCCCACCTGCACCATCGCGCCGACAAGCGCGCGTACCATCCCACGCACAAAACGGTTCGCGTGAATCGTAAAGGTGAAGTTTTTTTCTTGTGATTCCCAATAGGCATCCTGCACAATGCAGCGGTAATGCTTTACATCTGACGTTCGCTTGCTGAAGCTGGTAAAATCATGTTCGCCGGTGAGTAGCCCAGCACACGCCTGGAGCTTTGCAATATCCACATCGCGGCGTATGGCCCAGACGACATTTCGGTCTATTGCCGTTCGATCACGTTTGATCGTGTAACGATACTCACGCATGAGCGCGGAATGACGCGCATGGAAATCTTCCGCAACGGAATGAATATCGAGAATGGCGATGTCTTTCGGCGTTGTCGCGTTAAGGGCCATGATGAGCTTGGGAAGACCACCCCCCGCCCCCTCCTTGAAAAGGAGGGGGAGATCATCATCTGGAAACTCGACATGCGCGACCATCCCCCGCGCATGAACGCCAGCATCGGTACGCCCGGCGCCAAAGACCGTAATAGTTCTCGCAAACAGTTGATGAAATGCGCGCTCGATTTCAGCTTGAATGGAACGGCCTAACGGATGATCGCCTTGCGTTTGCCATCCGGCAAACTTGGTTCCGTCGTATTCGATTAGAAGAGCAAGTTTCAACTCACGAGAGCGTGCAAGCCTGCATTTTCTATACGGGCAACGCCCGCAACATCCTCCACACGTTCCCGCTCACGGATAAGCCGATACTCCGCGCCATCGACCAAGATTTCCGCAGCGCGTGGGCGAAGATTGTAATTCGAGGCAAGCGTGTATCCATACGCGCCTGCACAGAGGATCGCAATCGAATCGCCGCGCTTCAGCGTGGGCATTTCGCGGGATTGCGCGAGGAAATCGCTTGTCTCGCAAATGGGGCCAACGATATCGACTTTTTGCGTTGCGCCGGCCGTGAGTTCGAGCGGTGCGACTTGGTGATATGCTTCGTACAAGCACGGACGAATTAGTTCCGTCATGCCGGTATCGGCGATGACGAATTTCTTCTTGCTATTAGCTTTTGTATAAAGCACCGTCGCAAGCAGCGCGCAAGCATTGGCTACAATAGCACGGCCCGGCTCGAAAATAATTTTGAGACCTGTTTGATCGAGAATCGGCAGCACCGCGCCGACAAATTCACTGAGCGATGGCACATACTCCCCTTCTTCGCCGAGTTCATCCTTGGGCAAGAGAGGATGCCGCACGACATTGCGATAATGGATTCCCTGTCCGCCTCCAAAATTCAAATGCTCGAGTATGATTCCGGATTTCACTCGCAGTGAATTAACAAACTTTACCGTCGAGCGCGCGGCCTTGATAAACGGATCGAGTGATGTGATCTGCGAGCCGATATGCACATGAATCCCAACCACTTCGAGCGCCGGCTGCTTCGAGGCATAGATAAATGCCTCGCGGGCATTTTCCATATCGATGCCAAATTTATTCTCTTTCAGCCCGGTCGAAATGTAGGGATGGCTTTTGGCATCGACATCGGGATTGACCCGAATCGAAACTTTCGCCCTCAGGCCAAATTTTTCAGCAATTCCGTTGATGACGGAAAGCTCTTCTAAGCTTTCCACATTGAAGGCATGAATGTTCGCTTTGAGCGCAAGTTCGATTTCCGCGTCTGTTTTGCCGGTGCCGTCAAAGGTGATTTTTTCTGGCGTAAAACCGGCCGCAAGCGCAACAAGGAGTTCTCCTGCGCTCACGACATCCGCGCCCGCGCCTTCCTCAGCCAATATCTTGAGCAATTCGATATTCGAGTTCGCTTTCAGCGCATAACTTACGTAATGCTCCTTACCTGAGGATTTGAGTGTCTCATCGAACGAATGAAAATTTTGAACGATCTGCCGCTTCGAATACACATAAAGCGGCGTGCCGAATTCGCGCGCGAGATCGGAGAGCGTGACTTCTTCACATAGCAGCGATGGTTGCTCGTCGTTTGAGTATCGAAATGCTTGTTGGTCTAATACGTCGGTCATTTTATTTCTGTAAAAGGAAGATATGAATGAAGCACCTCCGGGATGCGTATTGTTCCATCCGTTTGCTGAAAAGTTTCTAAGAATGCAACCATCAGGCGTGAGGTTGCAAGGCCGGAGCCGTTAAGGGTATGTACGAATTCCGGTTTAGATTTGGCATCGCGTCGAAATCGAATATTCGCGCGACGCGCCTGGAAGTCCTCGAAGTTCGAGCAGCTTGATGCTTCGAGCCAATTTCCTTCCACCGGCGCCCAGACTTCGAGATCGTAAGTCTTAGCACTCGAAAATCCGGTGTCGCCGTTGCAAAGCAGGATCCGGCGATAGGGAATTTCAAGAAGTTCGAGAATGCGTTCGGCGTCAGCCGTTAACTTCTCATGCTCATCGTAAGACGATTCGGGCGTGGTAAACTTTACGAGCTCTACCTTATTAAACTCGTGAACGCGCAGGAACCCGCGCGTATCTTTTCCATACGATCCAGCCTCGCGGCGAAAGCAGGCGCTGAACGCGCAATGGAGAAGCGGCAATTTATCCCCGGATAATACTTCGTCCGCATAGAGATTTGTCACCGGAACTTCCGCCGTCGGAATCGCATAGAGCGCATCCTCGGGAATGTGATAAACCTGATCGGCAAACTTTGGAAATTGTCCCGTCCCACGAAGCGATTGAGCGTTCACAAAAAAAGGCGGCAGCACTTCCGAATATCCATGCGAGCGTGTGTGAACGTCCAGCATGAAATTGATGAACGCACGTTCGAGCTGCGCGCCACGTCCCATATAAACTGGAAATCCCGCTGCCGCAATCTTGGCACCGCGCTTGAAATCGAACAGCTGATGCTTCTCTCCAAGCGCCAAATGATCGAGGCCCTCTCTTTTTTCGAACAAACGTTCGTCACCGTTTGGCGACCACCGCTTTACCTCTACATTTGCTAAGGCATCCGCACCCGTGGGGACGGAACGATGCAGAATGTTTGGCATCGAGTCCATCAAGAGATTGAGCGCAAGCTCTTTCTCACGCAACTGGTCATCGAGCGAAGCAATCTCATCGCCTACCGCTTTCATTTCAGCGATGCGAACATCCGCCGGTTCTTTCGCGCGTTTCAACCGTGCGATTTCTTCGCTCACGGTGTTGCGCTTCATCTTCAGCGCTTCGACTTGCCCAATAATCGCGCGACGATCGCGATCGAGCGCGAGCACATGATCAACCGTGTCTTCCGTGTGCTTCGCGCGGATCGCCGCGCGCACAAGATCGGGATTATCGCGAATGAGTTTAATATCTAACATAGTCAACTCCCTCTCCCAGCAGGGCGCATCGCCGACGATGCGGGGTTGGGGTGAGGGTTTTTATTGGTATAAATAAAGATCTTCTTTGCCAAGCAATTCTTCCATGCCGCGTTCCATGACGCGAAGGCCGTCATCGACATTTGCAATACGAAGTCCGAGATCGGTTTGCGCTTTGAGCGAAACAAGGCCGGTCTTCGCGGGGCGCTCCGCGCGCCAGCGCCCGCTCGACCGAAGTTCCGCAATCGTCGTGGGAAGAATCAGCGCGGAATTGAGTCCGAATACTTCCGCAATGCGATTTGCGAATTCAAAGCGCGTAATCATCTCCGGCCCTCCAACGTGATAAAGCCCAAGCCGCTTGCGCTCGGTGGCGCGCACGATGGCCAGCGCCAGATCGTCCACTAAGGTTGGCGCCGAAAAAAGATCGGTGGCCGCATAGACCGGCTGACCGTCCTCAAGTGAAATCAGCACGGAGAGCGCATAGTTTGCTTTCGCGCGCTCGGCCGCGCCATAGACGAGGCAGGTTCTGAAAATCGTGTGGCCGACACCGGAAGTACGCAGCACATTTTCACTTGCGAGCTTGGTGCGCCCATAATAATTGATGGGTCGCGGCGCGTCCGACTCCGAATACGGTGCGCGCGCGCCATCGAACACAAGATCGGAGGAAATGTGGACGATCCGCGCATCGACTTTCCTGGCCATCTCGGATAAATGTTCCACCGCCGAGACATTCGTATGCCATGCGGTTTCGCGCTGGGTTTCCGCGTCGTCCACTTTGACGAATGCCGCGCAGTTTACGATGACATCCGGCTTTGCAGCCGCAATAACCTCTTTTACCGACGCGCGCTGCGTCACGTCCATCGCATGATACCCGCGAATGCGCGGCTCCTTTGCAATATCGGCAAAGAGCGAATCCGGTTCCCGCGCGGTGAGCACGAGATCGCACTTGGATTCTTCCACAAATAGCCGCACGACGTGCTGACCGACGAAGCCGTGGCAGCCGGTGATGAGGACGGTCTCTTTCGATCGCTCTGGTACAAACATGAAACAAGCGAGGCCGCGCGTCCTGCGCTACGCATGATCGGTCATGCGCCTAAGCCTCGCTTGTTCCTAACTCCATAACCTATCGCGCGGGTTTCATCTATCGCGCGATAATTTCGATTATCGCGTAATAGCCAGTCGCGCCGCCGCTACTTCGCCGCTCGTCCCGATGACGCGGACAAAGTAAATCCCACTCGGGATTCCAGTAGTTGAAAGCTCCGTCTCGTGCTCACCCATCGAGAGCATTCCGATCGGAATAGTGCTAACTTCGCGGCCCGTTACGTCATAGATTCTGATTTGAACATCTTGCGCTGACGCCGCATCGAGCGTGACATCGACATAATCGCTCGCGGGGTTTGGCGAAAGTTCGATCGACCAGCCAGCAGCGATTGCTCCCGGTGCAACACTTGCGCCATTCTCGGTTGCGTTGCCAGAAATCTGAAACGTCGCCACGGGATTATCCTGATTGGAGGTCACCATAAGCGTGGCACTCGGTTCTCCTGCGGAGTGGGGCGCAAACGTGATGCTGTCGTTTATCGAAGCGCCTGGCAGAAGAATCACCGAAAACGTCGTACCTGCGAGCGAAAACGGCGAGCCGGAAGGCACAATAGTGATTGCGGTAATCGTGTCCGCCGCAGTTCCCGAATTATGAATTTCGACCGGCATGGTCTTTGTTTTTCCCGTATCCAGATTGCCAAAAGCAACGGTCGAAGGCTGGAGCGTAAGCAGAGCCTCCGGCGCGCTCGATGGGCCGTCGGTGAGAGCAATTTTAATAATTTGAGATGAGTTCCCACTATTCAGCACGGTCATCCATGCCGTATTTCCCGCTCCGCGAGGATCATACTCCATTCCGCGTACATTAGCTACTTCTTCGCCCACCGTAATCGCAAAAGCATTTTGCTCCACCGGTGTTGAATCGGCATTGAGAAAAAGAAGATAGCTCGCATTGAGCGTTGCACTGGTCACGCTGCCCACGAAATCGGTATAGGCAAGCAAGTACTCTCCAAGTTTCGAGTCATACGTAAGCCCTCTCGGACCGAGCGTGGCACTTCTCGTGTCAGAAAAATCGAGCGCAGTCGTAAAATTATTCGGCGAAAGCGGAAGAACCTCGCTCGAGATTTGTTGTGTCATGCGATCCGCCACAAGCAGGGTATCGCCCTTAACATAAATTCCCGTTCCATACTGCGCGGGAGACGTAGCGGTACTCACGACGGTCCCATTGGTGTCAACTTCATAAATATCCGAAGTCCAATTGGGACCCGATGGCGAACCATCCACCTGCTGTAGGAATAAATGCTTCGTATTCGGATCGTATTTTATTCCGGTAAATCCCTCGCGGGTGCCGGCATTGATAATAGGTCCAACCTTGACGGAATCGAGGAGCGTGCCTTGATCCGGATCGATCTTGTAAATCTCGTCCTCGGTGCTGCCTTCCGTTGCGCCAAAGTTCGTGCCCCACAGCACGTTATCGTCTTTATCGTAGGCAATATCGTAAAGATACAAAGGCAGCTCCGCGACCGTGGCAATCTGATTGCCGGCCTTTTGCTGCGCAATCGAAAAGAGCGGCGAAAGCAGCGAATCCGTCCCATCGCTCACGCGCACGAGTGCATTCTCGGTCGGGGAATAAAGGATATTTTGAACAGTATAGGTGGTGTCATGAGCGCCCTTCGCAACATTTTGCCAGGTCGTGCCGCCGTCCTCGCTAAGCTCGAGCGTAACCGGCGAGGCGAAACCATGCCACTGGATCGTCGCAGAGTCTCCAAGCGTCCAAACGGTGCGCTGCGCCGGAAGCACGATGCCCGTCACATCGTCTTCGAGCGGCACCTGCCAGATCGATCGGCCATGCGTGCCCGCGCGTATCACGCGGTTAGCGACGTGAACTTCCATGAAATCAATCCCCGTATTTGGCAGACCCGTCCCATAGGGCATCCATTCGCCGCCGTCGTTTGGCGAAAAGAACACACCGACATCGGTACCGATATAGAGCACCGTCGGATTCGCTGGGTCCATGACGAGCGAATTGACCGGAATATCTGGCAGTGTGGAACTGATGTTCGTCCAATGCGCGCCACTATTCGTCGTCTTGAAGACGTGCCCAGCGCCAAAGCCGGAGGTCGTCGCATAAAACGTCGTCTTCGAAGACGGACTGAACTTGACCCACGTGACCGCCCGGCCCGGCAGACCATTCGAAACATTGGTAAAGGTTGCCTTACCGTTGGCAGCTGACACATTGATGGTGAGATAAACATTCCCGCCGCCAGTACCAACAAGAACCGTATTTTTATCACCAAAAGCATCGATGCTCGAAATAGTTGTGTTCGCAGCGGCCGAGCCAAACACTTGAGAGCAATTCGTCCAGTTCTGCCCTTGATTCTTCGAATAGGCCAGACGCTGGCAGCCCCAATAAATTATATCGTTCGTAGCGTCTGCCGCGAACGGATCGAGCCAAACGGTCGAGTCGATCGCGGCGTTGAGCCCGTTATCGCCTGACCCGTTAGGATAGACCGTCGGCAAACTCTGTGGGGTTTCACAATATACGATCGATGAATTTTTTGGATCGACCTGAGTTAACGTGCCATCGCCGCCCAGAATGTTATTCCAGTCAGAACCTGCCGAACCGGTAAGCGTCCCATTGTCCTGCGTGCCGCCGTAGGTTACGTCGCTTTGGGTTTGGTCGATGCCGATACCATAAAATTGGGTGATGGGGATCGGGAACGTATTTCCACTGAATACATCTCCGCCAGTGGAAGAGAAATAGACGCCGCCATCGCAGCCCACATAGACTTTCGTTGGGTCGGATGGGGCAAACATGGCGGCGTGGTGATCGACATGCATCCCGCCCTGGTAAAAGTTCCAGGAACCTCCTCCATCGGACGTGCTGGCAAACTCGACTCCGCCAAAGAGCATGTGATTGAAATTCGAAGGATCGACCTTGATATACACATCGTACCATCCTTGAGGAGGAGCGCTGCCATTCGGTTCTTCAAAGGGACTGCCCTGGGATTCGAATTGGGTTCCTGCATCCGTCCAGTTATTACCGCCATCGGTCGAGACTTCCAGTCCGCCAAAATCGTCGGTGCCCTGAACGGTGCTGACATCGAGGGCGACCACATTCTGCCAGTGTTTTGGATCGACATCGAGCGAAATCCGGAGCATGTCCGTCGCGGAATCGATCTGTGGAAATGGATTGAGCTCCGTCCAGGAATCGCCGCCATTCATGGATTGGAATACGCCATGGCCGACGATCCCGGCATAGAGCACCGCGACATCGCCATTCATCGAAAGGGCAAGATCGGTTACAGAGGCATCCAGCGGAAGCCCCCCCGCGAGCCAGTTCCACGAATTGCCGCCGTCGCTCGACCGAAGCACCCCGCCGCCCGAGCGGCCGGCCGCAGCATAGACGATGTTCGAATGATTGGGATTTACAATCACGCGAGAATACGCACCCACACTGCTTAGGCCAATGTCGGACCATGTCGTCCCGCCGTCGGTGGAGCGCAGCAGTCCATAGCCGGTATAGGTATCGATACCCGAGGGAAGCTCGCCGGTTCCGGCGAATACAATATTAGTATCGTTCGGATCGATGGCCAGCGATCCCATCGAAACCGATTGCAACTGATCGGTGAGCGGAGTCCACGTCGTGCCGGCATCCATTGTTTTCCATACGCCCCCGTTAGCGGCGCCGATAAAAACGGTATTTGCATTGTGGGGATTGATGGCGATGGCATTCACGCGCCCGCCAATATTATAGGGGCCAACAAGGGTCCATGGTGGCTGCTGGATGGACTGGGTCATCATGCCTTTGCCGGAACCGGCGCGCATGGCGTCACGCTGTTGCACGGCTGCCTGTAGCGCGCCTTTGGGGATGTATCCCAATCCAAACGTGCGCTGCCCCCAATACCATTTGAAGGCATCGCCAACGCCCGCATCGTGGTCGATACCGGCGGCATCGCCGGTAACGCGCGGCCCATTATGGCGCTCGGAACGGGCCGATGGACTTTCATCCGTTTTTGTTAGCCACTGCGCATGTGCATGAACGGAAAAAGCGATACTTGCGAGAATAAGAAGAGCGAAACGACGTGTCATAACCGTGGTTGTTGAATGTGGAAAATATCGGCGGTATCCGCTTAAACAAGCTTCCTTGCCGAATGGGATTAATTAACAAAAATAAGAAACGAAAGAATAGCTCAAAAGTGCCCATGCTAAAAATCTCATTCGTCAGCGTTGCCGAACGACCCGCAGCGAATTCATTCCTGCTGAAGATTTTAGCACAATATTATAAACCCCGTCCACATCCGGAAGTAACAACTCGATGGGGTTTTCTTTATTCATTTGGGCCGGCATCACGCTCCGAACCGTGCCAAGCATATCATAAACTTCGATCGTTACTTCACCGAGATCGTCCGACGAAGAAATCCAAACATTCCCATCCGCCGGATTCGGATAAACAGAAATGTCCCGATCGGTCGTGGGAACTTCATCAACCCGGCTCGACGCGCCCAGCGTCTGCACTGCCCAATGGTGGTCCTCATTATCTGTCACGCAGAACCCAAGGTTTTGTCCGCCTGCGAACAGCCCGAGCCTCGGAAGCCCCACCCAGCTTGTGGCAAGCTGGTTCTGATTGGGCTTAAAAATTGCAGTTCCCAAATCCAACGGGCTCGATGCCGAGGAAGAAACATTATGAATCGCAATATCCGCCGCGTTGCCGCGCGGCGTGGCTGAGGTAACACTCCAACCAATTGGCGGCAAATACGAGGCATAACTGACGACCGATGAATCCCATGTATAGGTCGCCTGAACATCAGTAAGATATGGCCAGAGCGAATCGAGGTTAATATCAGAGCTAACATCGACGCCGAGCGTGAGCGAATCGAACTGCCCTACATACGCGGAGGCACTCTCGCGGTGCGTCACCGAGGGATTTGCAGGCGAGGCCGAAGCTGACTTGCCGATAAGCTGGATGGTCGTATCCAGATTTACATTTCCGATCGTGAGAGCAAGATGAAGCTCGGCGGTATCGCTCCCGGAAACGCTGGACCAAAAGCGAAGCGGGATGGAATCGGCTCCGGAAAGCAGCAGCGGCATAGGCGGACACTCACATGGCCGAGTAAACGAGCCGGAGCCTGTAATCCATAAGGAGTCAAGCTCGGCTGATAGAGGCATGCAGCTTTGGACTTGCACATGGAGAACTATCCCGGTATCGCTCGGGCTGCAAGCAGTGCCCATAATTTGCATACGATCATTTGCCAAAACAAGCTCCGTGGGAAAAGTAAGCGAGTCGCCGCCGCTATTCTTCGTTCGCCATACGCTTCCATTCGAATCCAGCACGAGCACGATATTGTTGTTGACTAAAGCGATGCTCCGAGTGTCATAGTTAGTCATTGGCCCTCCGATGCTTTTCCAGGATGTGCCAGCGTCGGTCGAGCGCAGAACCCCGTTTCCACCTGCATCAGTAGTAACATACGCAACTTGCGCGGTATTAGCGATCGAGCCGGAATAGTAGTCCAATTGGTGTGAGCTATTGGTTTGCCAGGTTTTCCCACCGTCCGGTGAGACTTCGATTTTCGTTGTGTTATTGGTCCGGTCACGAGTATTCTCGTTAATCAGATATAGCTTGTGAATATCGCAGGAATCGGCTGCAAGCCCCTGCGAATCGGCGTCGGTGCCGCCCCCATTTCCACTCCACGTCTTGCCGAGATCGGTCGAATTATTTATCCAACCTGAGGTTCCCGATGTAAAAACATAAATGGTTTTGTCCGCGCCAATGGCAAACGTCAATCCCTCGTTCACAAAATTCTGCGTTTTCCACGTAGAACCTCTATCGGTGCTCGTAGAGAGCGTGCCATCGGTATTGAGATCGTGCATAACAGAAGCCGAGCCGTTGAACGCGACACGACAATCGGGTTGCCCGCTGGGCTGAATCACGATGTTCCATGTTTGCCCCCCGTCCTGAGTCAGAAAGGCGCCGCCTGAATATGTGCCGACCAATCCGGTCAGCGAATCGTAAAAGGCAATGTCCGATATTTCCTCCACAGGAAAAGTGGAGGACTGATTCCATGTTTTCCCGGTGTCGGTAGAAGAGAATAGAGCAGTCGCCCCGGCCCATAAAACGCCGTGACTAACACAGATCGCGCCGATGCGCTGACTTTCCGGCCCAACCAAATTCGGCGCAACCTTCGTCCACTGCGCGCGCGCGCCACCCGCTGCAACCGAGAGCAGCAATAGCGTTAGCCACAACCGGTTGATAATATAGAAGTTCATACGCATAAAACCTTAACTAAAACACTAACATTCGCATTTTTTTTTGAGGGAACAGCACAAAATGATCGCGCATCAGTGTTTGCGTTTACTATTAAAATTTTCGATTTCTAAACATTGCCGATTTTTCGTCGTATATTGCTTGTGCTTTGATGGGCACCTTGTCGGGCAAAGATGAAAATAGGAAAGATGAAATGGGAAAAAGGAGGAACTGTGGTTTGCGGTATGAAACATTCTGCATAAATTCATGAAAAGTCAAATGAAAATTAAACGTGAAAACACATTTTGAGCACCTTTGCTGAACGACAACTATCGAAAACAGGCTGGAATCGAGGATGATTATGAATTTTGAGAGAAAAACACACATGCTTTCTGAAAGGCAAGTCTGAATTATGCATTATGTAACTCGCCGGCCAGCGCAACCACCCCCCAACCCCCGCCTTGGAAAGGCGGGAGAGACAACTGCAAATCCGCCCATACTCATCGTGCTGCATGGCTATGGCACGGACGAGCACGATTTGCTTCCTATCGCGGAGCAAATCGGCGGGCAATTTCTCATTGTCAGCCTTCAGGCTCCGATCGAGCTTCAGAATGGCGGCCATTCGTGGTACGATTTGCTTCAAACACCCTCCGGAATTATCCCGGACGATATGACGCGCCACGACAGCGAGGAAATGCTTCTCGCAAGTTTGCCGCGCATCATCGAGCAAGAAGGCGGCGATGCGTTGCGCGTGGTGCTGATGGGATTTAGTCAGGGCGCGGCGGTGATTTATTCTCTGCTCACGGTTTACGATTTGAAGAATTACGGAATCACCGTTAGAGCTTCGATCAATCTCTCCGGCTATCTCCCGCGCGATATTTTGGAAGCTCTCTCCGAGAAGCGATTCGATGGGTTGCCGTTCTTTATCAGTCACGGCGAGTTCGATGAGCTTATTCCGCCGCAAGCGTTAGGCGAAGCGGAAAAATTGCTGACACAACAAGGCGCGGACGTCACGGCACGCATGTATCCTGTCGGACATGGCGTGCTGCCGGAGACGGTGGAGGACATTGTTGCGTGGCTCAAGTTAAAAATTAAGAATTAAGAATTAAGAATTTGGTGTTATCAGTCGCTTATGTGATGCCTCCTTTTTCTTTCATGTCATCCTGAGCGGAGCAAATTGTAGCGGAGCGTAAATTTGCGGAGTCGAAGGATCTTTGGAAACTTCACGAGATCCTTCGACTACGTTCATTCCTCCTTCGTCGGAATGAACTCCGCTCAGGATGACAGGAAATATAAGTTCAGTTATAAACCATATCCTTGAAATGCCAGAAACGATGATCGCCCTGCGCAAAACGAAACGCGCGCGGGGAGCCGAACTTCAGGAAATTCCGATTCCCGATGTTAAGCCGAACGAAGTTCTCATAAAAATCCAGGCTTCGAGCCTGTGCGGCACGGACGTTCATATTTATGAATGGGACGCGTGGGCCGAATCGCGCGTGAAAACGGTTCCCTATACCGTCGGCCATGAAACAACGGGCATCGTGGTGAAGAAAGGCAGCATGGTAACGCGCGTGGAAGAAGGCGACGCCGTTTCCGTCGAGACGCATATCCCCTGCCTGCATTGCAAGCAATGCTTGACGGGTCAGATGCATGTATGCCAGAATCTCAAGATTTTAGGAGTCGATACGAACGGCGCGTTCGCGGAATATCTCGCAGTTCCCGAAGTCGTAGTGTGGAAGAACGATCCATCGATTCCGCCGGAATACATGTGCATTCAGGAGCCGCTTGGGAATGCTGTGCATGCTACGCTGATAGAACCAGTGCATGGGAAGAGTGTAGTGATCTTGGGTGATGGTCCTGTGGGATTATTTTCTGCAGGTGTCGCAAGAGCTTCCGGGGCAACGCAAATATTTATGACTGGCATCGAACCATTCCGATTGAATATCGGGAAGCAAATGGGCGCGGATCGAATCATTAATGTTGCGAAAGAGAACGCAGTGGAAATCGTAAAAGAAGCAACCGGTGGCCTTGGCGCGGACGTGGTGTTAGAAATGTCCGGGATACCGAGCGCGATGAAAGATGGCATTGCGATGCTCCGGCGCGGCGGGCGCTATTGCTTTTTCGGAATTTTTAAGGAGAATCTCGTTGCCACTCCACTCAACGATATTATCTTTAACGGTGGCAGATTTTACGGCATCAATGGCCGGCAAATGTTCGATACATGGTTCACAGTTTCGAATTTGCTGGCGAGCAAACGGCTCGATGTGCGCCCGGTCGTGACGCATAAGCTGCCACTCTCGCAGTTCGAGGAAGCATTCCACCTCATGACCGAAAGCCCGAAGAAAGCCGGGAAGATCGTTTTTATATTATGACATTAAAAATCGGCCACTCCCCTGACCCCGACGACGCCTTTATGTTCTATGGCTTCGCAGAAAAGTTAGTAACCATTCCCGGATACGAGATCGACCATGTGCTCGATGACATCCAATCGCTGAATGTTCGAGCAATGACGGGCGAGTTGCCCGTGACGGCGATCAGCGCCCACGCCTATCCTTACGTTGCGGATAAATATTGGATCATGAAAACCGGCGCCTCGATGGGCGAAGGATATGGGCCAATCATCGTTTCGAAAAAATATAAAAGCATGGCCGAACTTGAAGCAAATCCGAATGCCGTCATCGCGCAACCGGGAAAACTTACTACGGCGAATCTCCTGCTTCGTTCATGGTTCGGGCATATAAAATCCATTGAAGTATCGTTCGATGCAATCATCGACGCGGTGCTGGATGATGATGTCGATGCCGGACTGCTGATTCACGAAGGCCAAATCACATGGCAAGAATATGGCCTGAACAAGCTCGCCGATTTCGGAACGATCTGGGCAGAAAAAACCGAAGGTCTGCCACTGCCGCTCGGCCTCGATTGTGTCCGAAAAGATTTGGGTGAAGACATGGCGCGAACCGTTTCGCAGGCTTTGCGCGATTCCATCAAAGCGGCCTACGATAACGAAAAAGCGTCCGTCGAATACGCGTTGCAATGGGGCCGAGGCATCGACGCGGAGACGGGCGCGCGATTCGTGAAAATGTATGTCAACGACGTGACGATCGACATGGGCGAGCGCGGCAAACGCGCGCTGGAATATTTATTTCGAATGGGAGCGGAGAAAAACATTATCCCGCATGTTGGCGAGATTGTGCTCTATTAAAGTTCTCACTTTTCCGCTCTCGCCGGTATCACTTTTGGTTCCGGTTTTTTGTCGATCATCCACGGTTTTTTCGGTTCGAGATTGGCGGCGAAGACATCCGAGCGTTCGGCATCGTTCCAGGATTCGAAGCGAGTCGATTGCATCAGTCGCCCGGAGCGATCGCGCAGGAAACCCTGATCGGTCTCGATGAAGGAATTAATGACCGGATCCCATTGACGAATGCGAAGCTTTTCATAGGACACGAAAAATCCTTCGAAATGAGCATCCTGCGAAGCGATAGAATAAATCGCGCCGAGTTTTGGGTCAATCGCGGTAAGCGCGTAGCGCCCGCTCGTCACGTTATCGGTGTGGCCGTGATCGATGCTTTCATCGACTAAAACCTGCTGCCCGATGAGCGAGCCGCGCGGCGAAACCTGATAGGCCACCGCTCGCACCTGCTGCGGATGCTCGGCATCGCTGACAGCAAAAATGAGCATCGGAAGTTTGGATGCACCAAAATGACCAAAGAAAAATTTCTCTTTCGCTCCGTTTACGAGCACAGGGAAAATCTCGCTGCCGCTCACGGTATCGCGCGTCGTGCGCCACGTTCTCATGCGGATTTCGATTTTATTATCGGGAAGCGGAGTCAGCCAAATCCTTCCCTTGAAATTTTTCATGGCGATGGATCGCTCGACCGAATGCTTGGCTGGAATTGCCCACGCAGTGGAAGCGAAAAGGAAGAGAAAAATCGAGGAAATTCGGAGTATTTTCATTGCTCTAAGGAAATAATATTCTGCAAATATCGTAAATTTCGAGACAAAAGTCAAGTGAAATCTGAAAAATGGGCCAAAATAGCTCAAATATGCAAGTGTAGTGGCACGGTTCCCATGCCTATCCGAGCCGGCGTCGAATCCGGGCAGGCGCGGGAACCGCGCCGCTACACTTCCGCAATCGGTAAAGAAGTCAAAATCTCGCTTGCGCCGAAATGGACATCCCACTATTTATTTCGCATGTCAGTGCTTGAGTATAATATCGAACTCCCCGGAGGTAACCTTAGTAGTTGTTGTCTCCTGCCAGTTCACTAATCCCTGTGTGTCCGTCGAGTCCTCTTGAATTTCATAGCCGAAATTCGGCAGGACAAACTCGATGTTGTCATCAACGGGCAGGGGCGCAGACAGGGGTTGGTAACCTGCGGACCATTGTGTGTCTAAGCTATGCGTCGGCGTTGATGGAATGGACGAATACTTTTGGAAGTTGACAGTCGCAGTCTGGCTAATCGTATCCCAAGTTATTGCAAATCGCGGGGCGCTATACTGCAAACCCGTTGAGGTCCTCACGAATTTAATTCCCGTAACATTCGAATCCTGCTGTCCGGCATAAGAGGCCTTGGTTGTCCATGTCGAGTCAAAAGTATTGGCAGGCCCATTCACGTATCCGCTACGAGTGTGAGTCTCTGTCACATTTATATAATTGTATATATGCGAGAGTGTCGTCCAGGCGGAGGGGCGTGTCACGGTTAGCATTCCAAGATCACTATAGGTTCCATTGGAGTCCGACATCGTAATTGCTCCGGATGGATAATTATGGGGCACATGAGAGACAATTCGGTTCGGAAACACCGAGTCGATCGGGAACGGTATTTCACCCACGAAGAGGCGCAGAACACCGTGGTAATTATTCATTCCGGTTCCCGGGACAGAGAACGAACCGCCATCGGGAGCGGTAACGTTAACAGAATGGGGGTTGAAGGTGTATTCTACCACTACCGGCTTAGCGGAAGTTGCCGTTTGCTCGTAGGCCCAAACACGGATTAATCCGGTCCGCGCGCCCTCGGGCACTGAGACTGTCATTATGGTATCTTCTGCGTCCGTTTCCTCCACAAACGCAGTATCGATGAAGACCCGAATGTCATAGGAATTGTAGCCAAAATCCGTTCCGTGTATCGTAAGCCACTTGCCTGTCCAGACGGTGTCGGGAGAGAAACCTGTGATAGTGGGAGCGAGCGAGTTACTCACGGGACTGACGGTGGTATTCGTGGTCGTGGTGCATGAAACGCACACAAGCGCGACGATCGGGATGGAACGCAATAGCCATTTCATGATATGCTCCTTCTACCAATGGTAATTCTACCCGAAGAACACACGATCCCGTCAAAAGTTACAGCAAAAATCAAATCAGGATGCTTCCTGCAAAATCGGTAACGAAGTCAAGATTTCACTCGCCCCAAAGTGAACGTTCAGCCGCGCGGTATCTATCGCAGCAGCGGGATATTCGCCATCGCCATATTCCGCAATGATGTCGTAGAGCGTCGTCCGTTCGGCTGGTGTGTAACCCGCGCTTCGTATCAAGTCAACAGTCTCTTTGACCGAAGTAGTGTGAACGAAATTTGCCGAAGCGTGAACATTCTCCTCTTCGAGCACGCCGCCGAAATCATCGGCACCAAACGAAAGTGCTATTTGCCCGATCTTCTTCCCTTCGGAGAACCAGCTTGCCTGAATGTGCGGGAAATTATCGAGAAATATTCTGGCAATAGCTATCATTTGCAAATATCGAGTTCCCGTCGCATAGGTGGGAATAATTTTTTCGAGCGGAGTATTTCCCGGTTTGAAGCTCCAGGGAATGTATGCCGTGAAGCCATGATATTCGTCCTGCAAATCGCGAATAACAGATAGGTGTTCAATAATATCTTCATCGGTTTCGAGATGACCGTACATCATCGTGGCCGTCGTTTTGTAACCAAGTTTGTGTGCTTCGCGCATTACATTCAGCCAATCGGCGCTTGTGCCTTTTTTATTCGAGATTTTTTTCTTTACCCTGTCGCTTAGGATTTCCGCTCCTCCGCCGGGGATGGAATTCAAGCCAGCTTCTTTTAGCTTTAAAAGGACTTCAGGGACAGTGAGGGACGAAACGTTGCTCATCCCGATTATTTCGCTGGTGGAAAAGAAGTGAGGATGGATTTCCGGAACTTCCGCGCGTGTGCGGCGAACCATTTCGGTGTAATACTCGAATGGAATTGCAGGATTTACTCCGCCTTGCAGAAGCACCGTCCGCACTCCCCTCTTCGCCGCTGCTTTGAAGCGCGGGATCATCTCATCGACCGAATACGTATAAGCATCTTTATCGCCTTCGTGACGATAGAATGCGCAAAAGATGCAATCGACATTGCAGATGTTCGTGTAATTCGGATTCGAGTCGATTACGAACGTAACGCGCCGCTCGGGATTAAGCCGGAAGCGCTCCGTTTCGGCAAGCTCCGCGAAATCGAGAAGCGAGGCGTTTTTCAGAAGCCAAACGCCTTCTTCACGCGTGAGTCGTGTACCTTCACTTACTTTTTTTCTAATGATGTCCAGCATTTATTCTCTTGACTTTCGATTCTTTTGCTCGTGCTTAGCAGAAATAGCCTTCCTCAGCCTTATTTCGATATGATACTATTTAACGCACAATGGGGTTTAATAGGTTTAATAAGCGTGATACTAATTTAAGAAAGGACTCATTTTCATGGATCATTCCAACATCACCACCTCCTTCGACATCGCGGGCCGCAATATCGCTCGAAATCTCGGTGTCGTCCGTGGCATCATCGTTCGCTCACGTTCTATCGTTGGCACGTTCGCGGCGGGGTTGCAAACGATCTTCGGCGGCAACATCACCCTCTATTCGCAGCTTTGCGAAAAGGCTCGCTCGGACGCTTATGAACTCATGGTTGCTCATGCCGAGCAGCTTGGCGCCGATGCCATCATCGGCGTTCGATACGATGCCACCGAGATCATGTCCGGCGTAAGCGAAGTGCTCTGCTACGGCACGGCGGTAAAATTAGAATAGAACCGGGATTACGCGGATTAAGGCGGATTACACGGACGATTTTGGGGATTTTTGATTTTTCATTCCTCTATTAGGATTTCCTCAATATCCTTACTCAAGAATTAAGAACTTTATTAGTCATTGCTCTATTTAATTTATGTTATGAATCCGAAAAATCGTCCGTGTAATTCATTTTAATCCGCTTTAATCCGCGTAATCCAGGTTCAGGCTTCTCATGCTGTCATTCGCTGTTCGAAAACTCGTTTATTCCATCCTCGTCGTGTTCGGGGTGGTGACGGTCGTCTTTTTTATTATGAACTTGCTGCCTGACCCCGCGCGCATGATGCAAGGCCAGCGCGCAGATCTTGCCACGCAAACCGCTATTCGCCACGAGCTTGGGCTCGATCTTCCCGCCTGGCAGCGATATGCGCGGTTTGTCGGCAATGTGGCAAAAGGTGATCTTGGCCGATCGTTTACCTCGAACCGCCCCGTCCTCGAAAGCATTTGGGAACGCTTCGGCGCGACGGCCACGCTCACCATCAGCGCGATGATTATTGCGTCGGTCGTTGGCGTGGCGATTGGCGTGGTAAGCGCGATTCGTTCCTACACGCTCTTCGATAACGCCACGATGCTCTTCGCGCTCATCGGAATTTCCGTTCCCGCGTTCGTCATGGGGCTGCTTGCGATGCTCGTATTCGGTTCCTGGCTCGATTGGCTGCCCGTTTCGGGCTATATGTGGGAAGGCGGAGAACTCCATATCGAATATCTGATTTTGCCGATGATGGTACTGGCATTTCGGCCTGTCTCCGTTATTGCTCGCGTCACGAGATCGAGCATGATCGAAGTGATGTCCAGCGATTACATCCGCACTGCAAAAGCGAAGGGCGCGCCGTGGAAATCTATCGTCTATAAACACGCGCTGAGGAATGCGCTGAATCCCGTCGTGACGACCGTCAGCGCATGGCTGGCCGGACTGCTCGTCGGGACCTATTTCATCGAGTATATTTTTAACTGGCCGGGAATTGGGCTGCAAGCGTTTGACGCCATCATTCGCAGCGATTTTCCGGTCATTCAGGGAACCGTAATTTTTTCCGCCGTGATTTTCGTCACCGTGAATTTCTTCGTCGATCTGATTTACGCTCGGCTCGATCCGAGGGTGAAGTTAGGTTAAAATATCCACACCATGAAAAAAATCGTCTATTCTATCGCCTTCATCGCGGTCCTTGGCATTTCCTCATCTTCCTGCGCACAAAAACTAATGCTTGGTCTGCGCGGCGGGATGGATATTGGCACCGTAGCATCGGATTCCACTGCATACGGAATTAGCACAACAACCGGTCTCATCGCTGGCGGTCAGCTTGACGTATGGTTTAACGACCATGTAGCGCTCAGCACCGGCGTTCTGCTCGATCAAAAAGGTTGGAGTGTAGAAAGCGTTGATCCTGACAATTTTACTCTCGATTACATTGAAATTCCAATCTTTTTAAAAGTCGCATTCGGTACCGGAAATTTTCGACCGTATGTATTTGCCGGCCCGTCGATCAGCTATATGGTTTTGGGCTATACCAACCAATTCCAAACGGAGGACCAAAACATTCCCAACGAAAACACCTTCAACATCAACGATTTGGTGAATACGCTCGATTTCTCGGTTGTTGGCGGCGCTGGAGTTGCGTACAATTTGCCGAGCGGTACACAAATTTTTGTCGATGCGGGATATGCGTATGGGTTAGTGAATATTCTAAACGAGAAGGGTAAGAGTTCTGAAGCAAATTCTTATGCGCTGCTCGGAGAAGGCCCTTTGTTCGCCCCCGGTGCATTCCTGACCCGGGATATTCGCATCGCAGGTGGAATCATGTTCCCGATTTAATCCGCAAGAGAATCACCAGCAACTCGTTCGAACGTATATTGCCCCCGCTCGTTGTGATCGACGCGGATGGTATCGCCAGTCGCAATCTCCCTGCCCAATAACTTCATCGACAGCGGATCGACAATCGCCTTCTGTATTACGCGCTTGAGCGGGCGCGCGCCATAAATGGGATCGAATCCGCTCTGGGCAAGCCAATCGCGAGCATCATTCGAAACTTCGAGATGAATCCCATTCTTTTCCGTCATTTCGATCACGCGGAGTAATTGAATATCGACGATCTTTCGAAGGTCGCTTTCGCTGATCGGCTGGAACATCACAATCTCGTCGATGCGGTTCAGGAATTCCGGGCGGATGGTCTTTCGAAGCTCGGCAATGAGAAGCGTGCGAAGATTTCCGAGAATGCGATCTTTATTCACGACATCCATCTTCTGCATCTGCTCCGTGATGATATGGGAACCGATATTCGAAGTCATGATGATGATCGTGTTCTTGAAATCGACCGTTCGGCCCTGTGAATCAGTGAGGCGACCATCATCGAGCACTTGCAGGAGGATATTGAACACATCCGGATGTGCTTTTTCGATTTCATCGAGCAAAAGTACGCTATACGGACGGCGGCGCACCGCTTCCGTTAGCTGACCACCCTCTTCATATCCCACATATCCCGGCGGCGCGCCGACGAGGCGGGACACAGAAAATTTCTCCATGTATTCGGACATGTCGATCCGCACCATCGCGTGTTCGTCGTCAAATAAAAATTCCGCGAGCGCGCGGGCAAGTTCCGTTTTGCCAACGCCGGTCGAGCCAAGAAAAATAAAGCTCCCAATGGGACGGTTACGATCTTGCATTCCAGCGCGGGAACGGCGAATGGCATTCGATACGGCAGTAACTGCCTCATCCTGTCCGACAACGCGATCGTGCAAACGATCTTCCATTTTGAGCAGCTTTTCGCGCTCGCTTTCGAGCATTCGCTGAACCGGAATGCCCGTCCATTTCGCAACCACTTCCGCAATATCCTCCGGCCCGACCACCTCTTTCAGCATCTGATGATCCTTCTGGAGCTTTTCGAGTTCCGCTTGCTTTTTTGCGAGATCGGCTTCCGTTTTAGGAATCGTTCCATAGCGAATCTCGGCAACTTTACCCAGATCGCCCTGGCGCTCGAGCTGTTCGGCTTGCCCGCGCAGCGATTCAATCCCCTCGCGCTGTGAGCGAATGTCTTTTATCAGCCGCTTTTCGTGCTCCCAATGCGAGCGCAGGTGTGTGCGGCTTTCCTGAAGCTCAGCGAGTTCTTTTTCGATTTCGGTAAGTCGCGCGGTTGTCGCTTGATTTTGTATTGCCATATTAATCGTTCCGTGTCATCCTGAGCGGAGTTCTTTTCTACGAACGAGAAAAGAACGGAGTCGAAGGATCTCATGTAGTTTCCTTCATAGGTAAATCTCCTGAGATCCTTCGACTCCGCAAAACTCCGCTGTCGCTCCGTTTTGCTCCGCTCAGGATGATAATAAAACATAACCTCTTTCTAAAATGAGCCTTTCGGAAGCTATACTTCGCAAATGGCTGTTAGCCACGCCTCTAATTTAAGTCGAAAACAATGTGGTTTAATTCGCTCGTGGAGATCGTCGTGCGCAGCACGGTGGTCTATCTTGTCATTCTCGCCGGATTTCGTTTGGCGGGCAAGCGGCATATTTCGCAGCTTTCGCTGGTGGATTTCGCGCTGATTTTGCTCGTCTCGAACGCCGTGCAGAATGCCATGGTCGGAAACGATACCTCGCTCTTAGGCGGCATCGTTGCGGCGTGTACGCTTATTCTTATCAATGTCATTTTGACGAAACTCCTCTTTCGAGAGACAAAACTTGGCCGTTTCATCACGGGCGAGCCGCGCCTGCTCGTTCGCAACGGCCAGTTTGTGATGTCGAATTGTATAAAAGAATCGATCCGGACCGAAGAGCTCGAAGAGCAAATCCGCGAGCATGGCTTCAAGGATATTTCCGAAGTGCAAACCGCAATTCTCGAAATGGATGGCTCCATTTCCATACTTCCTTATGATAAAGAAGGCAAACATGAAGAGCATAAGATGCCATTCATTCGTCGCCGTCACCGTACCCGCAGAGGGCTTCAACCGTAAGACAATTTTTGAAGCATGAACAAGGAAATAGTTGAAGCTGGCTATGATATAATAGCGGACGAATACAATTCAAATCGCCTCTCGCGGAAAGGGGTTGTGAATGAGTTTTTCGATTCGCTTTCAGAATTTTTTCCTAAGGGAGGAAAGATGCTTGATATAGGCTGTGGCGGTGGTGAGCCGGTGACAGGTTATTTTGCTCGTAAAGGATATGATGTAACGGGCGTTGATATTTCCGGGGAAATGATTCGCATTGCCCGCGAACAAATTCCGCAGGGGAAATTCATTCAAGCAGATATGTCTGAATGTCGCTTCGATAATGCAAGCTTTGACCTCATTGTGAGCACCTTCGCAATTATACACATTCCTCAAAAGGAACAAGAGCAATTACTTCAAAACATACGAGGATGGCTCAAGCCCTCTGGTATTGCTTACCTTGTGCTCGGAGCCAGGAACGAAGAAGAGATCATTCGCGAATGGAAAGGCGTAACGATGTATTGGTCTCATTTTGGCCCTGATGAGTACAGGGAAAGATTCAAACAAATTGGACTCGATATTATTTGGGAAGAAATAGAAGATTTCCCAAACGGGGAACGGTTCTATAACGTAATCTTAAAATCAAGTTTTCATTCTTAATTCGTAATTGATCGCATTAGAACATCTCTCCATGCAGTTCGGCGGAAAATTTCTTTTCCGCGATGTAACTGCAACCATCCGTCCCGGCGACCGCATGGGTCTTGTCGGGCCAAATGGCGCGGGCAAAACCACGCTGCTACGCATCATTGCCGGAGTGTATGAAGCCGAATCCGGCAGCGTCAACATGCCGGCCAATTATCAAATTGGTTACCTGCCGCAAGAGTCAACGCTCGATAACGCCGCACAACAGCGGACGCTCATCGCGGAAGCCATGCGCGCGCGCGAAGACCTCATCGAGACCGAAGAATCGCTCGCGGAAGTTCAACTCGAGATGGAAGATCCCGGACAAGATCACGCAAGCGAAGAATACCTCAAAGTTATCGAGCGGTTCGGAACTTTACATCATCAGTTTGAAGACTTAGGCGGCTTCGAACTTGAAAGCGATGCAAAGAAAATACTTGCCGGACTTGGATTTCGAGAAAGCGATTTCGTCAAAACGTTGGCCACCTTTTCCGGCGGATGGCAAATGCGCCTTATGCTTGCAAAGCTGCTCATTGCCCGAAACGATGCGCTCTTACTCGACGAACCAACGAACCATCTCGATCTGGAGAGTATGTTGTGGCTCGAAAATTTTCTCAAAGCCTTCGAGGGAACGATCATTATGGTTTCGCACGATCGCGCGTTTCTAAATCTTGTATGCAATAGAACTGCGGAGATCGAGAATGGGAAGATCGAGGTCTATCCCGGCAATTACGAATACTATGAGCGCACCAAAGCCGAACGCGAAGCTCAGCTTATGGCTGCGAGCGCCAATATCGAAGCGCGGCGCAAAGAATTGGAGCGCTTTGTGGAACGATTTCGCTACAGTGCAACGAAAGCCCGCCAGGCCCAGTCGCGCGTTAAGATGCTTGAGCGCATGGAGCGTATCGAACTTTCCTCGCATGGCAAATCGGTGCATTTTAGCTTCCCGGCTGCACCGCCATCGGGAAGAATGGTCTTCGAGATCGAAGGCGGCGCGAAATCGTACGATGGTCTTCGCGATATTTTTAGCGGGGTTGATTTGCGTATCGAGCGTGGAGATCGCGTTGCATTCCTTGGACGCAATGGGGAAGGCAAAACGACAATGGGTAAGATTCTCGCAGGTCAGGAACTATTAACAGGCGGTACGCTCACCTACGGACATAACGTTACGCTTGGATATTATGCGCAGCATCAGGCCGAAGCGTTGAAGCCTGAGCTTACCGTGCTTGAAACGCTTGAGTCCGTCACACGAGCGCAATTATTCCATGGGCAGAACGCGAATGCTTCTACGAAAAGTGGAAGTGCACCCCGTTCGATGACGCAAATTCGCACATTGCTCGGAGCATTTTTATTTCATGGAGACGATGTCTTTAAGCCAGTGCGCGTGCTTTCGGGAGGCGAGAAATCACGGCTTGCATTGGCGAAGATGCTCTTGGAGCCAGTCAACACGCTTATTCTTGACGAACCGACCAATCACTTGGACGTGCAATCGAAAGAAGTAGTGAAAGAAGCGCTGCTGCAATTCGATGGAACGATTATCGTCATTTCGCACGACCGCGATTTCTTGGAAGACCTGACTGAGCGCATCATAACCTTCGGCGATGGCCGCGTGAAGGAATATGTGAAGCCGATCGAAGAATACCTCACCGAACTTCGCGCTTTCGAGCTGACAAGCATTCGCGGGAATCGTTCTACGCAACCGGCCAAAGCCGCGCCGCCGAAAAACAATGTTCCGGTAAAACAGGAAATCCCTGCGGATGAGAAAGAACGCAAGCGCATCGAAGCGCAGGAACGGAATAAAAAATACCAGAAAGAAAAACCGCTGCGCGACAAAATTTCGAAGATCGAAAAACAAATCGAGCGCCTCGAGAAAGAAAACACTTCCATCGAGGACGCGATGTATGGACCCGATTATTATTCCGACACCGAACGCGTAAAGAAAGACTCCGCCCGCCTTCATGCCATCAAATCCGATCTCGAAAAATGGATGTTCGAGTGGTCCGAGACGAGCGAGAAGCTGGCATAATGCTTTCCGGTAATCATTCCTTCACAATTTTTTGCATCGTCGTTCCGTTGGCGGATTCCACGCGCACAAAATAGGTTCCCGCCGGCTCGTTCGTGAGATCGAGCGTGGTTTCCGAAGCATTTGGATTCGCGATTTGAAGGATCGTCTCGCCGAGCACATTCGTAACCGTTGCGCGCGTTATCGAACCGGAAATGGTTACCATGCCGGAGGTGGGGTTGGGAGAAATATAGAATGAGGGTAACGGAGTTGGTTGCTCAACTTTGGCAGAAGCATTTGAAAAGAGCTGCCGATAGGTCCCGACAACATCACTTCCGGCGAGAGCGTATGGCCCGACGGCGCCGAGCGAGTATAACCGATGAATAGTCCCCAATGGAATCCAACTTTCCCCAAAATTTGAAGAAAGATAAACCATGCCTTCTGAAGGTGTTCCTGAGGGGCCTATAATCACATAATTCCCGATCGAGGCGAACTTGCCGATGTTAGTGGAGTCATTTTCCAGAAGACCCACATTTGCCGATGTCCATGTTACGCCCGAATCGATTGATCGAACCGTCCCTCTGGAACTTTCTGCAAAAATTGTCGAACCACAAGAGCCAAGAATTTCGAGATCGTTGCCAAGAAATGTCCAGTCGGAACCCTGATTTGTGGAGCAATAGAGAAGGTCGGTGGTGTCGAGTGAAGTTGCATAGATAATTGACCCCGACACTGCGATAGAAGGAATTTGTTGCGAACCGCCTTCAGGGCTTTTGTTACTCCAGCTTACGCCGCTGTCCGGGGAAAAAAACAGTCCAGAGTCTGTCGCAACAAAAACACTCTCTTTACTCATGAGAATTGAGTTGATTCCCGTTGCGGGAAGGCTCGATCCGCGGTCAGTCCATGTAGTTCCGGCATTCGATGAATAGAGAACGGCAGATGATGATATGTCGAAATTCGGTGTATAGAATTCGTGCGCGACGTACACATTGTTCCCGCTCGCAGTGATTGCACTCACGTAGATATTTCGATACACGACAAAAAAAGTTTCGCCGCTATCATCGGATTGGAATAGGACGTTAAAGGGAATATAATTAGACCCCCCTCCGGCAAACACTCGGCCGCCATTGGCAGCAAAACAATTGATTCCATTAATGCTGTCGATAGGAGTTGCACGTTCCCATTGCGCCTCCGCTGGGAACCCAAACGCGCACATCGCCAAAATACTGGCGTAAAAAAGTGATGCCCGCAACCAAATAAACCTCATGTCATGCCCCCTGATAAAAGTGTGCCAGCGTAACCATGTATGTCAAATAATAATTCACGTCCGATTGGGCTGATACGAGTGAGAAGCTAAAATCGCAATCGGCTTCGACTCCGGAACGCTTTCCAGCGCGATCTTGATCATCGAAGTGATCGGCACCGAAAGCACCATCCCCCATGCGCCCCAGACCCAGCCCCAAAAAATGAGCGAGATAAGCACCAGCAGCGGACTCAAATCAAGCCTTGAACCCATAATGCGAGGAGTAATGACGCTGCCCCACAGGAATTGGACCGCAATCAAACTAAGCGCAACGGCGATGGGCGTAGAAATATTATCGAATTGTAGAAACGCCACTAAAATTGGCAGCGCAAGCGAGAAGATCGAGCCGAGCGTCGGAATAAAGTTCACAATAAATGCGATAAGTCCCCAAAGCAGCGCGAGATCGACTCCGAATGCGGATAAAATGACCACCGTAATTCCCCCGCTCACGAGATTCATCAGTGATACCGTGAGGAAATAACGCTCCGTCTTTTCGTCGATCCGCTTAATAACCGCGTTTATTTCGTCGGCCCGATCGGGATACGCGGCGCGTATCTTGCGCTCGAAAAGGCCGTTTCCTTCCAAAATAAAGAGCATGAAAAGCAGGATCAGCCCGAAACCACTCAGGATCGATACAAATCCTCCCGCCCCGGCATAGATGATCCCGACTACGGAGGAGATCTGCACCATGTTTGACCACTTCAGCGTCCGGAGCTGCTCCTGAACAGCCGCTGGAGCATCGTCGAGGAGATGCTCCAGGCCCGGCAGCAGTGTATTGTTCCATCGGGTCTCGTAACGCGGCATGGCCGCAACCAGCGATTGAACGCTCGATATCGCTACCATCGACACACCAAAAAGAACTGCGCCGACCAGCACGACAACCGTGAGAAGCGCGATCCACATCGGCACATGCTGCTTTCGCAGCCAAATGACGAGCGGACGAAAAATGTTCGAAAGGAACAGCGCAACCACAAGGGGCAAGAGCACCGGTTGCATGATATGCAGTGCATCTCCACCCACCACGAGGGCGATGATTGCAAGGGGAAAAGTAACACTTCGGGTAGCAGTCATAATGTTACAAAAATATGCTTATTCTGTTTGAAAAACAAAAATAAGGAATTATTCATTCTCAAAGTGGAATGTGAATCTAAGGAACATGGTTCATCCATGTAATCAAATGAAACTCGCTGTTTTTAGCATTTTTGGCATTGTCGTTACCCTTGGCCTTCTCATGCAAGGCTGCTCGGGAATTTCAAACGCGAATCAAGTTGTTTTTCCGGCAACGAATGTGAGCTATTCGCAACAGGTCGAGCCGTTTCTCACGCTCGCATGTAACACCCCCGGTTGCCACGACATATCCGCAGCAGGTGGATACGATCTTTCCACATGGACGGACATTCGCAATTACCCGGGCCTTGTGGATGTCAATGCCACAAACCCTAATCTCGACACATCATCGATCTTGCTCCTAACATTGTTTGGCGAGGAACCCCATGCTGCACCCCTTAATGTAAACCAAAACCAACGCGATGGGATTAAGACTTGGATCATGGAAGGAGCGCTTCTAAATTAAGGATGGCTTTATTTAAATACTTAACCACTGCAATCGTAATTGCAACATTTGCAAATGTCGCTTCGGCCCAATGGCATTCGCACGATTCGAGGATGTACTTCGATTATGGCGAACCGGTCATGACGAGCGTTATCCAATCCCCCGATGGCCGCGCCACGGATGTTCGCATTACGACTGCCAATTCGATGTTCTCGTTCCTTCGCTCGAAAGATACGGCGAAGGGAGCGTATTACGCCCTGCGTAACGTCACGATCGAAGCGAGGGAGCAGGATAACGAGCAACCCCTGGTCACGCGCAATACGGTCGATACTATTTACGCGAAAACATTCGACGAATCCGTTTCGAAGAGCGCATGGCATGCGATGAGCAAGCGATTGTTGCTGCCTGCCTTCGATTCCGGCAAGAAATATTCGCTCCACATAGAAATCCGCGACAATATCGACCGGCTGGTCTCGCGTCCGCTCGTTGTCGATCTTCACACTCCGCAGTTTACGAACAGTGCAACGTCCGATGGCATTGCCATTGGCGATATAACGCTTGCCGATAGTTTGAATGGCGATGTCGCATTTACTAGTGGGCGCGGCAATACCTATATGTTCAGCCGCAATATCATTGGCAGCGTCGCGTTCCGCTTGGCTGGCGCGCTTGGCTCGGAACCAATAGTGGATGTGAGCGTGCGGCAAATCAGCAATCTCATCGATCCGGCCGATACCGGCGCGCGATTTCATGGCCAGCTCGATGCGGGCGATTTGCACCGCGCATCTGTGTTTGAATTTGCAAGCGCGGACAGCATCTTCCACTATAAACTTGTACCCTCCGCCGATTCCGGGACATGGACCGCAATCTTTAACGTTCCCGGACTATCGTTCCAACAAGGAAAGTACGAATTTTCTGTCCGCGTGCGAGTCGGCGGCGTGGAAAAAACGCAGAAGAACGAGTTCCAGCTTGTATGGCAGGGAATGCCACTCTCGCTCGAAGACCCTACGGACGCCATCGACCCGCTCGCCATTATCGCGCAGCCTGAACAAATAAATGCCATTAATTCCGGCTCGACACAAGAAAAGCGTCTGAAGCTCTATGCTTATTGGAAATCGCAGGATCCGACTCCCGCGACTGCCTACAACGAGCGTATGGCAACCTTTTATCAGCGCGTGGATTACGCCGCGTTCAACTTTACCACGGGCCGGACGCTCAATGGCGCGATGACCGATCGCGGGAAAGTGTATCTCCTCTATGGCCCGCCGACGAAAATCGAGCGCTCGTTTATTCCAGGCGATCCGCCGACGGAAATATGGACATACACAAATAACGTCCATCGCATTTTCCGCTTCGAAGAGCACGGCTCCGCCGGCGAATACCAGCTTGCCAATATCCAGGACACGGCTGCGTCTGGAACGAATAATTAGGAACTCGGATTCTATTGTAGCAACCTTAACACATCTTTGAAAGAGTCTTGCAGTGTCATTCCCGCGAAAGCGGGAATCCATATCTCGCCTTCGCAGTACTTGAAGACCTGGATTCCCGCGTTCGCGGGAATGACATTTAATAAATCACGTATCTATCTAATTTCCCATGCCCCGCATCGGCCATATCATCCTGAATGTCTCTAACTTCGATAGTTCCGAAGCATTCTACGACCGTATCCTTCTGAAAATTGGATTCACCTCCGATCACCGTGAAGAGACGAGCGATTTCGCCACCAAATCCTACCGGCTGAACGAGCACAATCTTTGGATCAGGTGGGATGCGGCAAAAACACACGAGCCGTTCGTGCGGGATGTGGGACTCGATCACATCGCATTTTTTGTGGATTCAAATGAAGAGGTTGACGAAATGTATGAAGAACTTAAATCCGCGAACGCGCAGATAACCCGCCCTCCCGCGCATTACCCCGAATACTCGCCAGAGTATTATGCCTTTTACTTCCGCGACCCGGATGGGGTGCCGCTGGAGATAGGGGTTGCTTAGTTATGCCATCGTTCCCACACCCAGCGTCTCTTCCCTCCCGGCACCGACGGAGATAATTTCGAGCGGGGATGTTATTTTCTGTTTCATCCCGAAGAGAGAACTATCAGTAACAAGAATCGCTTTTGTAACATCATGGAAACACTTTCACTTGGGCCGATCACCGTTGATCGGATTGCACTTGCCGAAATCTGCCGCAAATGGGGCATCGGCAATGTTGCGCTGTTTGGCTCTGCGCTCCGGGAGGATTTTACGCCCCAAAGCGATATTGACTTGCTGGTCGAGTACCTTCCAGGCGTCCGCCATTCCCTTTTCGAGTATGGCGCGATGCACGATGATTTTGCCCATGTTTTTGGCAGAGAGGTGGATGTCGTCCATGCCGAAGGCATTCGAGCATCCCGAAATCCTATTCGCCGCGAGCATATTCTTAGCTCGGCCCGTCCATTTTATAATGCCTGAGATCGATCCGCAATCACTGGCCGATATTCTGCTGGCTTCCCGGCGCGCTATTGAATATGCGGAAGGGATCACCGAAGACTTTTTCTCTACCGATCTCGATTCTCAGGATATACTCATCCGCCAGATGACAATCCTCGGAGAAGCATTCCGACGCCTCACTCCTGAATTCAAGGCTACCCATGAAGAACTTTCTTATGGAATTATTATCGCAATGAGAAATGCACTCGTTCATGATTACGATGGGATTACCCTTCCCGATGTGTGGCTAACAATCAAAGAAGATCTTCCGGAATTAATTCCCCGCATCGAAGGAATTCTTCGTGATGAATATGGAATTTCGATGTAACAGATTGGATTTCCGCTATTCGCTCATCAAAGCAGTTCCCACCCCCAGCGTCTCTTCCCTTCCGGCGCCGACGGAGATAATTTCGAGCGGGCATTCCACTTCGCGTTCGAGTGCGTCTAAATATCGCTGCGTTGTTTGCGGCAGATCCTCGCGGCTTGCTGCGCCTTCCAGAGATTCCTTCGTCCATCCTTCAAACGATTCATAAATCGGGCGAATATCCGCGAGCAGCCGCAAATCGTTGGTGAAGTGTGCGATGGCGCGTCCGTCGCTCTTGCGTTCGTAGTGCGTGCAGAGTTTCACTTCCGGGAACCCGGAGAGCACATCGAGCTTCGTCAGCGCAAGGCTCGATACACCGTTGATCATATTAGTATATCGCACAGCCACGGCGTCGAACCACCCGCACCGGCGCGGGCGTCCGGTGGTGGCGCCATATTCGTGTCCCGCTTCTCGAAGCTTTTCTCCTGTTTCATCCAAAAGTTCCGTTGGGAACGGACCATTGCCGACGCGCGTCGTGTAAGCTTTCGCCACACCGATCACTCGGTCGATCGCCATCGGTGGAATGCCAAGCCCCGTGCATGCGCCGCCCGCCGTCGGGTTGCTGGAAGTCACGAAAGGATAGGTTCCGAAATCAATATCGAGCAGCGCGGCCTGCGCGCCCTCGAGGAGCAGCGACTTCCCTGCCTTGATCGCACGGTTCAACAGTAGCGCAGTATCCGTAATATAGGGATCGATCTCACGATCGAAGATTTCGTAATCGGCAATAAGCTGGTCGACATCGCACCGCTCGCTTGCACCGTAGAATTTATCGAGCAATTCGTTTTTCTCTGCAATGTTATGCCTCAGTTTTTCACGAAGCGATTCGCGATCCAAAAGATCGACAATGCGAATCCCCTTTCTTGCAAATTTATCTTCATACGCTGGGCCGATTCCCCGCCCGGTGGTTCCCACCGCACTGCCATCTTTGGACATGCGCTGCTCGGCGGCCTGATCGAGCATTTTGTGATAGGGCATGATAAGATGCGCATTGTGAGAAATGAAAAGCCTTCCACGCACCGTAATCCCCTGCTCTTCAACCATTCGGATTTCATCCAGCAGCGCAACCGGATCGATGACCACGCCATTACCGATCACGCATGTCACATTCTCGTGAAAAATTCCGCTGGGAATAAGATGAAGGACAAACTGACGGCCATCGGGAAGCAGGATGGTGTGGCCTGCATTTGCGCCACCCTGGTAGCGGGCGACAATATCGACATTCTGAGCTAAAAGATCGACGATCTTTCCTTTGCCCTCGTCACCCCATTGGGTTCCGAGAACGATCGTGCAGGAGGGTTTTGGCATGGGTAAAAAAAAAAGCTGCCAAATGTAATGGCCGTTTTTCTTACCCTTCGGGCGGGCAGTGTGTTAAAACGAATCCCACGCCGGTAAGTTTCGAAAATTTTTACATCACCAATGTCAGTGTGTTGTCATTCCCGCGAACGCGGGAATCCAGGCGCGGGGTTACCGCAAGTTTGACACTGGATCTGGATTCCCGCGTTCGCGGGAATGACATAATACATGTTTATCAAAACTAAAATGACCTTCCCTTACATCATCGCCTTCCGGTTGCATCCCGGACCGATCCGATAAATAATTTTTCGGATGGTATCGACTTGAAGATAGGGATAAACTGTTTGCAATCGCGCCAGCGCCTCGCAACTTTTCAGCGCCTGCTCGTCGCGCATCGCTTTGAATGCTTTGCGGATAATATGGTCCCGAATCCCCTTTTCACTGATGAGGTCATGCGCGCGGAGAATTTCATAGAATTCATCCGGGACGAGGTCCGGCACCGGATTATTCCCCGGCATGGCGCCGAGCGAACCGCTATCCGAAGCAGTGGAAAACGGGCCGTATTGAAAATCGACGAAGTGCGAGGGTTCCTCTGCAGGGTTCGCCGGTCGGAATGAAGTGGAAGGATCGGAAGACCGCAGGGCGCCGGCTGTGCGCATCCGAGCGGCGGAAGGAATCATGGTTGACATAGTCTTTTCAGAAGTAAGTTGATTAAAGACTCTGTCTGAAGAAAAGCCTAAAAAATGGTGGTTTGCCGCATCGAGCTTCGTCCCGCTCGCTTGCCTACCAGTCCGGGGCTGCGCGTGGAACGTACCGATAATGCTGACCCGATGTAGCAGATGGCAGCTAATTTTCGCTGCATAACTGCTAACGCATGATCGCTCATGCTCCGGGTACCGCTCAAAGCGGCAAATCCATCGGATGATCACTCATCCTTCGAAAATCGTCCATTCGGGCGGGATTTCGCCCCCTCGAATGACCGATCGTCTATTTTTAGCCTCTCCGAAAAACCGATTAGCACCGATGCCTCTCGATTTTCAGACAGAGAACAGTATCAAGTGTCCTTCTGAAATGTATGTTTTTACTATGTTCCTTAGAGACGCTTAAATGACGCCTCTGTAATAAAGACCCGCGAAACGCGAAAAGGTTACAGCCTTTTGTAAGATTTTTTTGTGACCTGCCTTTTCCGGCACCCTGTTTTGCCCGTTTTTAGGCCATTCCCCGAGTTTCTTCATACAAAAATAATACAAAATTTTGCCTCATCCCGCAAATCCCCTAAAAAATCCTATCCTTGTCAACCAGAAAACAGGTGCTCGAAATGTGTGTGCTCGGTTAATACTCATCGAACTTTTCATGAACTTATGCAGCTTGGCGATTCCATTCCATTTTCGATAGTTGTCAATAAGAAATAGGTGCTCAAAATGCGTTTTCACGTTTAATTTTCATTTGACTTTTCATTAATTTCATAATGAAAACCAATTCGATTTCCATCCCAACATTCGTAATTCGTAATTTGTCATNNTAATTGAAACAGGTGCCCATCAAAGTCCCCACTAATATAATACATAAATTTCGCCCGCGCAAGAAATTGAAATTTTCCCCGTTTTCATGCCCGGACATTTTTTCTTCGTAACTTTGTACTTTCCTCGTTGAGCGGCGCCGCGACCGTGAGCGCCGCTCGGCATGCTTCTTCCGCCCCTTCTGCGGACTTGATGACCCAAAGGAAGAAAAGGTTGCAAAAATTTTGAATGGTGTGCTTCGGAACATTGTCCCGATAACTGCCGAGCGGGAGCTTTCTCGCCCGGCCGATTTGCAACTAACGTAAAAATAGGAAATGAGACGTGAAAACCGAAAAATGGATGCTGCCGAACGCGGAGAAACTTGCGCGTTTGACGCGGCCCCCCCCCCCCCCCAAAAAANNCCCCCCCGCTAAAAAACGGCATAAACGGAGGAAGGCTCATCTTGCGTGGGAGCTGGCCGACCGGGATAGCAGCGGACTTCGTGCCCGCAGCTTAGAATTGCTCGCTACAAAATTCCCGAAGCTGACGACGATGGAACTCCATGTATGCGTACTCGTGAAAGAGAGAGTGCCAAGCTGGAGGATTGCTGAAATACTTGGCATTGGACTACGAACCGTGGAAGGCCATCGCATGATTGCGCGTAAAATAATGAAAATTCCGCATGGAAAACAGCTAACTACCTTCTTAGCAAAGCTTTAGCCCATGCCAAAAATCGCGTAGTTTTCGAGTAACGGATTTTTGGAATTGCGTCGTAAGTTTGTGGCTCAAATAACGCCGCCGGCCGGGAAGCGGGTTGCC
>PLYO01000006.1 GCA_003151825.1 Ignavibacteriota bacterium
TGCCGGGAATGAAAAGCAGGGTGCCAATTACCGTTATCGTTCCGCTAAATGGTGGCAAAATTTGAGTCCAATTTTTGCCGGTGTCTCTCGAACGCCAAATAGCGTTCCCAACTTTAGCAAATATACATATCCCGTTCGTGCTATAGGGGACTGACCAACTCCCATTATTGAAATTTGCTATCGAATCCCATGTTTGCCCGCTATCCCGCGATAGGGCCATGTATGGCGGTTGTGTCGAGAAAGGATGAATGGTTGTTCCAAACAGACAATGTCCATTCGAGGCAACGTCACCCCCTATTGATTCCAGCCAACTTGACCCGTTGTTGGTCGTTTGATAAGCAGCTTCAAACTGACTGGTATTCGCAAAAAAATATCTCCCCAGCGAAGCGAATGAGGTGACATTGCCATCCCCGGAACCGATTCCTGTGTCAGAGATAACCCACACGACATTGGGAGCCAAACTGCCAAGGCGCCAAACCAGCGGCCCCTGCGGGACATCAGGTGCGACACTAACGAAAAAACTTGTATCATGCACGCCGAAGGCGAGAATCTGCGCGTTCATATATGCATTTTTCCATTGCGCAGAGCAGGGAACCGCGAATGCGACGAGGAGGATGGAGATGAGTGTGTGTTTCATGGGTTATCTCTCGATTGTAATTTTTCGAAGTATAGGGCCGGTTGGTGTTTGAATCTGAAGGAAATAAATTCCTGAAGGTACGCTCGTAAGATCGAGCGTAACTCCCCCTCCTATGGAAATAGGAGGGGGCTGGGGGGTGGTCCAGATTTGTTCTCCCAATACGTTTCGAACGGTCACACGCTGAATTTGGTTAGAACTAATAACGGTAACCATTCCCGTTGCGGGATTCGGATAGATTTCGAGTGAATCGGAAGGTTGCAGTGGTTGGACCACGCTCGCTGGCCCTGTATCTGCAAGCATCTCCGGAATTGAACGGTCGTAGGCAAAGTATTTCCAAGAACTGTTGAATACGTAGATGTCGATAAAAAGCAGGGTGTCGAAAACGCCCATCGCGATGACGTCCGTTACAGCCAAACCTTCATTCCTCATCTGCCAGCTTTTTCCCGTGTCCCTGGAAATTAAAACCCCGCTCGTCGTTCCAGCAAATAAATTCTTGCCGTCCGTCGCAAGGCAGGTTACATGCTCTGGAACGGTACTGCTATCGACCGTAACCGGAGTCCACTGCGTGCCGCTGTCGGCCGATTCGATAACGGAACCGTTCGTTGTTCCTGTTATGAAGATGAGCGAACCCATCGTCACCATCGTTCCCACGAACGGTGACGAAAGCAGTGACCAATGGTTGCCGGTATCGGTCGATCTCCATAACGCGCTGCCGGTACTGGCAAAGATGTACCACCCGAGCGTAGCATAATTTTGAACGACAAGCGTGGTTGAAAGATGTTGCCAGTCATTTCCACTATCGGTAGAACGCGCAATATTCGTTCCGAATGTTCCCCAAAGGTACATCCCATTCGTTGCGACGGGAGCTCCGATATTTTCCTTCCAATTTGTTCCGTTATTCGTTGAACGATAAGCGTTCTGGGTACCCATTCCTGCGAAAAAATACGTTCCCAGCGAGGAGAACGAAGAAACATTTCCATTCCCGAAGCCGATGCCGGCATCGGCTTGGACCCAATCCATAGGTGGAGGGTTCTTCGGATTCCACCGGGCAACATAGCCTGGAATGCTTACAAAAAGGCTTGTATCGTGGACGCCAAAGGCAAGAACTTGGCTCCCGTTACCGTAAAAGTCCGCGTCTTTCCACTGTGCGGCGCAGGGGCCGGCGGCGAAAAGGATGATGATGGAAATTAGTGTGCGTTTCATAAGCTCTCGAAAAATTATGGAATAAAACGGATGGTAAGGTTTGCAGCATTCGAGACGGTGCCTTTGTAAGTGTAGGAGTTACTACTGGAAGATCCGCCTAAAGCAATACCGGAATTATAAAAGTGATTATAGCCGAGGCTGCTTAATCCTGTTTCGACTGCTTGACCGGATAAGGCTACAAGAGCTTTATTAGATGAATCCACGTATGGAATCTCGTGACATGCAAGGCTGTAGTATGTGTATGTTTGACCGCCATCCGGGTCGTCGTAATCCGAGACGTAAGTTAATCCTAAATATTCGAGAATGCCGGTCGATTGATCGGCAACAAGTGTCACTCCCGGCGCTTTAATCGTATCGCCAGATTGAGAAAACGATGAGTCAGTAAAGGTGAAGTCCAATTCTTCCGATATTAACCCGTTACTGGTATTGGAAATCGTCGTGTCACCGGATGGTTCACCCCATACTTGTTCTTGATAAGAGGAGTTCGCCGGCAAATTTTGAAATATTACCGAGACCTGAGTGAACGTCTTCGGGAATGGGTGTGCAGGCGTCGCCGGAGTCGCAGTGGGCGCCGTTGAATGCGTCGAGCACGATGAAACAGCGATCGCTAAAAGTAAAATGAATTTTTTCATAGGTTACCTCTCTTTCTGATTTTTAAGTTCCTCGAATTCTTTTTCGAGCTTCTCGAATTTCTGGTTCAGGTCGTCGTTTTGTTTCGAAAGCTCGCCGTTTTGTTTCGAAAGCTGCACGACGTAAAGCATCGTTTCTTCAAGCTGCTTGGTAATCGCTGCTTCCGTTCTTCCGACGGGCACGCCCGTCTTTGCCATTTGTTTCGCCGATGGAATATCGGGTAAATGGCGATTTTCCTTCATATAGTTCTCGACTTCGGCAAGCGGCGGCAATTTGTAACCCGGATCGAACACATAATCGGCCCAGGCGCTGTCGAGAACAAAAAGTTCTTTCACGAGCACTGGGCCATTGACGACCAAATCCCACGTGTTGTCATCGCCCATATCGGGTCTGACTGGCAAATTTTGGAAATCGCTTGATGGCTGCCCGGCGGTATCCGAACCGATATACACGGGCGTATGGTGGTAGAAAAGACCGTTCGTGTTGCGGGTGATGGGCCAAGGGAGAAAGCCGGGGGGCCAAACGTCGAACAGATGATGGTACGGAATGGCTGTGGCCGAGTCATAGACCCACAATGCAAGCCCCGATTGGCCGGTGAGGTTCATTGTAATCTGGTGGGCGAAACTGTTCAGGCCGAGAGCCGAATCGTAAGGAGAGACATTGAGTTCCAACTGGCCCTGGCCCACCTCCGAAAAATACATGCCGCAGGAAGCCATGCGAGCGATACGCATGTGGCGGCGATAACTGCTGTCCGCGTGGTTGGTTACATTGTTGAACGCGATATATCGATAATCGAGTGGATACATTCCTCCCGATTGTAGCATGCCTTCGAACCGGTTCCCTCCATAGATCGAAAGGCCGGGAATGGGATCGAGATACCCGGGATCGAGAAGCGGCGGTGGAATCGTGGAACCGCCTCCGATTTGAATCTGGTCCTGCGGGTTCCCAAGACCCAGATCGGATACCGCGGTATCCGGCGGCAGATCGAAGCCGATGTTGCCATTTTTGAGAATGGTTTCGTGTTCAAGATCGGGACCCACCGGCGGCGGAATCGGAAGAGATGTAGTGTCGGGCGTAGTAGCGAAACGTATCGCGCCTCCCAAGATGTGGGTCAAGACTCGATGCGAGAAATTCGTGATGATGATGTCTCCATCCTGTTGATCGTGCAGGATGAGATCATACCCCCTCGTAAGTGAGGATGTGTAGGAGGTTGTATCGTAGAGGGTAGGCATTAAGCCGAGAAGGCCGAAGTCGACTGCCGCAGTGGTGTCGCCTTCGGAGAGCCTTATCATGGCAGGCAAGGTAGTGTGCGTGGGATCGTAGTGAATGTGCAAAGCATTCAGCGCGTGTCCGCTGAGTTCCGTACCGATCCCAACCGGCGGGTTAATCGGCATCGGGGCCGTATTGGTCTGAGCGCGAAGGCCGCCCGCGATGAGAAGCAGAATAAAGCAAGCGGTGGTCGCTCGCGTGAAATCGGAAAGAACAGATGAAGAAAGCATAGTTGTTAAAAGAGTATGAAATGAGTAAAAAACTTCCCGTGAGAAACGGGAAGATTAAAAAAAAACAATCTGAAAACCGTCTTTTACCGGTTTATTGCAATTTTTCGAA
>PLYO01000003.1 GCA_003151825.1 Ignavibacteriota bacterium
ACACCACGCTTCCTTCTATCAAAACGATCGACCCCCAACTCGATTCGCTTTTGAACCTGCATTTGCTTAATGCCGATGTGCCTGAGAACTACGTGGGCATTCTTTCCAATGCCACCGCCAACCCCAACCCCACGGGCGAGGGAACGGTAATTTCATTCAGCATCGCCAAGGAGGCGTATGTGAAAATCGAGCTGTTCAATGTTTTAGGGCATGAGGTTTCCTCGGCGGGTTTCGAGAGCCTGTTCGAGCCGGGGAATAAATCGGTTCCGCTCTCGCTTATGGGCCTTCCTTCGGGAACCTACTTTGCGCGTATCCTTACGGCGTATGGGGAAGTTCAATCGGTGAAATTGGTGAAGGAATAGCGTCCCCCTCACCCAACCTCTCCCCCTGCTGGGGGAGAGGGGTTTGTTTTTTTCCATTTGTCATTCGTCATTTGTCATTCATCCGGTAGTCCCAAACCAAGTTGTGTCCTACGATTCCGGCGGTTGCGGAATTATGGCGGGAATGTATTAGTTTTGAGGAATGTATTAGTTTTAATAATTATCGTTCTTAAGGCGCGTGCCTCGGCTTTTTGCGATTTTCATCCACTGTGCGACCATACCACCGATTACATCCCATCCGCGCATCGCTAACCGCGATGCGCTTTCGAGCAACAATGCTTTTCGGAGCCACACTGCATCGGCGAGCCGCACTGCTCTGTCGAGCGGCCATGCTGCTCGCGGTGGGCTGTGCCGTGGTTTTGCCCGGCACGGCTCATGCGCAATACACCACGAAGAATCAATTTGTCGCCGCCGTGGAGACTATCGAGGGACTCCTGACGCTCTATGTGTGTCCTGCTCCTCCACTGAGCTACAACGGGCTTACCTTCCCGGAAGAATCCTACCTGACCGTCGAGGTAAATGGATTGTATTATACCAATAACCCGAACGTAGATACGAATGCGGCGCAAACCTTGCCTGACATACTCTTGACTAATGCCAAAACTACGAAAATTGCCGACACGCTGCATACGGTTTGGAAAGAACCAGGGTTCGAGATCGTCCAAAACACTTACCCCGTTGCATTTAAAAGCAGCGGAGTGATTGTAATAAGCATCAAAATTGTCAATCAGGGCGCCTTAGGCATCCCTGCTCAGGCGCAGTACCTGCTGGATAACGAGAACAGCACCAGCTCTACTTCAAACGATGCTCCCTTCACGATCACGCGCTACGGCTACATTCCGAATACGTCTTGTTGGCAGAACTGTCCGCCGAATCCGATTCCGAGCTTCGACTTGACGTTTGAAAATCCGCCAAGCTCCGGAAAACCGGGAACGGTGGGCCTTGGGTATTTCAACGATTCCTTGACGCCGAGTCCGCTCGGACTCTTGCCGCCTTCTCTTGTCCAATTCGGCTACTGGCCCGATCAGGTTTACATTCCCTGGGGTCCATGCCCTCCTTCGACGAGATGGGTGGATAATGCGACGCTCATGATGGGCCCGCAAGGCCTAACGGCCACTGCTTTTAATGCGGGCGTGAGCGATAGCGTGACGGAAATTTTCCGCACCGCTTACGGCACTCCGGAATGGTGCTACGTTCACGGACAAATCGTCGGCATTGCGCTGTATCCCCAGCATATCACCTGGAATCCGGTCACGATGGCTTATACGCCTAACCCGTTTCAGGTGGAGACCTTCTTGTTCACCGCCGATGCCGGAGCGGCGGGCGGCACGACCATCCGGCAAACGGTTTCCAACCCGATCCACATTACGAGCCCTAAACCCACGGGACCCACCAACAACGATACGACACAACTTCAAACCGTTGGATCCATTGGAGGCAGCGGGGTTGCTCAGGTGTATTGGATGGATTCGGCGATTGTTTCTCCAGCACCCTGCATGGGAAGCTTCCCGGTGGATATTAATTTCGATGTAAAAACCGGTAACTTAGCGACGCCGACGTTCACCAATTCCTGGGGTTGCTCCATTACCGTGGATTGCGCCCACCCCGACATCACCCCTCCGAAATTTCATAACTCCTTCGCTGGCTGTGACTCGATCTTCAATGACACGATTACCGTGCATGACGACACGCTCTATGATAACGGCCTGAAGGACATTACCTACACATCTCCGGATCTCAAACCCGCTCAGTATAGCGTCACGATCAACCCACCGCCGCCGTATCCGTGTATCGACAGTTCCGCTAAGATTTTCGTCCAGCAGTTAGATTCCGTGCATGGCGGCCAGGTAATTTTTACGTTCACCGATTGCGCCAATAATGTAAGCATGGATACGGTGTGTTTTACGTCTCGTCTCGATCTGACCGCGCCACGGTTTTGGATCGATTCCCTTGTGACCGATTGCCATGCCCAATGCCAGGAGTGGAGCGTAACCGACACCGCGAAAAGCGATACCAGCGTTGACCGTGGCGTCGATTCCATTATCGTCGTTTCTGCTACGAACATGACGCTTTCGGGAGTTCCTGTTAAGGGAAAATACCCGACTGGCACGCCTGAGGCCACGTTCCATGTCTGCGTAACCGACTCCCTGCTCGATGGAACGATTATCCTCCGAGCTAACGACACATCGCACAATTTCAGCTTCGACACGATCACCTATTGCACAACGCCGGACACGCTTCCGCCTGTCATTACCGCGCAGGCGTATAATCCTACGGACAGCTCTTGGCACATTCATGTCACCGAAACGCGCCCGTGGGATCGCGGGATTGACTCCGTGTGGCTCGAACAGACAAGTAATGTGACTTCCAGCCCACTACTACCGGTTCATCCGGCTGGCTGCCCTTCCACGTTCGACTTCCGTGTGATCGTTATCGATACGAGCCAATGCGCGAGTGCGATGGTTTACGCTAAAGATTGCGCGGGTAATGTTTCTTCCCCCACACCGCTTTCCTTCACAAAGGGCGCGATACCTGTTATCGTGGCATCCAAGAAGATACTCTGCAAACCCACGGATTCGGCAGTGCTCGATGCGGGAACGGGGTACAGTGGTTATCTTTGGTCGAACGGAGATGCTACTCAGAAGATCACCGTTGGCGCGGGCGTGTATTCCGTTACTGTGCAGGAGGGCGCTGGATGTCCGGCTACATCGAAACCGGATACGATTACTTTGTCGCCAGCAACTCCGCTAATCACGCCATCCAGTCCGCCGACGATGTGCGCTCCCGATAGTGTGCAGCTTGACGCCGGACCGGGATACGCTACCTATCAATGGCTTAAGGATGGCAGCAATATCCCGGGTTCCGAAACAATTTGGGCGAATAGCACCGGAAATTACACCGTGCAAGTAACGAACGCTGCCGGTTGCACGGGAACCTCGCCGGCAGTGACGGTTACCATCAATCCTCCCCCGCCGGTTCCTGTTATCACGTCGGTCAATAATGTTATGACCGCGACGCCCCCCAGCACATCTTATCAATGGTCGCGGAATGGCACGCCAATCCCTGGCGCAACGAGTCAGACCTATACTGACCTGACAGGTGGCAGCTATACCGTAACCATTACCGATGCCAACGGCTGCTCGAATACGTCTCAGCCGTTCTCGAATTCCGGCTTGACCCTAATCTGCCTTTCTGCAATGGTGCGAGCGCAAGAGTCCAACCAAGTAACCATTCCTCTGACCGTATGTTCATCTCAGACCACGCCATCTGGTAACTTAAACTTCACAACGAAGATAGCTTTCAATAAAACATTATTAATACCGAATGGCTCACCGTCCGGCGGCATCATTGGACCCATAACCATGAAGGGTGATAGTCTCATTGTCGAATATACCGGCACTGGCTCGGCTGCGTCAGGGACAGTATTGTTGAATCTTCCATTCATCGCTGCGCTCGGCGACGATAGCTGCACGGCTGTAACCATCGATTCCTTCGCGTGGAGTGTGCCGAATATTGCAGTGTCGGTGAAGAACGATACGTTCTGCCTGACCAACCTCTGCTATCAGGGCGGAACGCAGCTGATCGATCCCAATGGAACGGTTTCGCTTGCCGCGCCGCAGCCCAATCCCGCATCGAGCAGCATCGCCATTGGCTATCAGTTGATCGAGAAAGGCCCCACGACACTCATTGTTTACGATCTGCTCGGTCACGAAGTCCTCCGGCTTTTGGATGGCACTGCAACGCCCGGAACCTATACCGCAAGCGCGGACGTGAGCGGACTGGCTGCCGGAACTTATATTTATTCGCTTCACACGCCCACGGTCGTCAAATCGGATTACCTGAAGATCGCTCGATAATTACCTGAAGATCGCCCGATACATGATTCGCTCCCTTCGTAACGCATTCGGACTTTTCGCAGTCTGCGTGGCATTTTTTGTGCCGAACGCATCGCGCGCGCAGTCGCAAGTCGCTCGCATCGACACGTCGAAATCCACGTTCGGCCTCGTGCTCGATGGTTCGAGGAACGTGGACCGCGCTAATTTCCAAACGATTCCCGGCATCCCGAATTGCTGCCCGCTCTTCCAAACCGGCTCGGGCTGGGGTGGCTCCGGTGGGCTTTTTTACGATTACGATGCGTTCGGCGACGGTCATCTCGGCGTGCGAGCCGTCGTCAGCTTGCTCGGTGGAACCCTTTCCACGGTCCAACCGGTAACCATTGCGGTGGGTAACGGGGTGAGCGAAGAATTACCGCTGCAATACACGATCGTTTCTCATTTTACGGTCGCGGAACTCGAACCATATTACAAGTTAGATATTGGGAATGTTGGCCTGATGATCGGGCCAAGCGTGGGTTACATTCTGTCGAGCACGTACAATCAGGCCGAAACGATTCAAGGCAACCAAGGCGTATTCTATACCAACCCACCCACCAATTTACGAACGAGAAACGTCTATTCGGGAAATATCCCCGATGCGGAAAAAATTCGTCTGGGGGTGTTTGCCGGCGTCTCGTACCAACTCCCGCTGAATAGTTCCGGCTCGCTGCATCTCATCCCGGAAATTTCCTACGATTACGGCCTTACGCCAATGGTTTCGGGACTCAGTTGGACGGTGAGCGCGCTTCAGGGCGGAGTCAGTATCGGTTACACGCCAATAACCGTGATCGAGCCACCACCACCGCCGCCACCACCGCCACCTCCTCCTCCGCCGCCGCCTGCGTTGATCGTCAGCATCAAGGCGTATAGTATCTTAAATGGAGTCCGGGACTCGAATAATCTTTCGGTTGCCGTCGAGGAATTTTATTCCACGACGCAGACACCGTTGCTTCCGTTTATGGTCTTCGGACTCGATGAGAGCACTATTCCATCGCGTTACCATCGCATCAGCGCAGGCCAAGCGGCGGATTTCGATATTCGCAAAACGGATTCGACCGATAATGTTCACGTCTATCACGACTTACTGAACATCATCGGCAAACGTATGCGCGAGCATCCGAAGGCGCGGATCACGCTCACCGGCTGCACCTCGAACGAGCCGGAGGAACTTGAAGACAAAGACCTCGCAGGCGACAGAGCCAACTCGATTGCAACCTATCTCAATAATATCTGGGGAGTGAACGCCAGCCAGATCTCGATTCAGTCGAGAGGGCTTCCCGCGAAACCCTCCTCGCTTACCGACCCGGATGGAAAAGCGGAAAACCGCCGCGTGGAAATCGCCGTGTCTGACCCCGCTATTCTTGCGCCGGTCCAGCTTGCCGATACGCAGCTGACGACCAATCCGCCGGGCATGGAGTTCGTGCCAACGGTCTCGGCCCAAGCCGGCATCAAGAATTGGGATATGTACGTCACACAGCCCGTGATGACGCTCTACCATGAACATGGTTCCGGCAGGCCGAAAACATGGGACTGGGATTTGCGATCGGTCTCCGCAAAGATTCCGCGAACCGAGGATACCATCGAATACGGTCTGACCATCACCGACTCCGCAGGCCAGGAAACAACCTCGATCGGAACGATTCCCGTCCTGCAAAAGACGATTAGCAAGAAACGGCTCGAACGCCTCGCGGATAAAGTCATCGAGCGATATACGCTCGTGCTGTTCGATTTCGGTTCCTCGAAGATCGACCCGCAAAACGAGCGGGCTATCGCGTACATTCGTCAGCAAATCACGCCGGGAACGAAAGCTTTCATCACCGGCTATGCCGACCGCTCCGGCGAGGACACGCTCAATCTTCATCTCACCGAAGACCGCGCTAACGCGGTGGCGAAGTTGCTAAGCGCGCCGGATTACGAAGCAAAGGGCGTAGGGAAATCGATCCTCCTCTTCGATAACGACACCCCCGAAGGCCGCTTCTATTCCCGAACCGTCAATATTCGCCTCGAGAAGTCGATCAATCAATGATCGCTTCGGAAAAGCGTAGATAGCGCTGTTAGCAGCAGCCGTATTATTTTTGGAACTCCCGTTGTTTGTGGAACGGCATGAAATCTAAGAAAAAAATTCCGTCGAAAGGCTCGCCGAACCCGATTGCATCGTCCGAGGGTCACGCTGCGGAAGCGCGCCGTGTGACCACTCGCACCATCCGCGAAATGAAATTGCGTGGCGAAAAAGTCACGATGATTACGGCGTACGATTACACCTTCGCGCGCCTCTTCGATCAGGCCGGCGCGGACATATTGCTCGTCGGCGATTCGCTGTCCAATGTCATTCAAGGCAATGAGACCACGATTCCCGTCACGCTGGATGAAATGATATACCACGCGCGGCTCGTGGTGCGCGGCGTTCACGAGCACGCGATGGTGATTTGCGATATGCCGTTTATGAGCTTTCAGGTAACGGTCGAGGAAGGATTCCGAAATGCCGGGCGCATCATGAAAGAGACGGGCGCGGGCGGAGTGAAGCTTGAAGGCGGCCAGCGCGTGGCAGATCATGTCCGCCGCATGAGCGAGGCAGGGATTCCCGTCATGGGGCATTTGGGACTCACGCCGCAGTCGATCCATCAATTTGGAAGTTATCGAACGCGCGGAATCACGAAAGATGAATCGGATCGGATGAAAAAGGACGCGAAAGCTTTGGAAGACGCAGGTTGCTTCGCATTAGTGCTCGAAAAAATTCCCTCCGGCCTCGCAAAGGAAATCACCGATTCCCTTAAAGTCTCGACCATTGGCATCGGCGCCGGCCCGCATTGCGATGGGCAGGTGCTCGTCATGCACGACATGCTGGGCCTGACCGAAGAATTCCATCCCCGATTCGTCCGCCGCTATGCGTCGCTTGCTGAAACGGTGCGGGAAGCTGTTCGGAGCTATGATTCGGATATTAAGAACGGGAAGTTTCCGAGCAAGGCGGAATCGTATTGAAGCCAGAACCAGGATTACGCGGATTGTTGCGGATTTCTCGGATTGATTTATTGGATAATCGGACGGAATTTGCCTTGATAACTATGGGTTAGTATGAATCATGTCAGCACACCTTCTGCACTTTGAATGGGACGAGCAGAAGGCACTTCTGAATCTCAGAAAGCATGGCGTGAGCTTCGAAGAGGCCTCGCTCTCATTCTTTGACGAGAGATTCATTCGTAGGGTCGATATCAAGCACTCGGTTTACGAAACTCGATACGGGGGCATTGGCCGAATTACGTCGGGCAAATTGCTTGTGACTACATATACGGAACGAGGAGATAATATTAGGATTATTTCATCCCGTAAGGCGAACAAAAAGGAAAAATTAGATTATGAAAACTTTAAGGAATAAAAGAGCGGGGAAAGCATCCGAAGAGGAAGAAACACTCGCTACTTATGATTTTAGCACGGGAGAACGGCCTCGTTACGCCGAAAAATTTCCGTCGGGTGCTACTATTACTATTATGTCCAGCAACGGATCGGTGAAAAAAAAGCGAATCACAAAACGTTCTCTCGTTATTCTTGACGATGACGTTTCCAAAGTATTTTCCGACACCAAGTCGGTCAATGCCGCCTTACGGCATCTCATCGCTGCGCTTCCCGTCAGAGCACAACGAGCGGCTTGAGATTCAATACTTATAGAATCCCTCGCCGCTCTTCTTGCATCGAAGCTCTTACTTTAACTCATACGCGACGAGGTGCTTCGAGGCTACGGGCTGGAACGTGCCATTCACGCCGGCCTGGTTGACGACCATCGTCACCGGCATCCCGAGCGTGGTCGAGAAGTAGAGATCGGTTTTCACTGGGTTTACATCCTGACCTGTGCCAACGAAGTTGTGATGGAGCCGGACGGCATGCTCGCAAGTGAGCGATGTGTTCTGGATGGTGAAGGTCGCCGGTTGCGCCCAAGCAATCGAATCGGTCGGTGATGGCCACTGCTCGCTTGTTTGGATGAAGTTCGTCTGCGTATGGATGGGGTAAATATACGATACGACCGTGCTATCGTCGCTCACAACGCGACCCAGCGAATCGGTAAAAATGGTTGTTGTGCTTATTCCGGGGATAGCAAGGTCGCCAGTGGAAGTCATGGCAAACATGGGTGGTCCGTCAGCATCGACTTCAGTCTGATCTACCGCGATGGTGCCGCTCGAATCGACCGTTACCCGAGTGTAGTAGAGGAACGTGCGTGTATTGGGCGAGAGCAGCACAGCATTCATCAACCCCGGAAGGGTTACGCCGGATTCGAGGACGGTATCCGATTCGTTGATCACGACAAACTGACCGGTTAGAGGGTTCAATGCGCTATCCACATAGGTGAAGATACTTCCCACCGTAGGAAGCCCGCTGCCACTCGCTGGCCCATTGTTCGTCGCCGTAGAGTGGCTGCACCCGGCCATCACCGCGAGCGCCAGCACGGCTCTAATCCCAATTTTCCGTTCGATCCGACTAATCATAACGAATGATAATATACGAAAATGCAGTTTAGTTCACATGCTAATACTTATAAAATCCTTCGCCGCTCTTCTTGCCTAACCGCCCTGCGGCGACCATCTTTTTTAATAACGGACATGCGCGGTATTTCGTATCGCCAAGACCATCGTGGAGCACGTTCATAATGGCGAGACAGACATCCAATCCAATGAAATCCGCAAGCGCGAGCGGACCCATCGGGTGCGCCATGCCGAGCTTCATCACGGTATCGATGTCTTCCGGTTTTGCCACGCTTTCCATTACACAGTAAATGGCCTCGTTAATCATCGGCATGAGGATGCGATTGGAAACGAAGCCGGGGGAATCGTTAACTTCCACCGGCGTCTTACCGAGTTGCTCGGATAGTGCTTTGACGGTGGCATACACTTCGTCCGTCGTTGCAAGGCCGCGAATGACTTCGACTAATTTCATCACCGGCACGGGATTGAAAAAGTGCATCCCGATTACATGGCTTGCGCGTTTCGTTGTCGCGGCAAGTTCCGTAACGGAGATGGAGCTGGTGTTCGTGGCAAGTATTACACCCTCGGGCGCGTTTGCATCGAGCGTTTGAAAAATTTCTTTCTTTAGGTCATACCGCTCCGTAGCGGCTTCGACGACGAAATCGGCAGTGCGAACGGACGCGGCAAGTTGCGTTTCCGTTTTGATTCGAGCAATCGTCGCGCTCTGATCGGCTTCGATAATCGTCCCTTTTTTCACTTGCCGCGCAAGATTGTTCGTGATCGTGGCGACAGCCTTGTCGAGCGCTTCGCGTGAGACATCGACGAGCGTGACGTTGTATCCACTTTGCGCGAAGATATGCGCGATGCCGTTGCCCATCGTTCCCGCGCCGATTATCGTCACATTGTTAATGGCCATGTGTGATTGTTTTGTTGAAAGATTAATTAAACCGAGATTCGCGCAGTCCGCTTATGGGGCTGCGGAGCTACTTGTTTTTGCGAAAAGTGAAGCAATGGAATCGAAAGCATATCACGCAGCACCTTAAGTGAGCGAATAATATTATAGGTGAGCCGCGTATCGGGATCGTGCGTCCATTCGACGGGGAATTCGGCGACTTTATATTTCATCCGTTTTGCGAGCCAGAGCGCCTCGCCATCGAAAATGACGGAGTTAAGCTTGACTTCGCTAAAAATTTTGCGCGCAGATTCGCGTGTGAATAATTTAAATCCGCATTGAGTGTCTTTCAGCTTCAAGCCAAGATAATTTCTTTGAATGAGTCCGAAGAATTTCGCAATGCGCTCGCGCAGAAAGGACTGATGCTCCAGAATTTTGGTGTTCTCAATGGCGCGGGAACCAATGGCGACGTCATACCCCCGATCGAGCAGCGCTTCGGCGCGCGTAAGGTCTTCGAGCGGGACGGAATAATCGGCATCCATAAATAAAATACGCTTGCCAGCCGCCTGCCGCATCCCAATTCTGACCGCCTTGCCTTTTCCTTCGTTGGGTGTGTATCCAAACCACTTACCCTGCACGTTATCCGGCAGCGTGCGGAATGCTTCTGCGGCTTCTTCGAGCGTGGAATCGGTGCTGCCATCGCTGATAACGATAATCTCGTGATGTCCGGGTTTTGCGGCGAGATAGGTAAACGTGCGCGCCAGCGTGCGCGGCAAACGGCGCGCCTCGTTAAAGCACGGGATTACGATACTCAGGTCGCATTCCGAGAAGAGGTACATCGGTTCTCAGCGCTTTCGATAAATGATGGTATGCTGGATGGTGTCTTTCAGACAATAGCTTTGGTCTAACAATCGTTCCAGTTCAGGGTATCGCATTCTAATCGTCGTCCGGCTGTCGTCGTTGGTGTTGCCCTGAGACGTGTACCGGTCACCCATCTCAACAAGAAAAAGCTCCGGAGGGTTACGCAAAAGTGAGGTCACTAATTCCTCCCGTTCTGCATCGGGAACGGTGGTCGGCTTAAAATGAATCGTATTGAGGAATTTCGTTGCCGGTTGCCGGCCCGTTTTCCAATATACATACGGTTGAAAGCCGAAAATAAATATTTTATCGCTCGGTTGGGTGTGCCGGATGACATAATCCGAAATCGAATCGGTTGCAATATAGCCATTCGCAGGCTCTGTACCATTTGCGATGCTAATTAGTTCTTTCACTCGGCCTTGCAGGGGATCGGATGAAGTGACCCAGTAGTTTAACGCAAAAAGTGCAAGAGCGAGAACCGTAGCCATGCTCCATCGCGGAAGTTTGAAGAGATGCGAAAGCATGTTCGCAATCAACGCAATGCCAGCCCCGATCAGAAGATCGGCCCACGGAAGCAAAATGGCGTAATGATATTTATAGCCCTTGTTCTGCAATTGTACGGCGAAGAGCGCGATCGCAGAGCCAAGAATAAGGAGCATAAAGGATTGAAATACCAAGACTGCATCCTTATCTCGATCATGCCGTGCGATGATCCAGATGACCCATCCGAGCATTCCCATCACCATCCACGAAAGATCGAGCGCCTGCGAAGCCGCGCGAAGATTACTCACGAAACCAAACGAGCCGGAATAGTTGGTCGAGACATACGAGGCCGTCTCCGAAGTGGTTATATGCCAGAGCGGAAGCAACTCGCCATTGAGCGCAAGATATGAACTTTCAAGTCCAACAGCCATGAGAAATCCAGCGCAAAGCCATGCGATAGATTTTAGTCGTCGTTCATTTCCAGAATAAAGCCATATTGCGGCTGCGATCAGGCCAAGGAAGAGTGCATTCGGAAATTTAAAATAAAACGAAATCCCCACAAATATCCCTGCGAAGAACGCTCTTGGTAAATAGCCCAGAGTGAAGCGTAGCGGAACTCTGGGATGGTTGCGGGAATTATTCGGAAGAATGAGTAAAAATGCGCCGAGCAGAAAAGGCAGACTGTACGTTTCTGTTTGCGCGGTATCCCAATGCCCGAAAATATAATATTGAACGATGAATGCCAGCGATGCCATCACTGCCGCAAGATTCCGCCACGGACCATTTTTCCATATGCGCGTGGCAAGAACGAAGAGCAACGCGATCGTAAGAACGGCATTCAGATAATCGAACACGCGAATGGCGCGGACGCTATTGCCGAAAAGCGCAAACGCGGCAGCATACGTATAGAAGATATTTGGCGGCTTGATGTCCCAAAAATCGAGATACGGCCGCTGGCCGTGAAGAATGGCCGCGCCGCCGTAAGCAAACGTTCCCTGATCGTAATCGAATGGCCAGAAAATCGTCGGGAATAAAAGTATCGCGGCAAGAACAAGGAAAGAACCTGGATTACGCGGATTAAAGCGGATTACGCGGACGATTTTTCGGATTAGATCCACTTTATTTAGATAATCTTAACGGAAAGATCACATTAAAACTTTTGACGGGTACAATTAATCCCATAATCGTCCGCGTAATCCGCCCAAATCAGCGTAATCCAGGTTCAAACTCTCTCGATGATAATGCTCGTCGCTTCGCCGCCGCCGATGCAGATCGAGGCAAGGCCGATGCGCTTGTTCTGCCGTTCGAGCGCGTTCATCAGCGTGATGATAATGCGCGCTCCGCTCGCGCCAATGGGATGCCCCAGCGCGATTGCGCCACCAAGTATATTCAGCTTTTCAAGCGGAATTCCGAGCGAGTTTTGCGTGGCAAGCGCAACAACGGCAAATGCCTCGTTCACTTCGAAGAGATCAATGTCGGAAAGCGACATGTTTGCGCGCTTCAACACCGATTGAATCGATGCAATGGGGGCAGTCGTGAATTTCTCCGGCTCCTGCGCGTGGGATGAATAGGCGATGATGCGCGCCGTTGGTTTCCATCCCTTTGCTTTTGCAATATCATCGCTGGTAACGACGAGCGCGGCTCCGCCATCGTTGATCGAGCTGGCATTCGCGGCAGTGACGGTTCCATCTTTTTTGAATACGGGTTTGAGCGTGGGAATTTTATCATATTTTACCTTGCGTGGATTTTCGTCCTCGCTCACTTCGGCAGTTTCTTTCCCGCGTGTTACAGTCACTGGAACGATCTCGGAACGAAACGCGCCATTATCGATGGATTCATTCGCAAGCTTGAAACTTCGGATGGAAAATTCGTCCTGCGCCTCGCGCGGAACGGCGCATTCGACCGCGCACATCTCAGCCGCAATGCCCATGTGGAAATCGTTATAGACATCCCACAGGCCGTCTTTTATCATTTCGTCGATGAGTTCACCATTGCCCATTTTGTAACCGGTGCGGGCACGCGAAAGCAAATACGGCGCGTTCGACATGGATTCCATCCCACCCGCAACCACAACGCCCGCATCATTGAGCATCACGTTTTGCGCGGCCATCATTATGGCTTTCATCCCCGAACCGCAGACTTTATTGATCGTCGTACATGGCACGCTAACCGGAATTCCGGCGCCGATCGAAGCCTGCCGAGCGGGCGCCTGCCCCACGCCCGCCGTGAGCACACAGCCCATATATACCTCATTGACATCATTAGGGTTAACGCCGGAACGTTCAAGCGCAGCTTTAATGGCGATGGAGCCAAGTTTTGGAGCCGGAACATCGGCCAGGGAGCCGAGAAACGTGCCGATTGGTGTGCGAGCGCCGCGAAGGATTACAGGATTCATAGTAAGTGCTGAAGTGCTAAGTGCTAAAGTGCTTAATAGGAGGATTCGTATTTATCACAAACAGGCCAATGAAGCATTTTGTCCCTATTCGTGTTTAGCCATCTGATCAGCACTTAGCACTTCAGCACTTAGCACTTCAGCACTTGAGAAAAATACGAGTTCTTATCGCCAAAGCCGGATTAGACGGTCACGATCGCGGCGCGAAAGTCATTGCTGCAGCACTGCGCGACGCCGGAATGGAAGTGATCTACACCGGCCTGCGCCAAACGCCCGAAATGATCGCCGAGGCCGCGTTGCAGGAAGACGTGGATGTCGTCGGCATTTCGATGCTCTCCGGCGCGCACATGACGATCTTCCCGCGCGTCCTGAAATTGCTGCGCGAGCGCGGATTGGACGATGTGCTTCTCACCGGCGGCGGCATTATGTCTTATGACGACACCGAGGAACTAAAAAAGATCGGCGTGGGCCAGCTTTTCACTCCCGGCGCGCCGATGTCCGCCATCGTCGATTACATCCGCGCGTGGATCGAGGCGCGGGATGCGGTGAAGGTGGTAGCGTGAGGATTTTTCAAAAGAACCAATCACCCTGCGGTTCTGTATCTATTGCTGTGTTTAAGGGTCAAAAGTGGCATTTAAAATTCTCATGCGTAAGCTTCTAATTGCTTTTCTTTTCGTCGCGTTAAGCGGCGCTTCTTTGTTTGCGCAAATAGCGAAGTGGGACAAGGAATCCGGCCAGCAGGGTTCAGCAGCTGGCATCGTTACCTCAGATGGCAAAACCCTCTTTGCGTCGGTAGATAATGGATTATTTTATACAATGGATAGTGGAGTAGTGTGGAACCAAGTTGCAGGAGTCTTGGGACAGCTAAATTCCTTCTCCATTTTTCTCGGCGATTCTCTTTTGTACGGACTTGATGAAGGGTCGGATAGTTGGGAATTATTTAAATCTACAAATGAAGGGATGCAATGGGATAGCTGCACGTTTGTAGAAGCGGCAGTAAATATTGCAGCTAACAATCGGGGTCTTTTGGCGGGCGGCGGCTGGGCCGGAGGGCCATTATACCGTTCAACCGACGAGGGAAGCACATGGAATCCACCCGATTCAATTGACTTTGTGAACCGATCATTCAATGTCTATAAATTAGCGATGAGTGACAGTATTGCCGTCGTTATTATCGACTCCGGCACGAGTATGAGCCTTATTGTTTCGACAGATTTTGGCAATACCTGGACTCATGGAATCCTTCCACGCAAAGGGGTTGCTTCTATTGCTGTTTCCAATCGATTTATTTTTGTTAGTCCCGATTCTGGATTATTCAGGTCGAGCGATCTTGGAAGAACCTGGATTCGTGTAAGTGATTTCTTTGAAGCGACTTTATTTGCTACTTCTGATCGCGTGGAGATTGCCGGTTCGTCAAATGATGGAGTTATCGTCTCCTCTGATTCTGGACTTACATGGAATCCATTCAACGCAGGGCTTCCCACGCTCGACGTGGCAAGCATTTCTCTGGACGAACATTGTATGTATGTCTCGCTCACATCAGGGGGGCTTTATTATGCGTCACTTCCTGCTAATTCCACTCCTGTTATTACGCAGGATTCCGAAGGCTGCTCGCTCTCGGCATGGGTGATGCAGCAACAGCCGCATAGCACCCGAACGCTCGAAGCACCGCCGCCGGTGCTGGGCGATACCGTGATTACCGTAAATGGAACGACGCAAAAGATTTCGATTCCCGATGGATTTACGATGACGGTTTTCGCGAGCGGCATTCCGTCCTGCCGCGGTCTGGCTTGTTCGCCCGATGGCGTAATATACGCGACAGCCTACAACGGCGATGTCTATGCGCTGCCCGATCACCATCAGGCCGGCGTTGCCGATAGCACGATCGTTGTTGCTTCGGGTCTGGGTGATCCACATGGCATTGGATTTTACAAAGGAGAACTTTATGTTTCGAATCAGTCCACGCTTTATCATATCATTACGAATGGCCAAAGCCGCATAATGCAGAGTAAGGTTCAAATCGCATCGTTTCCCGGCGGCGGATCGCACACGTCCCGCAATTTTACAATCGACACGATAAAAAATAAATTTTATTTGCAAGTTGGCTCGACGGGTAATACCGACACAACCGACATTGCTCATCGTGCGCAGATCGTCGAGATGAATCCGGATGGCTCGGCCTATCGCACGTTCGCTCGCGGAACCCGGAATCCTGTCGGCATGGATATCGATCCAAGAACCGATGCACTGTGGGTCAATAATAATGGGATGGATAATATTTTCGGTTCGGGAACTCCGGGCACGAATGATAACCCCTTGGAATCAATCTATCTCGTCTGCGATGGTGCGAATTATGGCTGGCCGTGGTGTTATGCATTCCGTTTACGGAATCCGCTGATGATGAATCTCGATACAAGCATCGTCGAAACGTTCGATGGGCCGGTCGCGGAAATCGAAGCGCATTCCGCGCCATTGGGGTTGCATTTTTATCGTGGAACGAAATTCCCTGCGATGTATCATAACGCCATCTTTCAATGCTATCACGGTTCGTGGGATCGCACTCCGCCCGCGCCGCCGCGCGTTACCGTGATGTGGGCCGATACGGATGGGCATAATGCTCGCGTGACCGATTTCGTCAATGGATTTGAGGTCGTCGGTACGCCGCCCGATTCCAACACCTCGCACTACTTTGGCCGCCCCGTTTCCATCATCGAAGGCGCCGACAGCGCGCTTTATGTTTCGGACGATCAGGAAGGCTGCGTCTATCGCATTGCATATACGGCAGCAATAAGTAGTATCGCGCCAAACGCGGATGGAACGAAGTTCAGCCTTGCGGACCCGGTTCCAGACCCTGCTCGGAATGAAATTCGCTCGATGCTTACGCTTGCCAAACTTGCGCTTATTCAGGTTGAAGTGTTTGATGAAATCGGAAACGAAGTGCAAATGGTTAGCAATGGAGAAATGGGTGTGGGTGAGCATTCGCTCAACATCGATGCCTCAAAACTTTCGTCGGGAAGTTATATATTGCGTGCCTCTTCTGGCGGGGAAGTGATCTCGCGACGATTTGTGATTGAACGGTAGCACGAAAAGCCAAGCAGAATAGTGAGAATCGATAATCCAAAGATGCTTGTGAAAAATCCGGTAGTTTCGCTTTTCGATTTTTCTAATGTTAATGCAATCAAATATTGCCCTGCTGGAAGTTCAGCCGATGCAAAACCATTCGGATCGGGAGCAAGAGGAATTTCCGTCGAGTCTTTATACAGCTTCCAATACGGCCAATAAAATTGATGGAGGCGGACGGGAGTGGTACGCTGCAAGCGAACAGAAAAATTCCATTCAATCGGCGATTTCGATTGGAGCGCAATGGTATCGTCCGGCATGGTGAGGCCGAGCATCACAATGGGTGGATCGCTCATCCGGCGGAGGGTAATGCCGAGGACTTCGCTGGGATCGTTTGAAGTCCACTTCGGCGCATATTCGGGTGCATCCATTCGGAACGAATTAATCGGCAGCTGGGGACGAAGAAATAAATTTCGTGAAAGCGTTAGTTCGGAAAGGATGGTGATAAGCGCAAGACCGATAAGAATACAATTCGTGATATTAGTCTTGTCTTTAGCAAGGATTGCTCCGATGGCAAGAAGCAGTAGTCCATTCCATCTCCAGGAGAATTGGACGAATGGCATGCCGGGAATAAGATGCCACAAAGGCGCGCTGATGAAAGGGATTTGAAAAAAGATGGCAACGGCAATCAGCCATTTCCATCCACGAGATTCAACATCCGAATTTTTGAGAATGACAACAAAGCACATGGCACCCGCAAGAATAGTCGCGATGCTCAGAATGCGCAACCAATCAAAATGGCCTTCAAAAAGATCGAGCAGCGCGAAGCCAAATTGGCTGGCGTGCATCGGAAGATCGAAAAGATGACGCTGATGAATAAGGCCCCGCAACGCAAACGCCGGGAAAAGATAGATGGCGCTTGTGGCAATGGCGATTACAATGGACAAAGCTTGCAATGGGAACTCACGATAACTGCGCCGCGCGAAAACGACAACAAGGACGGAAATGAACGCAATGTATGCTATGGGAAGATTTGTGAGGAATAATCCTGTCCAGCCAAAAGCATATGCAGCAATCGAGCGAAGCCGATCCGGGAACCGGAGAAACACTATTGGAAAGAACGCGAGCGCGGCATGCTCGGTGAGCGCATCGCGGACATAGACATCGCAGAAACGATAGGTGAGGAAACTGAAGAGCAGCGCGCCGGATAATGCACGAATGCGGTTCCCGCCTAACTGGCGCAAAAGTAAAAAACTTGTGGCAATCGAAAGGAAAGAGAAAAAAAGCTGGACGCATTGATAAAGCGCGGAAGCGGAACTAATTCCGAAGCCATGAAACACGCTTGCAACCCAATAGACAAGCGGAGCATAGAAATAAAATGTAGGAGCACCGAATCCGCCGAAGGAATCCGGTAACCATCGCGGATAGAGAATTCCCTGCGTGGTAAGTCGTGTGAATTGATCGAGGTAATTTAAATGCCCGTATGCATCATGACCGATGACGGGATAATTGAGAAGACCGAGCAGAACATTCAGAAGCGATGCAACCGCAATCAGGACGAATGCCGTTCGCTCCGCTGGTTGCGCGGATTTCCATTCCTGCCGCCAATTCGTTTTCATCCGAATAACGCCACAACTTCCCGTGCGGCGCGTTCACATTCATCCATTGTAACGTCGAGATGCGTGACGGCACGGAGCAACCCGTGCGAACCAAGTGAAAGCAGAACACCTTTTTCTTTCAGCATTCCAAGCGCGCGGCCTAAATCTGAAAATCCTTCGATTTTGAGAAGAACGATATTCGTTTCAAGCCGCGTCAGGTCAATCTTGACATTTTTGGAACCATCAGTTATGATTTCTGCAAAACGCCGCGCCTTCGCGTGATCTTCGACAAGACGTTCGCGGTTATTTCTCAGAGCGAAAAGCGCGCCGGCAGCAATAATTCCCGCCTGCCGCATTCCGCCGCCCCAGATTTTTCGGAATCGCCGGGCTTTGGTAATCAACTCTTTCGGTCCCGCAAGTGCGCTGCCGACTGGAGCGCCGAGGCCCTTCGAAAAACAGACGGAGACCGTATCGAAATAATCGGCATAATCCTTTGGAGAGCAATTAGCGAAAACACAGGCATTCCAAAGCCGAGCACCATCTAAGTGCATAATAATTTCATTCGATCGCGCAAGCTCGCTCACTTCTCGAATGCGTTCGATGGGATAGACCGTGCCGCCCGCGCGATTGTGAGTATTTTCAATCGCGATGAGCCGCGTGATGGGCATGTAGTAAGCCTTCTCACGAATGGCGGGGCGAATATCCTCAGCAGAAAGCAATCCTCGGTCGGCAGCCTTCACCGGATTAAGCTGCACGCGCGAGAGATAACTCGCGGCCGTGGTCTCGTAATTATAGATGTGGGCATCCGCTTCCAAAATTACTTCATCGCCGGCCGTGGTGTGAACGGCAATTGCAAGCTGATTTGCCATGCAGCCGGAGGGGGCGTAAAGCGCCGCTTCTTTGCCAAGAATTCGCGCGGTTTCTTCCTGCAATTCGATGACGGTCGGGTCTTCGGCGAAAACATCGTCACCAACGGCTGCTTCGGCCATAGCTTTTCGCATGGCAAGGCTCGGTTTACTAACAGTATCGGAACGAAGGTCTATAAACTTATCCACATTATTAAATAAATTAGAAGTAGCTCTTGACTTTACTTTTGAAAGTTCGTAACTTTGCATTACAAACGCACGACATGGAACAAAAAACGAACGGGGAGCGTGGCAAAAAGCCGAATATTCCTGCAATCGAGACACTCGGCCTCGATCGCACGGACTTGATTTTGCTTGGCCGGCTCCAGCGTCAAGGCCGAAAAAAGCGCAATGAGCTTGCGGAAGAAGTAGGCATGTCGCTGCCGGCCGTGAGCGAGCGGATGCGAAAGCTCGAAGAGCGCGGATTACTCGAAGGATTTTATGCGAAGCTCGATCCGAAGCTTGCCGGTTTGGATGTCGCTGTTTTTATCACGGTGACGGTCGAATCGAGCAGCAAGTATCCGGATTTTTTACGCGCGGCAGAAATGCATCCGGAAATTATGGAAGTTCATGCGATCACGGGCGAAGGCTCGCATCTCGTGAAAGCGCGGACATGGAACACCTCGACGCTGGAACGATTGCTCGCGCAAATTCAGCAATGGCCGGGCGTCAAGCAAACCCGCACGAACGTCGTGCTCAATACTTATAAGGAGACGATGGCGCTGCCGATAGAAGAATTAGGGGCCTGAACCTGGATTACGCGGATTAAAGCGGATTACGCGGACGATTTTTAGGATTAAATCAATCGCGTGAATTTAAAAAATTTTGGAAGATTATGTTTGTTATTTTAACAAAAAAAGGTTTCATTCCACATCATCCGAACAATCGTCCGTGTAATCCGCTCGAATCAGCGTAATCGCGGTTCTTATTTTCATCACTCATTACTCGTTACTTAACTATGACCAAATCCGAAGTACTGTCACTCGCAAAAGAACAAAAAGTAGAATTCATCAACGTCATGTTCACCGATTTACTCGGTGTGATGAAGGCGCTGACCATTCCCGTATCCAAACTCGAAGACGCTATCGATTCGAACGTGTGGTTCGATGGCTCTTCGATCGAAGGCTTTGCCCGCATATCCGAATCGGACATGTATTTGAAGCCCGATCTCGATACGTTCACCGTCATTCCGTGGTCGAAGGGATCGCGCGCAGTTACGGCGCTCATCATCGGCGATGTGTATATGCCGGACGGAACTCCGTTCGAAGGCGATCCGCGCGCAATCCTGAAACGCCAATTAAAACGGGCAGCCGATATGGGATACCAATTCAATACCGGGCCGGAACTGGAATTTTTCCTCTTCAAGCGCGGCGCCGATGGCTCGCTTCAGGCGCTGCCGCACGATACCGCTGGTTACTTCGATCAAACCACCGACATTGCATCCGAAATCCGCAAGGAAATGAGCTTCGCGCTTTACGAAATGGGTATCGATGTCGAGGCGCTGCACCATGAAGTTGCTATCGGCCAGCACGAAATTGATTTCAAGTACGATAACGCGCTGCGCTGCGCGGACATCGTCATCATTATGAAATACGCGCTGAAATCCATCGCGATGAAATACGATTTGCATTGTACCTTCATGCCGAAGCCCATCGCGGGAATTAATGGATCGGGAATGCACGTGCATCAATCGCTTTTTTCGCCGGATGGTAAAAAGAATTTGATGCAAGACCCCAAAGGCGAGTACCAGCTTTCCGATCTTGCGAAAAGTTACATTGCGGGACAACTAAAACACATTCGCGCGATGAACGCGATCTTAAATCCAACGGTGAATTCGTACAAACGCCTCGTCGTCGGATATGAAGCGCCGGTGTATGTCGCATGGGGACAGCGCAATCGTTCCGCGCTCATTCGCATTCCGCGCATCACGAAGGGACGTGAGAAAGCCGTGCGCGCGGAACTTCGCTGTCCCGATCCATCGGCCAATCCATATCTTGCGTTTGCTGTCATGCTTGCGGCGGGACTGGATGGCATCGAGAACAAGATGAAAGCTCCCGCGCCGGTCGAAGAAAACATCTTCGAATTCACGGATGAAACAGCGGCGGCGCGTGGAATCACCACCGTTGCGAAAAACCTGATGGAAGCGATCGAAGAACTACAAAAAGACAAGGTGATCTGCGCGGCGCTGGGAAGTTATTGCGTAGAAAAGCTCGTCGAAGCGAAGACGGCCGAGTGGGATTCGTACCGCATGTCGGTCACGCAATGGGAGCTGGACCGGTATTTGGAAGTGTATTAAGGGAAAGAACCGTGATTTATGGGATTATTGGGATTTATGAGATTAGGTAGATTCATCCAAGATTACCGATCCACGACAAGCGGGCGCGAAGCCTCCCAGCCCAAGGAATGAACGACCACCATGTACCTTCCCGAAGCGAGACTCGTCATCGGGATATTCACGGTATAACTCCCGCGAGCGAAACTTTGCGCCAAGATGCTCTCGACTAATTTTCCCATCATGTCGTATAATCCGGCCTCGACGTAGCCATCGTTGCCGAGCGTGAGCGCAAGGCTCGCCACATTGGACGCCGGATTGGGAATAATAGGCCCCATCGCGTACGAGCCGCCCGGCGAGAACTGCCCATTTAATCCCGTGCAGTCCGTAACAGTTACCTTCCCCGGCGAAACCTGGATGTTCACGAAAGTATCGGCGGCCGTTACCGCTAATCCAATTTCGGTAGATGGGCGCGGGCCGAGCAGAGCAAGCCATTGTATGTATCCGATGAAACCGGGATTGCTAAAGTCGATCGAGTCCATGAAGCCCACCGAGTCCATTGCCACCGTCTGAACAGTGATGAGAAATCCTCCCTCCGGCAAAACGACGATGGGATCGAACGAGACGACGCCGCGAACCAAATGCTTGCCTGCGAGCGAAGAAGAATCGAGCGTGATGGAAGTTGTTGCCGTATCGCCAGCGCGAACTGCTGCGCTGGAAACGGTGAAGTGCACCCACGGATTTGGATGCGTGAACCCGCTCCCATTTAATATGGCTGAAAACGACTGCCCTTCCTTTGGGAACAGCGTGATCGTATCGGTTGCCGTCCCGGTATCCTGCGGACAAAAACGAAATACCAGTTCCGCAGAGCCTAATGAAAGAATCGTGTCCGGAAGCGAGGAGATAATCTTAAACGCCGGATTTTTTACTTGCACCGAATCAATGATTGCCGAAGGGCCACAGGGATCGGCAACGAGGATCGAATCCTCGCGGCAATTACCAATGAGAACAGGCCCAAAGTCGATGGGATTGGCGGCAAGTCCCGTCACAATTCCACGGCCAATAAGCGCAATGGCAATTGTCGAATCGCATCCGGCGTCGCTCACACTGATGCGGAGCGTATCGGAATGGGCGAGCGTATCGCCGGGAGCAAATGCGAGGTGAAGGAATACGCTTTGACCCGGCAAAAGCTGCGCGGCGGAATCGAGCAATGTGAATGGGCTTCCTGCCGGTAGTCCTAATTGCAAAATAGCGAGCGTGTCCGGCCCGATATTCGTAATATGGACGCTGTCGGTATCACTTTGGCCAAGGCAGAGTGGCGTAAATTCTACACTGAAATCGAAATGAAGCTCCGCTCCGGCCACGCGGTAGCCGAGCGTGGTTATCAGTGTCGTGTCCGAAAGTCGATAGAAAATAGTATCGGCAAAAACTCCGTCAGTGTCCGGCGTCCACGAAATGGTAATAGTAGTGTCCTCATGCGGCTGAAGTACCACGTTTAAAGAATCCTCGCGTGGCGGGTGGCGTCCCTGCCACCCCTCGATGGTAATGGTATCGTTGCCGAGATTCGAAATCGTATCTGTGAAGGTAATAGCGTGTCCTAAGCAGCTTGTCCCGAGATTTTTCGCGCCGAGACTCGTGGCAAGCCTGAGCACGCCCACTCCTTCCATCGCGATTGAATCCTGTCGTCCATCGAGCACTTGCGTGGCACTAACATCGCCGCTGTCGGTTGGGCAAAAGGTGATAATCATCTCCTCCTTTTGCTTAGGAGCAAGCGCGGTATCCGGTGGAACGAGCTTTAGCGTAAAGGGAGGTATATTCCAATTACTCCGGTCGAGATAAAGCGTGTCCGTTCCGGCGGAGAGCAGCGTGACGGTATCGCTCGTGCAATTTCCGATAAGTACCTTGCCGAAGTAGGTGCTGGCAGGCAATAACGCCAGCGAATCATTCCTTTTGAGCCCGCTGCCGAGAAGAGTAATGATCTTCGGAGAATCGGCGGAGTCGTTCGAGATGAATGTTACGGTCGCGGATTTTGCGCTCGCGGTATCGGGGCAAAACTGGACTTCGAGCGTATCGGAAGAATACGCCGGAATGACGAGCGGAGTATCGGGAGTTATTGAAAAATCAGCCGAGCCGGAAAGCGCGCCGTTGCCAATCACGAGCGGCGATTCCCCTTCGTTCCGCAGCACGAGCGAAAGCTTTTTACAACGGTTCAGCCGGACAGTCCCGAAATTCAGCGTGTCCAGCGCTACTAAGAATGGCGATGGAGGATGAGTGATAATTCCCATTCCCACATTCGACATCAGCCAATTGGGTTCGTAAGATGGATAGGAGGCCGGGCCGTTCACTTCGGCAAGCGCCATGACAAAAAGCACCGAGTCATGCGTAAGCGGCAGCCATTTTGCCCACGAGCCATCCTCAGCGCGAAGCGTATCGACCGATTGCCAGACCGTATGCTGTGTTCGGTAAAAAACCCGTACTGTATCGAGCGTATTGATAGAATCAGGCGCAAATCCAGATAAACGCACAAAACCTTGGACCGGCAACTCACCCTGCTGAGGTGTAAGCGAAATGCCCTCGGTCCAGACGGCGGCAAGCTGCCGGGTTGGAGCCAAGTTCGATCTGCCATCAATTCTGACGCGGCCCAGGCCGCCCGCCCCTCCGGGATATGCATCGGAGTCCGCCGCATGGCCAAAGCTTCCGCCGTTTACAAGGATGCTCGCGCCAACGGCCTGAATACCTTTGGGGCTTGCCAGATAAATTGCGCCGCCTGAGCCGCCGCCGCCGCCGGCTGCAATTTTTGCTCCGGTCGTGCCGGAATCGCCACGGGAGCTGAATGTGTCGGAATCCGCTACGATAGAATCGTAAGAAGTGAGTTCAATCGCTCCGCCGCCTCCGCCGCCCGAACCGCCATAACCATCTCCAAGCTCGACCAAATTTCCCGCGCCGCCGCCGGATCCACCGGCGAGCGGAATAAGGAACCTTCCACCGTTGTCTGTTCCGCCGTTCACGCCTGACCCAAATGGCTGCGCACCACCGGCCCCTGCCGTGCCGAATCCGCCGCCGCCGCCGCCATATTCTATGTGAGTGACATCCTCTCCGCCGCCGGAACCTCCTCCAAAACCACCAGTTTGAGAAGGGCGCTGACTCGTGCCCGCATCGCCGCTCGATCCATAAGGCGCTCCGGTTCCACCACCGCCGCCATGACCATCCGGATCGCTACCGCCGCCAAGAACGCCCGTGGCAGCCGGCCCGCCTGCAACATAAGTTCCAACAGAATCAGAGCCGGCGCTTCCCATCGAATCGCTCGGGCAACTGCCTCCGCCGGTGAAACCAGCGCCGCCGATGCCGCCGCCAATTCCGCCGAAGCCATGCCCGCCGCCGCCGCCGCCGGGACCGCCATCGATGCTATCGGCATCCACGGAAATCGCTGAATTCGTAAGGCGAATAGGCCCTTTGGAAAGGATTACCACCGGAAGCAGCCGAGGATTCGCCGGCGTTGTATCCGGATTGGTGAGCGAAAAATGGATCGTTGCATTCGTTACGATGAGAGAATCGACCAAGAGTACATTGTTTGCCGAAAGATTACCAAAGCCATTGCCAATCGTTGTGTCACGCGTGATGGAGCCAAGATGTTGGGTGGAATCGATAAAGAAATTTACCGTATCCGATCGCGCGGAGACAGTGCTGATAACAGAGAACGCCACCGGGCCTAACGAGGCATTGGGCAATACGAACATCGGAATCTGCATCAGGTGTCCGTTCCAACTCACGATGGGAGGGCCAATCATTACTCGAGCGGTATCGGCAGGATGGACAAAATTAACGCTCACATCGGAATCGAGCGCGTCATACCCAAATGGACGAAAGTCATTATAGGAGGTAAGCAATTCAACGACGACGTTCATTCCGTGCGCGGCGCGGTCCGGGCGCATGGTCACAATGGGCACCTCTTGAGCACGAAGCGGAATGACCACGGCAAGCATGAAAATCAAGAATGACAAATAGCCTGCCCTGAGCTTGCCGAAGGGACGAATGACAAATGACAAATAATTGCCACTCTCATAATTCGTAATTCGTAATTCGTAATTATTCGTCATGGTCCGCGCTCGATGGTAATGTTAACGGTTCGGGAGAAGAATCGTCCCTCGGGCAAACTATTATCGTAGGGTAGATCGCGTGAACCGCGGCCCTGACTATGAATATCGAGCGCGGAAGGATCGCGGCCTTCGGTCCGAAGTAAATCTTCGAATTGTGTTCGCACGTTATCCGCGCGCGCTTTGCTTAGCTCGTCATTGTGCGAGGGATCGCCCATTTCGTCGGTAAATCCCTGAATGAGCACGCGCGTGACCGGTACTTTCAGCATCATCTCCGCCGCGCTACGAATCGAGCGGTCGTTGCCCGCGCCGAGTTGCGATTCATCGAAGCCAAATAAAATAAGACTAAATCGCTCGATGCGCTCTGGACGGTCGCTCGTGACACGAATAACGTCGAGTGGAATGCTCGAATGCGCGTGAGCGTGATTTCCGGAAGAGTCCCATACGTCGTAGTCGATGTCGAGCGAATCGCGGAGGTTTTTCAGCGTTTCTTCCGTGGGCGCCCAGACTTTTTCCTCGGCGCTGTTGACGGAATCGCTGCGGAAGCTTTGGAGAATAGTCCCCTGCGCACTGATGGTGGCATACGATCGTGAAATTCCACTCTGGGTTTGGACCGAAGGAATAAGATCGATCCGGTCCGGCGTGGCAAGATGCTCGATATTGGTGACGGTCAGTGGCGCGGTGAGATGCAGCGCGGCGGAATCGCTTGCGTCAATGCGGAACTCCACGCGGCGATTTTCCGCGCGGCCATTTTCGGCGCTCGATGGGCTTGGCCGCGCGGGCAATATAGACGATTCTATAGGCAGCCGCGCCGGATCGATGTTCCAAATATTCACAAGATAATCGCGGACGGCCTCCGCGCGTTTGCGCGCGAGCGCGAGCAGCATCGCCGACGATGCTTCTCCCGCATCGGAGTTCGCCGATGCGGCGCGGTCGCCGGTATTGTCCGTGCTGCCGATAAGCGTAACGCGCGATTTCGGAAATTTTCGCATCCGGTCGCCAAGGATATTCAGCGTTTCGCGATAAAGATCCATGAGCTTGATATTGTGTCGCTCGGAAGAACCTTGAAATTCACGTTCAGCGGCCTCGCGCGTGTGATAAACAATATATCGCGCCGGAAAATTGGAAGCGCCGGCATCGAAGAAAATATAATTCAGAATGGGGTCGGCATTGCGGGTGCGGACTTCCTCGACCGTCATACGCACGACCTGCGATGTGTCGCCTGCGGAAGAAAGCGCGACGGCGCGAATAGTGGCCGTAAGCATGGGGCGGGTTTCGGGTTTCGGATTTTCGGTTAGGATTCGAGGCTCGGGAATTTCGCGCTTGATAAAGACGGGAACTGTTTCCGTGCGCGGCGTAAGATCGAAGAGCAAAGTGAGCGTGGCATTTATTTCGACCGCTCGCCAAAAACTAATCCCGCCAAAGCGCCACAACGCACTGCCATTCGCCGCTTGTCCTCCGAACGGCAAACTTGCTTCGATGCCCGGCTCGGCCCAAAGCTTCTTCGAAAGCGGAGCGTCGTAATTCATGCCCAGCGAGAGCGATGGATCGAGAGCCAATTTATTCGAGAGATTTCCCGAGCCGGTTACCGTATCGCGCGTACCGTCCGGGAACAAAAGTCCGGCTTCCACGCGGTGCAGCGAGGTCTGATACGATTGCAGAAAAATCATTCCCAGATTCGCGCCGGCAAGCGCGTGCCACCGGCTTGCAAATTCATACGAAAACCCACTCCCGATTCCCGCCTCGCCAACCCGCGCCAGCACTTCATGCCGAATGCTGAAGGGCAGGAGCAAGTTTGTCGTGGCATTGTAACTCGAATCGGCTTCTATCCAATCGAACTCCGGCCGATGATATTGAAGGAACAGGCTTGGCCGGAACGTCCACGGAGATTCATCGCCCCAGAGCGGCATATCGGCAAGCAACCGAATTCCAAAATCATTGCCGGTACCGCCGGAATAAAAATCGCAATCGTTTTTTGTGACCGTCGCGGGAACACTCGCGTCATAATAGCGGCCCCAGCCATAACTCCCTTCGATGCCTGCGCGAAGCGGCTTATGCTCGACGATGTAGGAACTTTCGACTAAAGTGTCGCGCATGAGGGTGGAATCCCCCACATGAATTGGCGACTGGGCTTGTGCCTCGACCGAGAGGATGAGCCAGAGCGGAATAAGAAACATTGCATATCGCACCATCCACTCAAACGGGCGGGAACAGGGATAATTTCCCCATGCATTAAAGAAGCTCACCCCGATCGTGGATAATCCACGATCCAGGCGAGCTTCGAGATGAGATGTGCTGTTGGCGCATGATCTGTTCATGCGCAAAATTTTAATGCGTGGGATTGATCTTCGGCGGTTCAATACTCACGGGGCCTCCGCCGGCCGTGCCAGTTACCGGCTCTGGCTGCGCGGATGCGCCACTATGATTGACATGCTGCTGCCGCGCCGTTAACAATGGCTTTTTCACCGCATGTTTAATCAGCCCGCTGCTTGCAACCGGTGAAGCATCCGAAATAGTGGAAGCCGCCGGTTGACTTACATTCTGCGGAACCGCATACATCCCATGTGACACATCAGTCCCATGGGACTCATGCGTCACATTCGCCGATGGCAATGAAGGGCTTACCACCGAACGCACCCCATACCCGGCAATCGCCGAAATGGAAAGGCCCGCAACCGTTGCAAGGGTGCTCATCTTCGTAGCAAAAAGGGCTTTGATGAGTCCGCGCGAGGCCGCTGCAATCGGCTGCGCGGCATTCGCCTTATTCGCGGTAAGTCCGGCGGCGCTGAGGCCTAACGTGGCGAATACGGCGGCGCGAAGCCGGCGCGGAGGCGCGGTCGAGGCTTCATCGCGGTGCAAAACTTTTTTCAGCACGAGCTCGGAGCGAAAGGATTTTCGGAGTCCTTCGCTTGCCGCCAGCGAGATCAGGAATTCCTGCTCCTGCTCGGCGGTGAACTCGTTATCGATGTAAGAACTGATGCGATCGTCGTGTGTCATAAACTGTTGTGGTTACTCGTGTTACTGCTCAGGCAGTTCCAGCCATGCTGCCATCATTTTTCTAAGCCGTTCCCGCGCGCGCCAGGCCCGCGTTTTGGCCCCGACCAATGAGGTCCCCGTAATCTCTCCTACTTCCTGATAGGTGTACCCGAAATACTCTCGTAAAATAAATGCCTCCCGTTGTGCCACCGGCAGCCGGAGCATCGCTCGTTCGAGCATGTCCCGCAAGTCCAGGCCTTCTACGTCCCCGCTCCGCGCCGCAAGCTCGGTTTCCGGGATCTCTTCGATCGAAATGCCCGGGTGCAGCTTGCGATCCCGAATCGCATTGAACGAAAGATTGCGCGCTACCGTGAAAAGCAAGCCCGAAAACTTCTGAACCGTTTTCTCTTCGCCACGCAGACGGTACATGCGCGTCCAGACATCCTGGAACACGTCCTCCGCATCGCTTTTCGTGCCGAGAAGCCGCACTACGTAAAGATAGAGCGGCCGCTCGAATGCATCGTAGAGCTGACGAAATGCCTCGTCGCTCCCATCTAAGAAGCGGTTGAACACTTCCGTATCGGCGTCCGGAGCGGATGAGCTATCGTCTAAAGATGAGCTGTCGTCCAGCGGCGCATTCCCGATTTCAAATATCGAGGCTCCAGCCGCTAATTCGGCTGAAATATCGTCCAAAATGCCCTCGATACGATCTATTGCCATACCTAAAGAACCCCAGAATCCGGGGATTTACGCCCATCGTCCTGAAAATTCTATTTCCTTATGTGGGAGCGACACGGCAACATGCCCAAAAGTTACAAGGGGTCAGAAAAAAAGTAAAAAATATCTTCTGAACCGGGATCCTTCGGCAGGCTCAGGACAAGCTTGGGGCGATTTGAGAGATTAAAGAGAGGGTTGAGTGTCATTCCCGCGAAAGCGGGAATCCAGACCTTGTAGTTATGATAATCCGATGGATTCCCGCGTTCGCGGGAATGACAATAAAAAATCAACGTAACCCGGGTTCAGATTCCTTTACAACCCCACCGCGACAGAAGCCACGCCGCCAATGCCCGCCTCCTTTTCGGCGGAGTTCGTTTCGCCAATGAAGTTCGGTCCGATGCTGATGGTGATGAGTCCCGCGACAATATCGAACTGATACTGGGCCTGCGCCTCGTAGAGGAACGACGTTAACGTTACGCTCGGAGGAGTTTTGGTGAAGAGCGGAAGCGTAGATACTCCGTTCACTGGAGGAGGTTGATATTGATATGGCGGCGCTTGATATTTCGAGCTTCCCACGCCCACCGCGGCGGAAACCATAATATGAAAAAGCGACAAATCCGCGCCGGCCAAAATTCCATTTTCATGGATGGATGCCGTGCTGTTGCCCCAATCGGCATGGCGCAGCTCGGCGAATAAATTCGTGAACGAGCCACGCACTGAGAAATAATCGCCGGAGGTAACGCCCGCGAGGCTCGATGTCTGCGCGCCGCCCAGCGCGCTGATGCTCACAATCGAGCCTGCCACTTGCGCCCGCAACGGAGCACTAAATATTAACAATCCAAAAACCGCAATAATTGAGAATAATAGCTTTTTCATAATAGGTCAATTTAATGTACTTTCTTATCAACCGCAACAAGAATCGCGCCGTTCATTCACTGCTTAAATGGCACCGTGAGAAATTCTTCAGATTTCCCGCGTGGAATCGAGAGAGTTTTCCACTTCGCGCCCTTGAGATGCTTGCCAATATAAACGATTTGACCGACGTGATACGCATAATGGCTGATCTGCCGAAGAATCGCTTCCATTACGGTGTGAGACTCGCCGCGAATAAAAATTTCTTTATCCAAATCGGAAATCGTAAGTGGACGAATGGCATCGAACACACAGTCCCATCCTTCATCCCACCGTTTTTTTAGTTCCGTGAGCAAAAGTTTTTGCTCGACGAATTCAGTATCTCGGTTTCGATTCGGCTTTTCGCCATCGCTTGTCAGAAAATCGGTGAAGCGCGAAAGCATGTTGCCATATAAATGCTGCACGATGACGGCGATGGAATTCGATTCCGTGTCGGGAGACCAATGAATATTATCGTCATTCAATTGCGCGAGTGTTTTCGTTCCAAGCGAGCGAAGCTGCTCGAAACGGTCGAGGGAAAGTGTTAGGAAGTTTTTTTCTTCTATATTCATGTCTCATTATATTCTAATTCTGTCATTGCGAGGAATCCCGGAGGGATGACGAAGCAATCCTCTGAGATTCAGCATAATCTTACGGGATTGCTTCGTCGCATTCGACTCCCTCCGGTCGTCGAACGCTCCTCGCAATGACGTTTTTGGAAATGGGTCGATCAAAGTTTCGTTAATTTTTACCTAAGCAAAACTTCCCGTATCCCAATCCTTCCCAGGTAATTCGCCACGGAAGTGTTGAACATACATCATGTAATTAGTCGAGCCATCCAAGACCATCTTGCGCTCATACTCATTAAGCGGGCGTAGAATTTTTGCGGGAATTCCGGCGACGAGCATTCCGGGCGGCACAATCGTTCCGCCAAGCACGACCGCGCCTGCAGCCACGAGCGATTCCTCGCCAATGACCGCGCGATCGAGCACCACGGCATTCATGCCGATAAGCGCGCGGTCTTTCACCGTGCAGCCATGCAGCACCGCGCCGTGGCCGACCGTCACCGCTTCGCCAACCCATGTTGGATTCGAAAAATTGGTGACATGGATGGTCGCGTTGTCCTGGATATTCGTGTTGCGCCCGATGCGAATGCGCTCGACGTCACCGCGAATAACCGTGTTAAACCACACGCTCACATTTTCCGCAAGCTCGACATCGCCGATCACGCGCGCGCCGGCGGCAAGAAAAACGCTTTCGTGTACTTTCGGAATTTTTCCATCGAACGCATACAGCTTGCCGGTTTCGACGGTCGATTCGATAGGTAGTAATTCTATTTCGCGCATGGAGAGTTTAACAGCAAGCCATATGGATGACGTTCAGGAAAAGAAAGAGAATGTAGTTCATCCCGATTTTATTATTCCAACATGTCATCCTGAGCGGAGTTCATTCCGACACGCATCGCCCACGATGCGCGTCGGAATGAACGGAGTCGAAGGATCTGGTGAAGTTTACCAGCGCGGTAAACTACCTGGGATCCTTCGACTCCGCAAGACTCCGCTGTCGCTTCGTCTTGCTCCGCTCAGGATGACAATGAATGAATTCACATTCAAACTGAGCCACCATTCACTATCGGCGCTTTCACGTTCTCGTACCGATCCTTATAGAGCCGTCCGACTTCCGCGCCGATCAAAAATGCAAGGCTTGCGTAGTAGAGCCAGAGGGAAATACCCGCAAGAAACGCATAGGTCCCGTAAAGCGAACGGAGTGAACTAATGTGCGCCATGTAAATGACGAACAGGAATCGCATCGCTTCGGTGAGGATAACGGACGTTGCGGCGGAAACGAAAATCACCTTGCGCGGAAGTCGCTCGTGCGGAAGCATCCAGAAGAGCACGCCATAGAGCACGATCGAAATAGCAAGCGAGAGAAATCGCGTCGCCGTCGTAGTAATTATCGGCGAAAGCCAGTGCGGAAGCACTTCCGTCCCGAGCCGCTGCAATACGTTTACGATGGGCGTAAGAAACGTTGACGTAAGCAATAACGCGAGCACGATGACCATTAGGAGAAAGTCGAGCAACTTCTGGAAGATCACGTTCTTCTTCGTGGACATATTGAACACGATATTGACCGAGGTGCGCAGCGTCGAGAAGAGAATGCTCGCAAGCCAAAAAAGCGTTACCCCGCCAACGATTCCGGCTATCGCGCCCCCATGGCCGAGCTTCGTAAGTTCATTCATCAGCCAGGTGCGGACAGCCTGTTCGTTTACTCCGATCGGAAAGGATTCGACCACATAGCTCACCACGTATCCGGCCGCGCTTCCTTTCGAGAGCGCGACCGAAAAAAAATAAAAAATGACGAGCGAAAGCGGCAATACGCAATACAGCACATTGAACGCAATGCCTGCTGACAGCAAAAAATAATTATCCTCGTCGGCATGTTTATAGATGCCGAGCGCGTAATATTTGATGAAATTCCAAACCCGCTGTTGTCTCATAATGCTTCAAAATTACGACGCTTCCGGCTGCCTGTTCGGATTTCGGGGATGAAAATAGCGTATTTTTGTATTCCTTATATTAACCATTAGCTTTATGAAGCACCCATTTCCTTGCCTCGCCATTCTTCTTTCTCTTCAGACATGCGCTCTCATTTCAGAACGCGCCCTCGCAAGCGTGGGCGATACGACGCACGTTACCGTCATCAGCAAATACCTATGGACCGGATACGGCCAGCAGGATCGGTGGGCTGTTTTTCCCGATTCCGGCAAACGCTACGAGAAAGTCCTGATGCGCTATACGCTCACCTGCCCATCGCCCTCGTGCGGGCAATGGGATTACACCAATAAAGCCATTATTCTTCAGCATACCGGCATTATCGATTCCACGCTCAAAGAAGCGCCGGATTTTACCGTCGGTGGATCGACCGTCGATTCGATTCGCTACTCGCTCGATACGCTCAGAACCTATAGCTTCGATACCAAAACGAAAACGACCGACTCCGTTGCTAAATCGCCCATCACGATTTATTTCTACCAAAGTAAGGCGAATCCGTTCCAAAAAACCGATTCGATCACGGCATGGCAAGCGGGGTATTGGAACCATTTATATGATTCGACGGGCAAAGCAATCGACTCGTTTTATGTCAAAGGCGATACGGAATTATTCTTAGATACGGTTCAGGCGTATTATCACTATGAGGTCATCAATAATATCGAGATTGGGCGCTACATTACGCCTTACGGACAAGGATTCCCAACGAACTGGACCTATACTTGGACTTACGATGTGACCGACTACGCATTTCTGCTGCACGATTCCGTTCAAATTCGTTCCCTTTACGAAGGCTATTCGCAAGGCTCGCTTTACACGCTCTCCTTCGACCTTATCGAAGGCACGCCGCCGGCGGATGCGTATAACCTTAAGGTGCTCGCGTTCGGGGAATTTTATTATGGTGTTGCCGGCCAACCACCAATCCAGAGTAATTTCCCTCCGTGGCGCGTTGCGCTCGATTCCACAGAAGGCATTACCACGCTTCGCCTCATCGCAACCGGCCACGGCGGCGACGCCAACGGCGCCGACGAATTCACCGAACATATTAATTCCATTTGGGTTAACGGCGGCCATATGTACGATCAGGATTTATGGCGTTCGGATTGCGGACAAAATCCCGTGTGGCCGCAATCCGGCACATGGTTTTATCAGCGTTCGGGTTGGTGTCCCGGCGATAAAGTCAATTATTGGGACTACAATCTGACCCCATTTGGTGCAAAAGGCGATTCAATCACGGTGCAGTACAAAGTCGATCCCTATATCTCGCCCGGTGGCGGCAACGCGCCAGTCATTATCACAAGCATTCAGCAAATCTCGAAGCACGGACCGAATTTCCAGAATGACGTGCGGCTCGAAGACGTGTACGCGCCGAATAACGCGCAGGAATTCAACCGGATGAATCCTATTTGCGAAGAAGGCCCGCCATTCATCGTCATTCGCAATACGGGAAAGAATATTCTCACTTCTGCCAGCGTGCAATATGGCCACGATGGAATTATTCAAAACACGTATAATTGGACTGGCTCGCTCATCTTCATGGATACCGCGCAGGTCTTTCTTCCGCCGATCGATCTCGGCGACAGCGGCACGCACACCTTTACGGTCATCGCAAACCAACCCAACGGCCAGCCCGATGAATACACGCGTGGCGATACCATCTCCACAACCTACTCGCTTCCAAAAAGCTACGCGAATACCATTTATGTGACGGTAAAAACGGATAGCTTCGGAACCTATAGCATTCCCAATGGCATCAGCTATCAAATCGAAGATTTGAACGGGAATTTTTATCTTTATAATGGGAACATTGACGATAATACGCTCGTGCGAGACACCGTCACGCTGCCGAACGGATGCTATCAGTTCACGATTTTCGATTCTTCGACGGAGGGTCAGGAAGTGGGACTTATTCCTCCTTTCGCCGGTTCGATCAACGGGTACTACACTATTAAGGACAGTAAGAAGAAAACAATTCTGAATGCTGTCGGAGAGATTGCCGGTTTTGGAAACCAGCAAATCACAACCTTTAACGCCGGCAGCGGGCCAAGCTCTGTTTCAGAATACATCCAGCCGCAGCCGTTCGATTTTTCCATGAATCCCAATCCGGCATCGTCGGAGCTTGCGCTCGATTTATCTTCGCTTTCCGGCATTACTACGCCCGCGACAGTCCAGATTTTCGATGTGCTGGGGCATTCGCTCGTGACGCGCGTCGTCAGTCCGGCGGAGTTTTCTTCTGTCACGATGAACCTCGGCGGACTTGGCGATGGAAGTTATATCTTGCTCGTGCGAGCCTTCGGGGTGCGGACATCGAAGCGGTTTATCGTCCAGCATTAGGGTGTGGCGCAGGCTTCCAGCCTGCGACCGGCTTCCCAGCCCGGGCGCGGTTGCCCTGCTTGTGGGCTGGAAAGCCCGCGCACAGCCTGGAAAGGCTGTGCTACACGAGCCGTGCTACTCTGGAACCGAAGGGCGGCCCATTTTGTCTAATGCGGCTCTGGGGAATGCTGTCCGGTAGGATTTTCTGATCCTCCCGGCTTTTTTTTGGAAAAACAGCAGTTTACAGCGAAACGGGCGGGCTAACGCGCGGGAGGTAACTCAGTGGTAGAGTCACAGCCTTCCAAGCTGTTGGTCGCGGGTTCGAGTCCCGTCTCCCGCTCTGGGCAAGTATGAAATATGAAGTATGAAGCATGAATGGGATGCCATTCGCTTCCCGCCGATTTTTTCATACTTCATAATTCATACTTCATACTTGTTCAAAGGTGACACCACCAAAACTGTGCGGCGATTGCGGTACGCAGATGGAGGTCAATGCAGACCTTTTCGCGCTGCCGAGCCTCGATCCGATTTCGAATCCGGGCGGCGGTACCACGCTGAATTTTAATTTTTCGCGCGCGCTGCCGGTGACGGTTTACATCTGCCCGAATTGCGGGCGGTTCAAGTTCATGTCGGCCATTTTTTTGAATACTATCGAAGGGCTGCCGGCGCCGCAACAAGCGGCGACGGAAATGCCCGAAGAAGCGTAGGAGCATATTTATCATGAGAGACATCATAACACTCGAGTGTACCGTCTGCAAAATGCGGAATTACTCGACGACGAAAAACAAACGAAAGCAATCGGGCCGCGTGGAATACACGAAATTCTGTCCGCGCGACAACAAGCGTACGCTGCATAAGGAGACGAAGTAAGGCAATGATGAATGGTGAATTATGAATGATGAAAATTGGGAACCGCTATTCCTCTTCATCATTCATCATTGCCCGATACGACAGTAGCTCAATTGGCAGAGCAGCGGTCTCCAAAACCGCAGGTTGGGGGTTCGACTCCCTCCTGTCGTGCTTTGCAAGTGCTGAAGTGCTAAGTGCTGAAGTGCTAAGTGCTAAAGTGCTAAGTTATTATGAGAAGAATAGTAAGATTTCATCGTTTTCGTGCCATTGCGCGTGCCAACACTGAGGCGGCCATGCGCATTAAGCACAACGGCAGGACAGAAGCAGAAATTGAAGTAATAACTCGACGCTCAGTGGCGCTACAAAAAATCATCTCAGCACTTTAGCACTTAGCACTTCAGCACTTAAAAAAAATGGCAGAAACATCGGTACTTTCGCAAAACGGCGAGAAGCAGGGGCTTCGAAAAAAGTCGTTCACGTTTTTTACGGACGTCGCGCGCGAAATGCGCAAGGTCAGCTGGCCTAAGCGCGCGGAACTTCAGGACGCGACGGTCATCACGCTTGTCTTATGCGTGGTGATGGCGCTCTTCACCTTCGGAGTCGATAAAATTTTCGAGACGATCATTCGCGGTATTTTCCGCTTACTCTAATGATAACGGCAGAAACACAAGCGCCCACGCTGAAATGGTATGCTCTGAGAACCTTCACCGGCTCGGAGACGAAAGTCAAAGCCTATATCGAGGACGAAATCAAGCGCCGCGAACTCACCGATCGCGTGCCGGAGGTTGTGATCCCGAACGAAAAAGTCTATGAAGTCCGCGACGGAAAAAAGAAGGTAAAAACAAAAAGTTTCCTTCCCGGTTATATTCTCATCGAAGCCGCGCTCGATAAAAAGCTGATCGATCTCATTCTTTCGGTTCCCGGAGTCGTCAGCTTCGTCGGCCCGACGAAAACCCAGCCGACCGCGCTGCATCCCGACGAGATGCGCCGCATCCTCGGCAAAGTCGAAGAGAAGCGCGGCATGGAAACCTCCGAAATCCGCTATCATAAGGGCCAGCCCGTCAAAGTGATTGACGGACCGTTCTCCGGCTTCGGCGCGCAGATCAGGGAAATCAACGAGGACAAGCAGAAGCTCAAAGTCGAAGTCTCCATCTTCGGCCGCAAAACCCCAGTGGAACTGGATTACTCGCAGGTCGAGGCGGAGTAAATCCCGTGCGACGTGCGCTTGTCGTTCTCATATTGGCGCTGGTTCCCTGCGCCGCTCTTGCCCAGGGCTACCGCGGCCGCGATTTCTGGATTTGCTTTCCGCAGAATGCCGTGCTTGAACGCGCAGATAAAACCCTCAGCCTCTCGCTCTATCTATGCGCCGAAAACCGGGCAAGCGTCACCATCACCAATCTTTCGGACAGCAGCGTGCAGCATTTTTCGGTCGAGTCCGGTGCGTCCACCGAGCGGGATGTAGATACCGAAATTGAAATTCGTTCCTCCGAACGAACGGAGCGAAATTCGCTGCACATCACGAGCGACCAGGATATTTCGGTCTATGCCGTCTCCCATCGCCCCGCCAGCACCGATAGCTACATGGCCATCCCGACAGAATTTCTTGGGAAGGAATATGTCGTTGCGGGCTACGCCTGGTTAAAAAATGGTTCTGAAAGTTTTAGTTCACAAGCATCGATTATTGCCATAGATAGTAACACGCTCGTAACCATCCATCTTGCAGGCCCAACATACGGCGGTCTTCCGAAGGGTCGAACGATCATGTTCGCGTTGAACCGAGGAGAAACGTTCCAGATTCAAGGCTCGAATGACAGCGGCGATCTTACCGGCACGACCGTTTCCTCGACCAAGCCCATCGCGTTCTTTACCGGCCATAGTTGCGCGCAAGTACCATCCAACGTTTCCTTTTGCGATATGCTGCTCGAAATGGAGCCGCCGGCCAATGACTGGGGCAAATCCTTCATCCTCACAAAATTCGAAGGCAAGGATTATTACGTTGCTCGAATTATTGCGGATGCCGATTCAACCATTGTCTCGATTAATGGCGTAAAGGCAGCGACGATCAATCGCAACGAATTTTATGAAGTGGATACGTTTTACCATGACGCGATCGTTACCACGAGCAAGCCGGCTCTCGTGGCGCAGTATTGCACCAGCTTCAACGCCGATGCCGTCAAAGTTGGCGATCCGTTCATGTTGATAGCCATTCCAAACGATCGTTTTGTAAGTGAGGTGACAACATCGTCGGTGACGCATGGAGTGTACAGAGATTATTTAAATATCGTAGTGCCAGATACCGCAGTCAACTCTCTTTTACTCGATGGCGCGCGCGCGGGGTTGGGGAGTTATCCGCCAGGAGTCGTGCTTGCAAGAAAGAGCCATGTTCCGGGCGCACAGTCCACAGTACTTACCTTCCAGGTTGCGTCTGGGCGGCATTTCATTCAATGTGCCGCGCCGATGGCCGTTTATTCCTATGGATTTGGAATAGACAATGATAACTACGATTCCTACGGCCACGCCTGCGGGATGCGTCTGGATCCCCGAGAATAATGCACTCATAATACGCCGTTTCGAACTAACGAGAGTGGCTTTGGGTTAAACGCGCTCCAAATCAGAATTTCAGAAAATGTCACGCAAACATTCCTTAGAGCGCACTCGTAATATCGGGATTATGGCGCATATCGACGCCGGTAAGACCACGACCACCGAGCGCATCCTCTTTTATACGGGCCGGGTTCACCGCATGGGCGAAGTCCATGAAGGCGGCGCGACCATGGACTGGATGGAGCAGGAAAAAGAGCGTGGCATCACGATCACTTCCGCCGCCACGACCTGCGTGTGGCGCGAAACGGAAATCAATATCATCGACACGCCCGGCCACGTAGATTTTACGGTGGAAGTCGAGCGTTCGCTGCGCGTGTTGGATGGCGCGGTCGCGCTGTTTTGCGCCGTCGGCGGCGTCGAGCCGCAATCGGAAACGGTATGGCGTCAGGCGAATAAGTATGGCGTGCCGCGCATTGGGTTCGTCAATAAAATGGATCGCACCGGCGCGGATTTTTTCAATGTGATCAAAATGATCAAGGAGCGGCTCTATGCCAATCCGGTTCCCATCAATCTGCCCATCGGCGAAGGCGAAATGTTCGCCGGCGTCATCGACCTTGTCACGAACAAGGCGCGCATGTATAATGAGACCTCGTTAGGTACGACGTGGGATGAAATAGAAATTCCCGAAAAATTGAAAGAGCATGCAAAAGAATGGCGCACGCGCCTGTTCGAATCCGTTGCAGAAGTGGATGACACGCTGCTCATCAAATATCTGGAAGGCGAAGAAATCACCACCGAAGAGGTGATGCGCGTACTGCGAACGGCCGTGATCGACTCAAAGATTATTCCCGTACTCTGCGGGTCGGCATTCAAGAACAAGGGCGTACAGGATTTGCTCGATGCCGTCGTGGACTATCTTCCCAGCCCGGTGGACGTCGGCGCGATCGAGGGCCATCATCTGAATTTGACGGATCATATCAAACGCGAGCCGCTGGACACTGAGAAATTCTCCGCGATTGCATTCAAGATCATGAGCGACCCCTTCGTCGGCAAGCTCACGTTTTTCCGCGTCTATTCCGGCACGCTGAAATCGGGTTCCTACGTACTGAATTCCGTGAGCGGACGCAAGGAGCGCATCGGGCGCATTCTCAGAATGCACGCCAATCACCGGGAGGACATCGAGATGGCCTACACCGGCGATATTTGCGCCGCCGTGGGGCTGAAGCAAACGCGCACGGGCGATACGCTCTGCGATGAGGACGATCCCATCGTCTTGGAACGAATGATTTTTCCGGAGCCTGTTATTTCTTTAGCTGTCGAGCCGAAAACGAAAGCCGATTCCGAGAAAATGTCGGAAGCATTGCAAAAGCTTGCCGATGAAGATCCTACGTTCAAAGTTAAAACGGATGAGGAAACCGGGCAGACCATCCTTTCCGGCATGGGCGAGCTGCATCTCGAAATTCTCGTTGACCGCATGAAGCGCGAGTTCCGCGTGGAGGCGAATGTCGGCAAGCCGCAAGTCGCATACAAAGAAACGATTCGGAAAAAAGTTACGCAGGAAGGCCGTTTCATTCGGCAGTCTGGTGGACGCGGTCAGTTCGGCCACGTATGGATCGATATCGAGCCGAACGAGGCTGGTAAGGGTTACGAGTTCGAGAATGCCATCGTCGGAGGAACGATTCCGAAGGAATTTATTTCGCCGGTCAGCGCGGGAATTGTCGAAGCCATGAAGAATGGAATTCTTGCCGGCTACCCGGTCGAGGACATCAAGATTCGGCTGTTCGACGGCTCGTTCCACGATGTTGACTCGAGCGAAATGGCGTTCAAAATTGCCGGCTCGATGGCCTTCAAGGAAGGCGCACGCAAAGCGCATCCGGTTATTTTGGAACCAATAATGGATGTCGAAGTTGTAACGCCCGAAGATTACATGGGCGACGTCATCGGCGATTTGACCAAGCGCCGGGGCAAAATCGAAAGCATGACGGCGCGTTCGGACGCGCAGGTCATCAAAGCGTCCGTGCCGCTTTCGGAAATGTTCGGATATGCGACGGTGATGCGCTCGATGTCGCAAGGCCGCGCAATCTATACCATGCAATTCGCCCGCTATGAAGAAGCGCCGCGCTCCGTTCAGGAGCAGATCATCGAAGCGGTGAAGGGTAAGAGCGGCGCTTCGGAGAAATGACAAACTGTTCCAAACTCCAGTCCCGTTAGGGATGGCATAGTTGTAGTCCCGGACATTAGTCCGGGGTTTGCGGTTTTTGAAAGCCATGGGTCCCGGAGATGGGGAATGCCCGTTTGTGGCAGACCTTCTTTATGGCCTCCCTCTCCGCTAGGGAACACAACAATGCTAGGAAGGTCTGCCCACAACACGGCGGTGAGAAAGACCCCATGGTGCTGCACATCGCCGTAGCTCGAAAGCTCCTGCATCTCCTCTATGCGATGGAAAAACATCAAAAACCGTTCAATCGAAATTATCGAAAAATAGGTCTCGCCACGGGAACAATCTAATACGGTATCTTCGGGTTCGAATTTTTCTTCCATTCTTGTGTAACAATTGACGTCCGGGAGTGTTTTTACTATAGAAGATTCCATGCGAACCATACGAATGATCCAAAAATCCATCCTCGCGCTCGCGGTAGGTGTAATCCTTGCACTTACCGTTTCTGGTTGCAAACCCTCCTGCGACATCGTCCCGACCGAAACGCCGGCCAGCGTACGCATTTTTAATGCGGTCAGCAATTCCACCCTACTGCTTGTTTACGTGGACGGCAAGCTCTTCGACAGCGCGTGGTACGACATTGATAACAAGTATTACTCATGGAACCCAAACCACGTCTTTGGCTACCGGACTACCTATCTGCCAACAGGTTTGCCGCTTCATCCCGGGCTGCACCACGTCGCCGCGATGGACGCATCGAGCCGCGACACGGTATCGAGATGGGATGGGATAATCCGAGACTCACGCCAGAGCTTGATCTTTATCGGGAGAATGAATGGAACGCCAAAGCAAACCCCCCGCGCCACCTATTTGGACGATGTGGTACGGGAACCGGATAAGCTGCACTCGTATGCCCGATTTGTCGATGCCGTGGTGGACATTCCCGGCCTCGATGTTTATTTTTCAAGCACTATTAAGGCCAAACCTGACATTCGGATCGGCTTCGATTCTATCTCCGATGCGCAAGGGGGAAGCACGGGGACAGGCCTTTCCGCCAACGATTATTTTCAAATTCCGCTCACGGACACCAGCGGCTTGCTCATCCAACCCGAAGACGACACCAGCTTGACGGACAATATTTTTAGTTCCACTTATGGTTTTACCTCGAAAGGTTTACTCTTGACGATCGTCGCTCGCGGCGAAACAAAGCCCGTCGGCTCGGATCCGACGGCGTCGATGACCGCCCTGGAAGATGGCTCTGAGTCGGCGGGAACTGCGACGGTCGATATCCAAAACTTTGGCGTGAGCTTAGTGAACGCCACGCATTACGACTCGCTTAGTCTTATGATTGCCAATCCCAACGACAAGGACCCGCGCATTCCGCGCACCATCACGAACAAAGCCTATGCAACGCAAGAGAAAGTGACCCTCATCCCGCCAGATTCGATAAGCGAGTACATGGCGCTCAGTACGCTCGCAATAATATATTACAATTTCTGGTTCGGCTCCCAGCCTTATCCGCAAGACAGCGTCTTTCACTTCACGACTGATAAGGACACGGCCACTCACCTCCTTATCATTCCTCCCTTGGAACCCAACTTTCGATATACGTTTGTCGCAATCGAAGCCGGCGCCGGCACTGGTTTGCTCGAACTCTTCGATACGGTTTCCGCGCCCAGCAACCCCGCCATGGGCCGCGTCCGGTTCGTGAATACCACCGCGGATTATACCGTAAATAATTTCACGTTCGCGGGGCAAAATATCAGCAGCATGGCCCAGCGCGACGTCACGTATGCCGACGCGCCCGTGGGGCCAATTTCTTTCCATGTCACCGGCGGCACGGCGGCTGGAACGATTACATTCAACCTGTTGCAAGGCACGCCAGCCACGGTCTTTTTCTTCCCTTCGGACGGCAGCGATACCATCCCTTATCGTATCAGCACCCAATGACCGGGAAACCGCGCGTACAATTTATCACGAAGGAGGAAGGTTGCTCGCTCTGCGACGAAGCGTTCGAAGAACTCGAATCCGCGATGGACTACGTCGAGTTCGATCTCGATATTGTGAAAATCCGTCCCGGTGACCCACTATGGGAAAAATATTGGGATAAAATTCCCGTCATCCTCATCGATGACAAAGTCGCGTTCACGCACAGGACGACGCGGGATTTGCTGATACGAAAACTTAAAAAGCGAACTCGGATTTTTGGGATTTTTAGGGATTAAACAGGATGTGGGGAGGGGTTCAATTCAGAAATTGAAAAATTTGAAAATTCGAGATACAATACCCGTGAATAAAGTGGCGCCTTCCCAAATCCTGTTTAATCCCTAAAAATCCGATAAATCCGAGTTTAGTGCGCTACGATCATCGGCCGCGATACCGTTCCCGAAACGGTCTTCAACCGATAAAAATACGCGCCGCTCGCAAGCTTGCTTGCATCGAAATTAGCTTGCTGCGGCCCGGCGGACTGCCAGCCCTCAACCGGCCGCGCGATTTCCACGCCCGCGCTTGTGAAGATTCCCAGTTCCACCGGCCCCGCCGCATCGAGCACGAAGGGAATCGTCGTCGAGGCATACGCGGGGTTCGGATAATTCTGTAAGAGCATCAGGCCAACCGCACCCGGCGCGGAACCGACATATTGTTGCGAGGCGGCTTTGAAAATGCCCAGCGATTGCCAGTTGGAATTCGCCGAGTAGGTGGCGTTCGCATCCTGCGTAAGCACGGCTTGAATGTCCGCATTAATTTGGGTCTGGTCGCCGCCGGCGAGCAGCCACTCGTTCATCACGGTCGCATAGACATTGCGGAATTCGTGTAGAGGATCGTAATTCAGGTTCCCAGTGGGCGCGTTTCCGTTCGGCGTACCGAGCGAGGTCGGGTCGAGCGCCGGATCGCTGCCATAGACCGCGCCCTTCACCTGCGTGCCGATGATAAAATGCGGCGCGGCCGTGCCATGATCGGTGCCGGAACCATTCTCTTTCGCCCGGCGCCCAAATTCGGAATAGGTCATGATGGCGACGTTGTCGGCAACGCCGAAGGCTTCGATGTCTGCCTGGAACGCCGCAATGGCGGCGGAAAGATCGGTGAGCAAACTTGCCTGCCGAGTGATCTGGGTCGAATGTGTATCGTAACTGCCTTGCGTGACGAGATAAATTTTAGGAGGCGCGGATGTCGTCGATCCCGACTTCCCCTCGCTCGCGATCATCTGCGCGATATACGAAAGCTGCTGCGAAAGCGTGCTCGAAGGATATGTTACCGAAGCATTATTCTTCGAGACCGTACGGTTCAAAATCGTATTCGCATAAATGTCGGACTCGGCCTGAATGGTACGAACGAATTCCAATTCTTTATATTGGGTGGTGGGGCTATTCGGGATCGCATCGTAGCTCTGCCCGGTGGGAGACGATTGCGACGGCATGGAGTTCATCGCGACGCCCATTCCGCCATTCGGACCTAAAAAAATGTTGCTGAGCGCATTGCCAAATTCCACGGCAAGTGGCCAGCTTCCCGTGGGAATCGTTGCGGGAGGATACGCCGGATTTTGACCCGCGAGAAACCTTCCCACCCATCCCGAGGATTCATAGATGCCGCTGTCCGTCGCGGTGTTCCACACATCGGTCCCGCGAAAATGCGAGAGGACGGGATTCGCGTAACCCACATTTTGAAGAATGGCGACTTGCCCATTGCCGCCACCGCTCCCATAGAGCGATAAAATTCCCTCCATCCCCGCGTGCATCGCAAGCGACGTATGATCGGGAATCGGGCTGGTAATATCCGAACCCGACAGCCCGAGCGTCGGTCGCAGAGAAGTGACGCTGCCGGGGGCGTAGTACGGGTCCGCATACGGCACCACGCAATTTAGCCCGTCATTCCCGCCTTGAAGTTGGACGATGACGAGCACATTGTTATTCGACGAGCCCGAAGTTTCGAGCGCGCTCCTGAGCGGCGAGCGCCCCAGCGCGCGTATCGGCCAGCCACCAAGCATGACGGGTAGCGCGTTCGCGGCTACTCCGATTTTCAGTCCTGTTTTTAAGAAATCGCGACGTTTCATTTACCACCCCCTGCCCCCTCCTTGAAAAGGAGGGGGAAATGTTTTGATCCCCGCCGTGAAAGGTTGGGAATGTTTGTTAAAATAATTGAAATTCCGGCAAATCGGTAAGTACCTCGGCGAAGTTCTGCACTCCGAGAGTATTATATTGATAATTGGGATCTTTATAGGTCCCCTGAATTTCGGTATCCAATATCGTCGATTCGATCGGCCCGAGCACCGAAGTCGGAGTCGTTTGGAAGGCCAGCGACAGATTCTCAAGCGCCTGGCTTAACGCTGTATCCGAAATCGAAGTGCTGTTTTGAATTTGCAAGGCGTAGCCATCGGCGCTAAATGCGAGGTCCCAATTCTTCTTGGAATTTACATAGCCGCCGGAGAGCGCGATATAACTATTAGCTTCGCGAGTTTGAAACGACCCCGCCGAAAGCCAATTTTCGCCGCCGGGCCAACCGGCCACGTTCGGCGGGTTGAGCAATTGCTGACCCAAATTGCTCAGGATTCCGCTGGTCATGACCGTTAGAGTCGGGTTCGTATCGTTATAAATTTCATTGTTGTTTCCATCCTTCTTCCCACTGTCCGGCGGGGCAGAGGAATCGAACGCAGGATACGTAAGCCAAAATTCACGGACAAGGCTTCCTAAGTATTGCACCGGGCTTTTGATCTGCGCGCCGATAACGGCGGCATCGTAAAAATGCGCGCTCGTGAGCAGCGCCTGCATGACCGGCGCAATATCGAAAGGATTATAGGGGCTCGGGGGATTAAGCATCAGCCGCGCCATGGCGTCGCGCACGGTCCCGTTCGGATCGGTGACGCTCGGATTGTAATAGACAAATTCCTTATACATCTTCTGGCACGCCCAGTATGCAGCGGTATAGCCTTGCGGGAACCCGGAAGGCGCTCCGGGCGGATAGGCCGGGGAAGCCGTCGGCTGCTGGAAGATGATATTGATAATATCTGTCAAGGCCCAATTCCCCGTCTGGCCGAGGAATGTTTTTTGGCCGGTATCGTGGCGGGCGCTGTTGAACTGCCCTATGAATGGCGCGGTCGTCGTTGGTGACCATCCCGTCAGTGCGCGTGCGGAATTTTCGATGTCGTCCTGCGTGTAATTCGGAATGTCAGTACCGGGAAAGGCGATGCCGAGCGTGAACAGCTCCATCAGTTCCCGCGCGAAATTCTCGTTGACGTTATTCGTTTTGCTCGTTACATAACTCTGATCGCCATTTAAATAGACGAGCATGGCGGGATCGATGGAAATGGCGCCGGCAAAGTCCTTGAAATTTCCCAGGGCATACTTCATGCACGTCATGAGGTACGTATAGACATACTGCGCAATGTTCACGGTCTGCGAGCCGGTGACGAAATTGTTCGTCCACAGGAGCGTCATCTTCTGACGGAGGGAAAGCGTCTCCTGCATCATCTGATCGAACCACCAGTTTGCGATTTCTATATTCTCGACGGCGAGAAGGTTCGGCGAACTGATCGGAATCGTGTTCAGCCATGTGGCGAAGGGAGCGGGCAGTGGCACTTTCGTTAAATCCTGGCAGGCAAGAAGTTGCGTGACGACGGCATCCATCGAGCCGAGCGCCTGCGCGGAGGTGAATTGCGATTCGGGCACGCCAAACATGCACCGGCGCAGCAAATGCCGAAGCTGCGCATCGCCCCATGGACCGGTATAGGGCGAAAGATCGGCGGATTCTGTTTCGAGCGGTTTGCCCCTACCTTTTATTCCCCCTCTTAAAGAAGTCGGGGGCTGGGGAGTGGTGCCCCTTGCCAATGAATTTGACGGATCCAAGGCTCCGATTACACTCCCGGCTCCTAACGTCCCACCCAAAACCGTGGCGCCGGTACTTTTTAAAAATGTTCTTCGCTCCATAGAAAAAGGCTCCTTGAAAAAAGCAGTACTTTCTAAGACGCTTCGAGGGGCAAAATGGTTTAATGCGCTCTCTGCGGTGTAGCGCGTGCTTCAGCCCGCAGCTAAAAAATGAAATTAAGCACCGGGCTAAAGCCCGGGCTACACCGCCTGCTGGAAAACCGTTCGGGGAACATAACCACTCGCTTACAACCTCATACGCGCTCATGCACGTCATAACAGATCTTTTTCGTACGTTCAGCAGCCCGGATGGTTTACAGCAGTTAGTCAGCTCGGGCGGCATAATCGCGCTCGCCATTATTATTTTTGCGGAAAATGGTTTGCTGATTGGGTTTTTCTTGCCGGGTGACTCACTCCTCATCACGGCAGGTATCCTCATTGGCGGGCATCGTGTCGATATTGATTTCATTACGCTTGCCCTTGTATTATGGGTCGCGGCGGTTGTTGGCGAAAGCGCCGGCTATTATATTGGCAAAAAAGCCGGCGACACCTTATACAAGCGGCCGGATTCCCGCCTTTTCAAGCGCACACATCTCGCTCGGACACACGCGTTTTACGAAAAGCACGGCGGGAAAACCATCGTGCTGGCGCGGTTCATCCCCATCATTCGGACGTTCGTCCCCGTCGTGGCCGGCGCCGCGCGCATGAACCTGAAAAAATTTATGCTTTTCAATGTCGTGGGAGGGCTGCTCTGGACATTCGGCGTCTTATTGTTGGGCCTCATGCTCGGAAAATCAGTGGCCAATATCGGCGATTACCTTTATTTGATCATCGGCATCGTCATACTTCTTTCCATGCTGCCGCCCATCATAGAATTTTTCAAAAGCCGGGCGCGCCGCCTCGCGAGCAGACGCGCGGAAGAATTGTAACGTGCATTCATTTTATACCGAATTATTTTTCTGATTTTCCGTGTTTAGTGCAAGATATGTAAATTTTTCCTCCTCTTAAAACAATGCCACAGGAAGTATTAAACCCCGTCACAACTCCACCTACCACCACTCCGACAAACGGCAGCTCAAAAGCGCCGCCCGCGAAAGCCGGCCTCGAAGACGTCGTCGCCGGAACGAGCGATATTTGCTTCTTAGATGGCAAGCGCGGTATCCTCGCCTATCGCGGCTATGACATTCACGATCTCGTCAAAGGTACGTTCGAAGAAACGTGCTATCTCTTGCTTTATAGCAAGCTTCCTAATGCTTCGGAACTTTCGGAGTTCAGCAAGAAGCTTGTGGCAAGCCGCCGCGTGCCCGAACAGGTAAAAGCGCGCTTCGCGGAGTTCCCGCGCAACATTCACCCGATGGCCGCGCTCCGAACCCTCGTGAGCGAAGCGGGGCTGTACGATGCACAGGCCGAGGATATGTCCCGCGAATCGAATATCGAAAAAGGCATTCGCTTGATCGGCATGTTGCCTCTGCTCGTAGCCTATTTCGATGCCGCGCGTAATGGACGCGCGTTTCCTGAATCGAAAAACTCGCTCGGCCATGCGGCGAATTATCTTTATATGCTGCTTGGCAAAGAGCAAGACGCCGATGTTGTAAAAATGTTCGATTCCGCGCTCACGCTCCACGCCGATCACGAGTTCAACGCCTCGACCTTCACCGCGCGTTGCATCGCCGCCACGCTTTCAGATATTTATTCCGCTGTGACCGGCGCGATTGGCGCGCTCAAAGGTCCACTCCACGGCGGCGCGAACGAACAGGTTATGAAAATGCTGCTCAAGGTTGGCGACCCGGCAAAAACGAAAGAGTGGATCACCGACGCGCTGGCTCGCAAAGAAAAAATTATGGGATTCGGGCATCGTGTCTATCGCACCGAAGACCCGCGCGCTACGCATCTGCGAAAATTCTCCGAGGCAATGGGCAAGCGCACCGGCGAAATGCAATGGTTCCAAATGTCCAAGACGATCGAAGCATTCATGCTTCAGGAACGAAAGATTTATTCCAACGTCGATTTTTATTCGGCAAGCACGTATTATTTGATGGGCATTCCACTCGATCTCTATACGCCCATTTTCGCGATAAGCCGCGTATCCGGATGGGTGGCGCACATTCTCGAACAATATGCGCATAACCGCATCATCCGCCCGATGGCGGACTACACCGGCCCGGTGGATTTAGCGTGGCAGCCGATCTCGGAGCGGGTGTAGCCCGGGCTTTAGCCCGGAGCTTAATTGATTTTTTAACTGCGGGCTGAAGCCCGCGTTACACCACTATTATGAAGCTCGAACAGCCCCACTATCGCCGGAATTTACCGCACTTCCTTCCCGACGACGCGCCATACTTCGTTACCTTCCGGCTCGCCGGTTCTATCCCGGAAAGCTTGATGAAGCAATTGCATTTTGAGCGCGAACGAGAGCTTCATCTCATTGAAAAGCTTGGGAATGTAAATGAGGAGCTGCACCGAAAAACCCAGAAGCGGTACTTTGCCAAATACGATCGACTTCTCGACCATCCAAAGAATGGCCCACATTGGCTCCGGGATGAAGCCGTCGCGAAGTGCATTCAGCACAACATTCACCGCCTGGAAGAAACCAATTATACCGTGTGGGCTTATACGATCATGTCAAACCATGTTCATGTTCTCTTCACGTTAGACCGGAGCACGAAAAAGCTTCATGAAGTGATGCAGCTTCTCAAGGGTCGATCCAGCATCGAATGCAATCGAATACTCGGAAGAAGCGGCAGCTTCTGGCAGGGCGAGAGCTACGATCATGTGGTAAGGGAGAATGAGTTCGGGAGGATCGTACAATATATCTTGCTCAATCCGGTGAAGGCCGGTCTCGTGGCAAGGTGGCAAGACTGGCCATGGACGTATCTCCATCCAAGTATTTTTGGATTCTAAGCTGCGGGCTGAAGCCCGCGCTACACCGGCAAACCCTGTTCTGTTTTTGCTATGGCGAGCGACATTTTCATTTCTTATTCCCGCAAGGACGCAGCGGAGGCGCTCGACCTCGTCGAACGGCTCCGCGCGGACGGGATGACGGTGTGGATCGACCGGCATGGCATCGGTGGCGCGGAGCAGTGGGCCACGGAAATTGCCAGCGCGATCAGAGATTGTAATAGCGTGCTTTTGCTCATTTCGGAGCATGCTATTCATTCCGCGAATGTGTTGAAAGAAGTAGCGCTCGCGTCGGAAAAAGGCAAGCGCATTCTGCCCGTCGTGCTTCGAAGAGCTCCGCTGCCCGTTGCGCTCGAGTATCATTTGGCGGGTGTTCACTATCTGCATTATGCGGATTATGACTCGATCGTCACGGCGCTGAAAGGTTCCTCTCCGGAGAGCCATGCGCCTGTCGTTCGAGATGAGCGAAAATCCCTTTTGGTGCTGCCCTTCGAGGATCTTTCGCCTGGCCAGGATAACGCATGGTTCGCCGATGGCTTGACGAGCGAGTTGATTACGTCGCTTTCCAAGATCAAGTCGCTTCGGCTCATCGACCGCAATACTTCGATGGACTTCAAGGGCGCGCGCGGCCACACGCGGGACATTGCGCGCGACCTCTCGGTACGCTATTTCCTCCAGGGCGCGGTTCGAAAATTTGGAGAGCAAATCAAGATCAGCGTCGAATTGCTCGACATCGAGACCGGCGAATATCTTTGGCACGATGCGCATAAGGGCGTCTTTGCGGACATTTTCGAAATTCAGGAGAATGTTGCAAAAAAAGTGGTGGAAGGCCTCGAACTCATCTTGAGCCGTGAGGAACAAAAGAGTATCGAAGACCGCGGAACCGAAAATGCAGAAGCCTATGAGCTATATTTGAGAGGATATGATTTATACAATCTCTGGACGCGGCACAGCATGCTCGAAGCGCTTTCCATCACCGGCCGCATTATGCAGTTAGACCCAAAGTTTGCGGAAGCACTTCGGTTACGAGCGCTGGCACTTTCGAACCTCTATCGGTTATGGGATCGCAATCCAAGGTATCTCGAAGAAGCGGAATCTCTTTACGCCAAAGCGCGGGAACTACGGCCCGGCATTAACGTCCGTTACCCGCTCATCTCGCTTCTCTTGCTCGAAGGCCGGCATTCCGAAGCGGAAACCATTGCGCTCGAAGGCGTCCGCGAAAATCCCGAGGACTATTACAATCATTTCAGCCTCGGCTTTTTTTATTTTAATTCCGGCCAGATGGAGAAAGCCGTTCCCGCCTACGAAGAGGCGCTCGGGCTGAACCCAAAGTACAAAATGACTTACTGGAATCTCATCGAAGCGCTCGACCGGCTGGGAAGAGAAGACGATCGCCGACGCTATTCGCTCCAGGCATTGCCGCATTTCGAACGGTGGTTTCCGCTGCATCCCGACGACCAGTTCGCGCGCGCCCAGTTTGGAACGCTTCTGCTCTATGCCGATGAAAAAGACCGCGCGCTCAAAACCATCGAGCCGCTGCTCGCTTCGAGCGAGGCGGATGGCTTGGCACTTTACACCGTGGCCGTAATGTATATGCATCTGGACGATCCCGCCGCCGCGATGCTTGCGCTCGACCGCGCTATTGCCGCAGGTTTTTCGCATATTGAACTCCTCAAAAGCGACCCGAATTTTGCGCCGATAGCCGATAGCCCGGAGTTCCGAAGTTTGATCGAGCGGATGCATCGCGGAATGGCATAGTCCTGGACAAGCCGATCACTCCACCCGCCGCACTATTTTCCTATTCCAGAATGCTTTCACGACCTTTGTGAATCTGGTGGGCCGCTCGGAGGCGGCGCGCCAGGTGAGCGCTATGCCGGTCGCGAGCAAAATAAGATTCCCGCCCCACATGCCCCAGAACGGCGTGATGACGGCGCGGTCCGCAAGCTTTTCGCCGCCAATTAGGAAGGCCCAGTAGAGCACGAAAAATCCGATCGAAAGTCCCGTGCCAGCACCCACGCCGCTCCGCTTGGCCAACGCGCCGAGCGGAATGCCAATCAGCGCGAAGATAATGCACGAAGCCGGTATCGCATATTTTTTGTGCGTCTCGACTAAATAATTGTCCATATCTTCTTCCGTCTCGTGCAAGGTAGCGAGATCGTTTTGGATCGTAAGCTGGTGGGGCGTAAAGAGGTCGCGCATGCGGGCTGCAAGCGTGCGGCTCGTAGGCTCTGGCTGTGGCTTTGGCGGGATAGGAGATGTAAGCGCCGTGGCAAACGCCGCGAGATGGCTTTTCCAATTGCTCATCTCTCGTGCTTCGAGCGTTTCGTCGGCGTGAACTTTTTTCATCAGATCGGCGGCGGAAAGTTCCCGTCCGCTCCGCTCCGATTCGCCTTCGTGCATGAAGTCGTAGCCCGTCGTGGGAACTTGCACGATATACGTTCCGAAATGCCCTCGGCGGTATTCGGTGGGCTGCGCGGCAAAGACCTCGTGCATCTCGCCATTGTAAAGCGTGAGCACGATATTGCGAAAATCCGGCGTGAACGCAAGATGCCCCGTCTTCGCCGTCAGCACGCGGGAGGTTGTCGCGTCGGCGTGATCGTAGATCGTCACGTCCGCCAGATCGTTCGTCTTCGGATTGACCTGGCGGGCCAGAATGGAATAGCCGGGAATTTCATCTCCCGTCGTAAAGGTTCCGGGCTGAATGATGAGCGAAGGCTTTTTGCGGTTAATATCCGTCATCAAATCTTTCGCGCGATGATTGGCGTCGGGAAGGATAATGTTGTTGAACTGCAAATCGAACACCCCAATGAGCGCGGCGAGCACGAGCACTGGGAACATCATGCGCCCTAAGCTCAAGCCGGCGGCTTTCATCGCCGTCAGCTCGTTGGCCGCGGCCATCGAGCCAAAGGCCATCACGCCCGCGACGAGCACGGCCATCGGAATCGCCAGCACGACCATCCATGCGAGATTGAACGTGATAAGCTGGACGATCGTCCACAAGCTTAAACCGCGCCCCACGATGCGATCGATGAAACGCATGAGAAATTGCAGCAAAAAGACGAACATGATGACCGAAAGCGCCATCAAAAATGGCCCTGCGGACTCGCGGACAATATAGTCCCACACATGCGCCGAAACCTTCCACCAACGGTGGCGGACTCCCTTATGCTGCTGCTTCTCTCGCTCCATGAGGATTACTACACAACGGAATGCGGAAAATAGCTCCGCCGATTTTGTTTCGCCGCGTAGAGCCTGCCCTGAGCTTGTCGAAGGATCGGTGCTTCCAGCCCGACAATTCCAGAGGCACGGAATCTTCGTAGCACCGGACGTAAGTCCGGGGTTCTGCGTTTTGTGGAAAATACGAGAAATTTGTGGATGAACCCCTGTCACGTATTATATTAGTATGCTGTTTGATAGGCACCTATTCCAAATTAATCACTTATGGCTCGACTTGAATTCGCCGGTGCGCGGTACGTTCGTAATTATCATCTCGCCGTGCCGCACCACGAGCTGGAGATCGATAAGAAGAAAAGTTTTGTAGCGCCGGCGTCCTCGCCGGTCCCCCGTTCGTCAGGGAAGGGGACCGGCGGGGACGCCGGCGCTACATTTAGTCTGGAAGATAATTTAATCATCCACGGCGACAACCTCAAAGCTCTCAAATCCCTGCTGCCGCATTTTGCAGGGAAGGTCAAGTGCATTTATATTGACCCGCCATACAACACCGGAAACGAAAATTGGGTCTATAACGACAACGTTAACTCACCGCGACATAAAGACTGGCTCAACAAAGTAGTAGATAAAGATTGCCAGGATCGCCATGACCGGTGGCTCTCCATGATGATGCCGAGACTAAAGCTGCTCAGGGAATTATTGAGAGACGATGGCGTGATTTTTATTTCGATTGATGATAATGAGGCGCATCATTTAAGGATGCTGATGAATGAGATTTTTGGCGAAGACAATTTTATCGCATTGATAACAGACGTAAATAATCCCAAAGGACGGTCTGATGACAAATATATTCCACGTGCTCACGAATACGTTTGTTTGTATAAGAAGAGCGGGGAACCTGATCTCTACGGATGGGCACCTGACGAAGTGGTAACGCGTAGGTATAGAAATACCGACGCGGACGGCAACATTTGGCGTGAGATTGACCTTAGAAAAACGGGTGACAATGATCTTCGAGAAGATAGACCAAATCTTTTTTATTACTTCCTCTTCAATCAAGAAACGAAAGAGTTTTATCCCAGCAGAGAGACAAAAATCCCTAAAGGTTTTATTCAAATTAAACCATTACGAGAGGACGGTGCTGAAGGAAATTGGAGATGGGAATTAGATACTGCCAAAAGACAAATAGGTGTGCTCTACCCGAAGCTTATGCCTGTACGAAAAACTTGGTCAGTTTTCCAGATGGATTACCTGCTTGATGACGAGCGAATCAAGCCAACGAGCGTTTGGTCTAAGAAGGAATTTAACTCTGAGCGTGGGACGGAGCAGTTCATGGAACTCGGTTTCAACAAAGAGGATTTCTTCAAACCAAAACCCGTAGGTCTTTTGAAGCATATTTTGGAATTCGCGCTCGGTAAGGACGATGTTGTTCTCGATTCCTTCGCCGGCTCAGGCACGACGGCCCATGCTGTGCTTGCTCTGAACAAGGAGGACGGCGGGAACCGTAAATTTATTCTCGTCGAGCAAGAGGATTACGCGGATACGATCACAGCGGAGCGTGTTCGGCGGGTAATTGCAGGCAATGTAGCGCCGGCGTCCTCGCCGGTTCCCCAGCGCGGTAAGGGGAAGGGGACCGGCGGGGACGCCGGCGCTACAAAGGTTCGGGAAGGTTTAGGTGGGAGTTTTACGTATGTAACGCTTGGCGCAGAATATGATGTAGCAAAAATACTTTCCGGGAAATCGCTCCCGAAATACGAAGAGATGGCGGCTTATGTATTCCAAACGGCAACGGGCGAAACGCTCGATAGAAAAAAGATCGATAAGAAATCTCATTTCATCGGTTCGTCGAAATTTTACGATGTCTATCTGTTTTACGAACCGGACGTTGAGAAATTGAAATCGTCGGCGTGCGCGCTGAAATTGGATTTTGTGGAATCGCTCCAACCACCCCCCGGCCCCCGCCTTGGAAAGGCGGGGGAGCAGAAACGGAAGCGTCTCGTATTCGGCTCGGTTCGTTATGTGAATCAGGAAACGCTGACGGCGCATGACGTGGAGTTTTCGCAGTTGCCATACGAGGTGTATCGGAGGATAGAGGATGCAGCTTAATAATAATGGTAAAACCTGGATTCCCGCCTTCGCGGGAATGACAGGACCGTCTCGTTTCATGCGCTTTGCGCCTGACGTATGCACAAATGTCATTCCCGCGAAGGCGGGAATCCAGGCCCAGCACTCGTGAAGAATTATTACGTTTATATCATGGCGAGCCGCCGTAATGGTACGATTTATGTCGGCGTAACGAACGACATTGAACGTCGTGTTGCCGAGCATAAGCAAGGTTTAGTCGAAGGCTTCACAAAAGAGTATAGCGTTCACTTGCTTGTCTATCTCGAATGGTTTTCGGACATTAGAGATGCAATTCAGCGTGAGAAGCAAATGAAAAAATGGAACCGGCAGTGGAAGCTCAATCTTATTGAGAAAGAGAATCCCGAATGGATTGACCTTTCAACAGTGGGTTACAATGTTCGGAACTTGGATTCCAAACCGAAATTGAATATTAACGCTGTCATTCCCGCGAATGCGGGAATCCAGGTTCATCGGTCGAATGCCGGTTCAGTGGGCCTGGATTCCCGCATTCGCGGGAATGACAATGAAAATGTTCGCGGGAATGACAATCAAGAGTTCGCGGGAATAAATAGGGGTGATTATGCAGCTTAAGGAATACCAAACACAATGCCTGCAAACGCTCCGGGAATATCTCGCGAGCGTGAAGGATGCTGAGGCCACCGACCCGCATTATGCTGCCATGGAGGCGTGGAAAGCAACGAGCCATTTCAACTATAATCGCCTGAAGGATTATCCGGACTCGCGCCCGTTCGTTTGCATTCAGGTTCCCACGGGAGGCGGCAAGACGCTCCTTGCCGCACACGCCGTCGATATGGCAAAGGAATATTTGACGCGGCGAAAAACCGGGCTGGTACTTTGGGTTGTACCGACACAGCAGATATACAAACAGACGTTGAAGGCGCTCCAAACGCGAGATCATCCATACCGTCAGGTTCTTGACCGCGCTTCCGCAGGTCGGACTATGATCATCGAGAAAGACGACCGATTTACACCGAGCGACATAGAAGGAAATCTTGTAATTCTGATGCTGATGATGCAATCGTCCTCACGCGAGACAAAGGACTTTCTGCGCATGTACCGCGATTCGGAATTCTCTCAATTTTTTCCATCGGAGGAACGGCTCGACCTTCACGCGAAGATGCTGGAGCAATTCCCAATGCTTGACGTGCATACGGATTTCGAACAGAAGCAAATAAAAACATCGCTCGGAAATACGATCCGCATTCTGGAACCAATCGTTATATTGGATGAAGGTCATCGTGCAAAGAGTTTGCTCTCGCAGGAGACTCTGGCACGATTCAATCCGCGTGCAATAATAGAATTCACCGCTACTCCCCATGAGTTGAGTAATGTGCTTGTGAAGATAACAGGCAAGCAATTGCTCGATGAACAAATGGTGAAGCTTCCGCTACATGTAAAAAATGTCGAGAATTCGGATTGGAAGGACACACTCTCGGCTGCAATCACGCGACTAAACGAGCTTCACGAATCTGCGAAGAAATATGGCGCGGCTTCGGGCAAATATATTCGACCAATATGCCTCGTGCAAGTCGAGCGCACCGGAAAAGATCAGCGCGAACGCGGGTACATTCATTCCGAAGATGTGAAGGAAGAATTGCTGAAGCGAAAGGGCGTTTATGCGAATGAGATAGCGATTCAATCCTCAGAAAAGAAAGAATTGAACGAGTTCGACGATGCGAACGGGCTTCTTACAAAGTCGAACCATGTCCGTTTTATCATCACAAAGGAAGCACTCAAAGAAGGTTGGGATTGCTCGTTCGCGTATGTGCTATGCCTGCTCAATGCTCCGAAATCCAAGACAGGCGCGACGCAGCTTATTGGAAGAATACTCCGACAGCCTTATGCCGAAAAGACGGGCATAGAATTATTGGATGAAGCGTATGTTGTCAGTCACCGGCAAAAAGATAGTGTAGTGAACGACATCAAGAAAGGATTTGACGAAGAGGGCTTGACGGGTCTTGGCAACCAAATACGTCTCGACGGGACGCGAGAGAGTAATCAGCCAACGGGTACACCTGTCACCGGTTTTATTCGAGAGGATTTCAAGAAGGCGATGAAGCATTTCATTCTTCCGACGTTCGTTCATGTCAAATCGGGGAAAGCCCGCGCGCTCGATTACGAAGCGGATATTCTTTCGCGATTGGACTGGGATTCACTCGATGTTGCCAAATTTCTGACCATATTCCGTTTCGAAAGCGACAAACTTTTGAATACGGATGAAGCAGTTTCCCTTGGTGAGGATGAAGGATTCATGTCTATTTCTCACAGAGGCGAAATCGTAAATACCTATTATGAGGTAACGCCGGAGTATATCGCGAGTGAAATACTAAACGTTATTCCAAATCCATGGATGGCGTATGAGCTTGCCGAACGGGCACTGACGCTGCTGCAAAAGCAAGAGAAGGACGAAGCAAAGCTTCGGCACAATCTATACCACATTGCTGAGTCATTCCGCGACTGGCTTCGAGACCGAAAAGATGAACTCGCACGAACCGTTTTCTTCGAATTAATGGCAAAGGATGAAATCCGTTTTGTATTCTTTACGGATTCCTGGAGACCTCAAAATCAAATGACGGTTTCTTCAGAAGACACGCTCATCTCGATTCGTCATCCGGAGAAAGGAGTTGTCGGCGTTCAAAAAAGTCTCTTTGAGCCGGAGGTCATTGTTGCTGAACATTACAACAAGGATGAAAAAGAAGTGGCCCTGTGGCTCGATAAATACGAACAGCTCTTTTTCTGGATGCGAAATTACTCGACAAAAGGAAATTATTTCCTTCAGGGCTGGAAGCCGAATAAGTTGTATCCAGATTTCATATCCACCACTCGTATGCCGGATGGGAATTATGGGATCGACAAAGTCTTTGTGATTGAGTCTAAAGGAATGCACCTTGTGGGCAATGAAAAGTCGAAATACATAGAAGAGATTTTTGCCCAGTGTAATAAAGCAAAACCCAAACACATCAGCGAGCTCGGTTTTGAGATGAATACGAAACCAATCAAATTTGAGGTCCTGCATCTGCACGATTGGCAGAACAAGTTGCAGGCTTTGTTCGAGGGCTGAGAAAATTTCGAATTTTGTGGTGGGCGGAAAAATTGTCGTATATTAGAGGAGACTTAGATGGGCACCCTGTGGGCAAGTATGAATTATGAAGTATGAATTATGAAAGAGGGAGGAGAAAGATATGGTTTGCGGTATGAAAGAAGATGCATAAGTTCATGAAAAGTCAAATGAAAATTAAACGTGAAAACACATTTTGAGCACCTTTTCTATAAGACAAAATGGCGGAATTAGATTGGAAACGCCACAGTTCATGAACTCTGAATGCAAAAAAATAAAAGCACTGCCGGCAAGTTCAGGACAAGCATTTTTGGGGATCGCGGGTTAACCTCGGCGTATGATATCCATTGAAGATCGCGATATGGAAGACTTCGATAGCGGAGAGGATGCAAAAATCGACATCTTTCGTCCGTATGTTGACCTTGTGCTCTATGCGTTCGGCTTTTCGCCGGACGAGGCACTCTGGGTCAGCGATGAAAGCATCGTTGCCGATTTTATTGCGGACGATGAAGATTTGATCGATGCGATTCAGCGCCTCGGTTTTGAATTCGAGGAAAGCGATTTTGTTTGGGAAGTAGCGGCACGACTAAAAAAATCCAGCGAAGAATGAAACTGAATGTCATTATCACGGGAGGAAGCGGAATGGTCGGCGAAGGAGTGCTGCAGGTAGCTACGCTTCCGTTTTTTGCTTCGGTAAAAAGCGGCGAACATCCCACCAGCGCTCGGCTATGGGAGTGTTGGATGAATACTGATAGTATTGATAATACTTATAATAGGAACCGTAGGAGCTGGCGGGATTGAAATCGTTTAAAACAACTCCCAGAAGGTTCGCGCCGCTGCGCTCGACGGAGTCCATCGCCTTCAGCAGCGCATCGATGCGTGAAACGCCGGCGCGGGCGATGAGGATCGTCGCGTCGGCAACGTGGCCGAGCAGGAGCGCATCGGTCACGGCGACGACGGGTGGCGTATCGAGCAAAATAAAATCGAATTCCTCACGCAGCCGGTCGATAAGCTGGTGCATGCGGTTGGAGCCGAGAAGTTCCGCAGGATTCGGCGGAATGATTCCGCACGGGAGCACAAAAAGATTTGGCACGTCGGTCGCTCGGATAGCTTCGTCGAACGTGGCCCGGTCAAAAAGCAAATTGGTTAGTCCCGGCTCGCGCGCCATTCCAAAAACAGAGTGCAGTACGGGCCGCCGGAGATCGGCATCGACCAACAGCGTTTTTTTGCCCATCTGCGCCATGACGATCGCAAGATTGGAAGAGGTGGTCGATTTTCCTTCCTGCGGCGCGGAACTGGAAAGCGCCAGAACCTGAATATCTTTGTCCAATCCTGCGAAGAGGATCGTCGTGCGTAAGCTGCGATACGTTTCGGCAACGGAGGAACGGGGATCGAGGTGCGAGGCGCGGTGGGCAATATACTTGGAAGCCTCGCTCGCAGACTGGCCCTCTCCATTCCCTATGGCAGCAAGCAACTGCGGAATGATATTCAATGGCTGCGATGGAGGGTTGATCGCCGGGACCGTCGCAAGCAGTTGAATATTGTGCGATTCTACTTCCTCCGGCGTTCGGACCCTCGAATCTAAGAACGAGAGCAGTATGACGATTCCCATCCCAAGTGCAAGCCCAAAAAGCGAGCCGGTAAGAATGCTCGATTGCCGGTTCGGGCGGATGGGCGTGGCGTTCAGTGCCGCCGGATCTTCGGCGCGAACATTTCCAAAGACGGATTCTTCGGTCATCCACGCTTCAAGATAGCGGTCTTCGATCTGGCCGTACATTTTTTCCGCCATAGCTTGCGAACGCAGCAGCGCGGAAGTCTCGACGATTTTATCCGGCATCGACGCCGCCTCGGCATGGAGTTCGGCCAGTTTCGCGTCATAGTTCTGGAGCAGGGTCGAATCCTCGCCAATGCGAAGCTTCGTATTCAGAATACCCTGCCGAAGGCTGGTAATGGTTCCGATCGAGCTGCCTTTGGTCGAATATTCCAGTTCCCCTGCGCCATTCGTTTCGTTTTGGGGTTCCCCTGCCACGATGACTTGGGAATGAAGATACTTTTCGGTCTCTTCTTTTAGCTTGGCTTTGAGCGTCTCGTATTTATCCTTTTTTGCCTCGATCTCGTCCTTCAAATATTTTTTGGTGCGCGGATCCATGAGATTATTCGCCATTTCCATGCTCTCGATGTCAAATTGCTGCTCGGTCGCTTCCTTTTGGAGCATTTCCACTTCCGGTTGGAGGGTAAGATTGTCGTAATAATTTTTCTGGACGGTATCGAGATTGGCGGTATAATCCGCATACATTTTTTGCCGCAGGCTGAGATCGATTTCGATGAGCTGCCGCTTTTGCATCATCGCCTGATATTGATCGGTCACGCTTTTTGCGATCTCCTCGGCGCTCATCCCGTTGGTCGTGCCGAGATACGAGCGAAGCTCATTTTCCACGTGTCGAAGCGTGTCGAAGCTCTGCTGCTTTTGGGCCAGGAGATAATTTTTGAGATCGGCCGAGTTTGCGCGAACCCGCGCGCGGTCATCCTTTACAAAACAGGCAATATAGAGATTGGCGAGAAAGGCCGCATCGAGCGGTGTGTAGGCTTCGGAAGTGACGACGAGATAGTCATTCGTCGCTTCGGGTGCGATGCTTACGGCTTGGGATGCACGCTCTTCGAGCGTCGCTGTGTCCGGAATACCGGATCTTTTCGGAAGCTTGGGATTATCGACCATTTGAATAACGGTCAATTGGCGCGGATCGGGCGGCACATCCTTGGCGGAACGAAAAGCGTCCGTGAAGAGCGAATCGATTTCGTAGCGATTTCCTTGCGCGTATTCGTGCAGGAGCCGCGCGACGTGACTGCTCACAATGTGAGACTTGAAAAACTGCATCTCGTTCGTGGTCGAGTGGTCTTCCGACTCTGGACTGCCAACCATTTGTGCGACCTGCGAACCGGCCGGTGGCCGCTCGATAAACATGCGCGCCGTCGAACCATAAATATACGGCTTCGAATACGTACTATACACGGTGTAGGTGAACGCAATTACGAATGCGGCGAGAATAATCCACCGCCCACGGTACATGACCTTGATAAGCTCGGAGAGATTGAACTTTCGCTCGACCGGCTTGCGGCGCTTGGGCAGCATCGTCGCCGGAATGGGCGAGTTGTGCGCATGAGAGTCTGCGCGAGCTGGCTCGCCGGCCCCAAACTTCGAAAAACCCCACTGATCCGGCCGGGCACGACCGTTCCCGCCGGGCGTTTGGCTGTCGCCCGGAGTGGACGGATATTGATTTTCAGAGGCCATAGTAAAGTATCCTCTTATCTAAATGGCAAACTTTGAATTTCATACGGTTATCTGGTAATAACCATTTTCGCCACCCTCTCTACATTATCAACGGTTAAATGGCACCAGTAAATTCCCGATGGTAGCGCCTGCGCATCCAATGTAATCTCATGCTCGCCAGAAGTTGCTTCGTAGCTCGCAACGGGAATCAAGACATTGCGACCGAGCGCATCGTAGATCGTGATGTTCACTCTAGCATCATTCGCAAGCGTATATATAATCGTAGCCGCATTCGTCAGTGGATTTGGGTAAACTGAAAGCGTATCACCCTGTGCAATTGTTTGCATCACGCTTAACATCGAATCCGGCTTTGTCAACTCCGAAATCGGGCATTCGAAAAGATAGTAAGACGAGGAGGATGGGAACCGATTGTAATAGACATTTGCGAAAACAAACGTATCGAATACGCCAATTTGAGTTACATCCTCGGCAACGGTCAGGTTATCATGGAAAATATCCTGATAGGTGATACTGTCATTCGCCGCGCGCCAGTCTTTTCCGGTATCGGTCGAAACGAGAACGCCGGTGGGCGTTCCGGCGAAGAGATTTTTGCCATCGGTCGCAAGGCAGTTCACTGTTTCGGATACCCCCGCGCTATCGACCGCAATCGTGACCCAATTCGTTCCACTATTGGTTGATTCTGCAAGTTTGCTATTGCCCACCATAAAAAACAGGGAACCCATCACCGTTATTGGT
>PLYO01000013.1 GCA_003151825.1 Ignavibacteriota bacterium
GTGGCATTGGGCGGAAGCGCCTGCCGCACCTATCGAAAATAAGTATTGTTTTCAATCGAGAATTTTGCTACCTTTTTTGAACGAATAAGGTATCCGGCGTCCGAACATGGGATGCGGGAAGGAGGGCCGATGAAACGGAGCGTGCTGGTTCGCGGTAGCAATCGAGCTTACCGGGAGATGTTACTGGAAAAACGCGCGAAGGTACTGTCGGGTTTGGGCATCAAGTTCGACACGCTGGCGCGGATGGGCCGGGTGGCCGAAGAAGACCAGGCGCAGTTCTTGAGCGACGAATCCGTGTCGCTTCATCTGAACATTCTGGATTACGAGCAGCTCCGGCTGATCGAAGAAGCCCTCGACCGGCTGGCTTCGGGCGACTACGGCATCTGCCTTTCCTGCGAAGAGCCGATCCCGCCCAAGCGGCTGCACGCAGTCTGTTGGGCGCGGTATTGCGTGAGGTGCCAGGAAGCGGGGGCAGAGCGGCAGTGGAACGAAGTACGGTCGCGTGTGCCGGTCGGGGCGAGGCAATAGCGCAGATTACACGTGCGGCTCGAGCATCTTCTGCACTTCGGACTTCCCGATGGCTCCCACGCGCTGCTCGACTACCTTGCCACCCTTGAACAGCAACAGGGTGGGGATGCCGCGAACGTTGTAGCGCATGGCCGTGCCGCCGTTGGCATCCACGTCGAGCTTGCCAACCTTCAATTTCCCGGCATACTCGCCGGCCAAGGCATCGACGGTGGGCGCCATCTGCCGGCAAGGGCCGCACCACTCGGCCCAAAAATCCACCAGAACCGGCACGTCCGACCGGAGGACCTCCTGGTCGAATCCCGCATCGGTAAAGGTTAACGTGTTCTGACCTGCCATTTGATCTCCTGATTTATTAGAATATCTTACCGGCCAAAGGATTCACGCCCGGCCCGGCCAGCAACTGCCGGTAGAGCGCCGAATAGCGGGCGGCCGAAGTCCCCCACGAGAAATCTTGCGCCATTCCGCGCCGCATCATGGCGCGCCAAGCATCCTGGTCCGCAAATACTTTGGCGGCGGACCGGACCGCCTCTAAGAGCGCCTCTCCGGAATACTCCGCGAACTTGAACCCGGTCTCTTCTTCGATGGTATCATCCAGGCCGCCGGTGGCCCGAACCACCGGAACCGTTCCATAACGCAAACTGTACATCTGGTTCAACCCGCAGGGTTCGTAGCGGCTGGGCATCAGGAACAGGTCGGCGCCGGCTTCGATGCGGTGGGCCAGCGCGTTGTCGAAGCCGATGCGCACGGCGATGCGCCCGGGGTACTCCGCCGCCATGCGCAGGAAGAAGTCTTCATACTCCGGATCGCCGGTTCCGAGGGCCACGAGGCACATGCCCTCGGCGACGATCTCGCCGGCGACTTCCGCCAGAATATCGGCGCCCTTCTGCCGCGTGAACCGGGAGACCATTCCGATGAGCGGGCCTTGGATGGCATCCGCAGGCAGGCCGAATTCCTCGATCAGTTGCCGCTTGCAAGTCTGCTTCCCGCTCAGATCGTCCGTGGAGTAACGGGCGGGGATGAGCGGATCGGTCTCCGGATTCCACTCGCGGTAATCGGCGCCGTTGAGGATGCCGGTAAGCACATCGGCGCGAGCGAGCAATGCCCTGTCCAGACCGAAGCCGTACTCGGGCGTCTGGATTTCGCGGGCATAGGTGGGACTGACGGTCGAGAGGGCATCCGCGAATTCGATGCCGCCCTTGATGTAGCTGATGCGGCCGAAGAATTCCATGCCGCCGGGCCGGTAGACGCCGGCGTCCAGCCCCACCTCGGGCAGCGCGGGCTTAGGGAACAGGCCCTGGTAACCCAGGTTGTGGATGGTGAACAGCGTCTTGACGCCGAGGAAAGTCGGATCGGTGGCGAAGGTGGTACGCAGGTAGGCGGGGACCAGCCCAGCTTGCCAGTCGTGGCAGTGGAACACTTCGGTGCGGAAAAGGAACCGGGCTACGGTCAGGGCGGCGCGGGCCAGCACGGCGAAGCGGATATGGTTATCCGGGTAGTCCACGCCCAATTCGCCGTAGAACCCTTTGCGTTCGTAGAGCGCCGGGCAATCCACCAGGTAGAGGGGAAACTCCCCCGGGGCCTGGTAGATGGAGATGTCATACTGCGCCGGCCCAAAGTGTATGGCAAGGCGATCATAGACGCGCCGCGCGTTCTTCAGATCGATGGATGCGTAGCGCGGAATCACCACCGCGGCTTCGTCGCCCAACGCGCGGAGAGCGGATGGAAGAGATCCGACGACGTCGGCCAGGCCCCCCGTTTTAGCGAGCGGCGCGGCCTCCGAGGAAACCATCAGGACGCGGGCCACAGAGAAATTGTAGCAAGCGGTGGCGCCGGCGATCTTGTCGCCGGTGGGTTTCGCGCACTGAGAAGAACACCGGCGACAAGATCGCCGGCGCTACGTGCCGGCCACGGCCTCCAGAAAGCGGCGCGCCACGCGTGGGGCGTCGAACTGTTCCACCCATTGCGCGCCGGTCGAGCCGAGCGCGGCCCGGGTTTCGGGGGAGCGATAGAGCGTCTCGATGGCGGCGGCCAGCGCTTCCGGGCTGTCGGGTTCGACCAGCACTGCATCGGGCGCCACCTCCGGAATGGCGGCCGCGCGTGAGGCGACGATGGGTTTGGCGGCCGCCATGGCTTCCAGCAGCACGATGCCGAAACCTTCCTGAACGCTGGGCAGGCAGAAGAGATCCGCGCGGTTGTACTCGGCCAGGAGTTGGGCGCGCGAAATGCCGCCCAGCCACACCACCGTGTGGTCGAGCTTCAACTCGCGCGAAAGCCGGTGCAGAGCCGGGGCACATGGGCCGTTGCCGGCGATCCGGACTTCCAGACCGGGGATGCGGCCGGCGAGCGCCACAGCGGCGCGCAGCAGCACGCCCAGGCGCTTGCGCCGGTACAACCGGCCGACGAACAACACCGTGAACCGCGACGAATTCGCCGGGTGGAGTGGCAGCAGGCGGCGCCATTCGACGAGATCGATGAGCTCGGGCACGATGGCCGGCGACTCGCGCAAACCGTAGTATTCCCGCGCGCGTTCGCCGGAGTAGCGGCTGGTAACCAGGACGCGGGCCGCGCGATCCACGTGCAGCCGCTCGCAGCGCGCCTGCACGGACATGGTCAGGCGCGTCAGCCCGGATTCGAAGCGGACTTCGTCGGCAATGACCCCCTTCAGAGAGGCGATGTGCGACGGGCTGCGAGCGATCCGATAGCCATCCATGTCGAAGCCGACGGTAAGATCGAAGTCCGGGGAGGGACTAAGCCGCCGGTTGAACCAGAGGCGCTCGAGCGTGTACACCGGCAGCCGGACGCGCGGGGTAGAGAACTCGACGGCGTGGCCCAGGCGTTCGAGCGCCTTCGCCAGGACGTGAATCCCGACGTAGGTGCCGCTGCCGCGCTGGATATCGAGCGGCGTGGAAGTGAGGAATCGGATTCGCACAGTGCCGGCTTTCATTGTGCACCCCCGGCGGCTAAGATTACACTAAAACCGGAATGCCGAAAGCGGTTTGCCTGTTGAGCGGAGGGCTGGACTCCTCCACCTGCCTGGCGCTGGCGCGTCGCGAGGGTTACGCCTGCTATGCCCTCTCGTTCGACTACGGGCAGCGCCACAAGATCGAACTGGAAGCAGCCAGACGCGTGGCGGCCAGCATCGGGGTGGAGAGGCACCTGGTGGCGAGCATCGGCCTGGACGCGTTCGGCGGCTCGGCGCTCACCGGCGACATCGCCGTGCCCAAGGCGCGCTCCACGGTGGAGATGAGCCATGGCATCCCGGTGACTTACGTCCCCGCGCGCAACACCATTTTCCTTTCGTTCGCACTGGCGTGGGCGGAGGTGCTGGAAAGCTCGGATGTCTTTATCGGGGTGAACGCCCTCGATTACTCGGGCTATCCGGACTGCCGGCCCGAATATATCGAAGCCTACGAGCGCATGGCCAACCTGGCGACCAGGGCGGGGGTGGAGGGCCGCACGCGCCTCAAGATCCACACCCCGCTGATGCGCCTGACCAAGGCTGAGATTGTGAAGCTGGCGCACGAGCTGGGGCTGGACTTCAGCCTGACCTTCAGTTGCTACGATCCCGGTCCGGAGGGCCGGCCATGCGGCCAGTGCGATGCGTGCCTGCTGCGCCGCAAAGGCTTCCAAGAGGCGGGAATTGAAGATCGCTGAGCTGTTCTACTCGATTCAAGGCGAAGGCTCGCTGGTGGGCGTGCCCTCGGTGTTCATCCGCACCAGCGGATGCAATCTGCGGTGCGCGTGGTGCGACACGCCGTACACGTCGTGGCAGCCCGAGGGCGCCGATCTCACGCTCGGCCAGATTGTGGATGAGGTGAAGGCGCACAAAGCCAGGCACGTGGTGGTGACCGGCGGCGAACCGATGATCGCGCCCGAGATCGTTCCGCTCACCGAACTGCTGCGCGGGCTGGGCCTGCACATCACCATCGAGACCGCTGGAACGGTCTTTCAGCCGGTGGCGTGCGACCTGATGAGCATCAGCCCCAAGCTCGCTAATTCCACGCCCAAAGACCGCTGGGCCGCGCAGCACAACCGCCTGCGCATCCAGCCGGAGGTGCTGTTGGAGTTGATGGCCCGTTACCCGTATCAGCTCAAGTTCGTGATCGAAAAGCCGGAAGACCTGGAAGAGGTGCGGGCGCTGATCGGAGCACTGGAGGCGGATCGCAGCCGCGTGATTCTGATGCCCGAGGGCACGGACCGCGACCGGCTGCGCGAGCGCGCGGTGTGGCTGGCCGAAATCTGCAAGCAGGAGGGCTTCCGCTTCAGCCCGCGCCTGCACGTGGACCTCTACGGCAACCGGCGAGGCGTTTAGCGCTGCGACCGCGACGCGAAATTCGGGGACTGACACCAGCGTCCACGCGGCGCCAAAGGCGAGCCTTGGGACGCGTGTGTCAGTCCCCAGGTTTCGCGGGCGCACCGGGTTCGGTTGCACCTTACAATCAAGATGAGGCTAGCGCCATGCCCTCGGACCGAGATAGCTCATTTTCGGCGTCTTACGATTCGACCACCAAAATCATTTCGGCTGTCGTCCTGGTCCTGTTTCTCGGGATCGTGGCGGCTACCCACAGCGTTGTCGCGGGATGTCTTACCGCCCTGATCGTGGTCGGGGCGTATGCCTGGTCGCCAAGGGGTTATAGGGAAGCTGGCAAGTTCGTGGTTGAAGTGCGGGAGAAGTGGTCCGGGCCGGGACCGAGAAGCGGTGGCAGCGGAGGATCTGTTACGCTCGTTTCGAGATGAAACTACCCGGCGGGGAAAACGCCATCGTGGACATCGTCAAACTGCACGACTACTGCTTGAACCCTGTGCACCCGCGTGGGCGGCACAAGGCTCGCGTCTTCATATCGGCTCTTGGACTGACACGCGCGGACGCGGAGTTCCTGCGCGGGGCGTTGCTCCGCGCGGCCCGCCAATTGGATGCGGTCATGGGTGACGTCGACGAATACGGCGAGCGATACACCGTCGATTTCGGCCTTGCGCGGGGCGTTCGCCGGGCGATGGTTCGGAGCACCTGGATCATTAGCCGCAGCGACCCAGTTCCGCGGCTGACCAGTCGTTTTGTACTATTGAAGTGAGGCTTGCGATGGCTGAAATCGAGATGCTGTCTGTGGTTGCTCTGCTCGAAGATGTCCCCGAAAAAGGGCTGTTCCGCGGACAGGTCGGCACCGTCGTCGAGAGCCCTGCACCTGGCGTCTACGAGGTTGAGTTCAGCGACGACTCTGGTCAAACGTACGCATCTCTCGCACTCCGCTCCGGCCAGTTGATGCGCCTTCACCACGAGCCTAGCCACCAGGCTGCCTGAGCCGCTCACTCCTGCCGTAGAGCGGTCCACGAACGGACCCCGCGATTGCCTGCCTCCACCTCTGTTAAGCTAATCCTGAATGACAGTCGAAGAGATCCGTGAACTGATCAACCTGGCGGCCGAAACCGGGATTGCGGAACTGGAAGTGCAACGCGGCGAGAACCGCGTTCGCATACGCCGCGCGGCTTTCGCGACGCCCCAGGAATTCGCCGTCGCTCCAGCCGCCGCCCCGCTCCCGCCTTCCCCGTCCGAAGCTTCCAAGGACAAGGGCCGCGACCAGCCCGCCGACCCCAACCTGACGCTGGTGAAGTCTCCCATCGTGGGCACCTTCTACGAGGCCGCTTCGCCCGGCACGGCGCCATTCGTCCGTGTGGGCGAGCGCGTCCAGCCCGGCAAGGTCCTGTGCATCATCGAGTCCATGAAGCTGATGAATGAAATCGAGGCCGAAACCTCCGGCATCATCGAAAGCAAGCTCGTCATGAACGGGCAGCCGGTGGAGTACGGGGAGGCCCTGTTTGCAATCCGTGCGGTTTAGCAAGGTTCTCATCGCCAATCGGGGCGAGATTGCCGTACGCGTCATCGCCGCATGCAAAGAATTGGGAATCCAGACGGTCGCCGTCTATTCGGAAGCCGACCGTTACAGCTCGCACGTGCGTTTCGCCGACCAGGCCATCTGCATCGGCCCCGCCAAGAGCGCGCGCAGCTACCTGGACACCGCCTCCATCATCAGCGCGGCGGAAATCACCAACGTGGACGCCATCCATCCGGGATACGGCTTCCTGAGTGAGAACGCCGGCTTCGCCGAGGTTTGCGAAGCCTCCCGCATCAAGTTCATCGGGCCGCGGCCCGAGGTCATCCGGCTGATGGGGGTGAAAGAGCGCGCCCGCGCGTTCATGCGGGAGATGGGCGTGCCGGTGCTGCCGGGTTCGGCGGGAGTCCTGAAGAGCCCCGAAGAGGCGCTGGAGGTGGCCGCCGAGATCGGCTATCCCGTCATTCTCAAGGCCTCCGCGGGTGGCGGCGGGCGCGGCATGCGCGTAGTCAACCGGGCGGAGGATCTGCCGCCCCTGTTTGCGCAGGCGCAGCAGGAGGCCGGCGCCGCATTCAGTTCGCCCGACCTCTACCTCGAGAAGTTCATCGCCGCGCCGCGGCACATCGAATTCCAAATCCTCGGCGACGAGCACGGCAACGTCGAGATCCTGGGCGAGCGCGAGTGCACCATCCAGCGCCGCCATCAGAAGCTGCTCGAAGAGTCGCCGTCGCCCGCGGTCAACGACCGGCAGCGCGCCGAAATCTCGACCGTCCTGAGAAAAGCCATCGCCGCCGCCGGGTACACCAACGCCGGCACCGTGGAGTTCCTCATGGACGAAAACGGCGAGCTCTACTTCATCGAGGTCAACGCGCGGGTACAGGTGGAGCACCCCGTCACCGAGTTCGTGACCGGCATCGACATCGTCAAGAGCCAGATCCGCATCGCGCAGGGCGAGCGGCTGCCGGAGATCCTGGCCGGCCCCATCCAGTCGCGCGGCCACGCCATCGAGTGCCGCATCAACGCCGAGAATCCCGAGACGTTCGTGCCCTCGCCCGGCCGCATCACCGGCTTCCACGTGCCCGGCGGCATCGGCGTGCGTGTGGACACATTCGCCTACACCGATTGCGTAATTCCGCCGTACTACGATTCGCTGGTGGCCAAGCTCATTGCCTACGGCTCCGATCGCGGCGAGGCCATCCGGCGCATGCGCCGCGCACTCGATATGTTCATCGTCGAGGGAATTTACACCTCGATCCCGTTGCATCGGCGGATTCTCGACGACCCCGATTTTCAGGCCGGCCGGTTCGACACCAATTTCATCAAGAGATTCCCGCCGGCTGCCAAGCCCGGGGCTTCGGAGTAGCAACCCGCCATGCGGCGAGCGTGGGTTCCCGCTCTGATTTGCACGCTGCTCGGGTTGAGCTGGCAACTGCTCACCGTCCATTACAACTACGGCGGCAACCTCACGGCCCTTTTCTGCACGGGCTCGAACATCCCTACGCCGCCATCGCTCGACGGTGAACACATTTACGTATTCCCCAACAGCGGCGGGTATGACGGGCAGTCCTACCACTACGTGGCTCACGATCCGCTGTGCCGAAGCGACATCGGCCGCGCGGTGCCCGACCCATCGATCCGCTACCGTCGGATTCTGCTTCCGGGGATGGCGTACCTGGCGGCGCTGGGCCGGCAACCGTGGATCGACGTCTCCTATATCGCCTGCAACCTGGGGTTCCTGTTTGTGGGTTCCTGGTGGCTGGCGCGGCTGCTCATCCGGCTGGGGATCCACCCCTGGTTCGCGGCATTCTACGTGCTTGCGCCCGCCTCGCTGATTTCGCTCGACCGGCTGGTGGTCGACCTGGCGCTGACGTCCCTGTGCCTGGGGTTCGCCGTCTACGCGAGCTCCGGCCCGAAATGGAAACTCTACGCCGTGCTGGTGGCGGCCGCGCTATGCCGCGAGAGCGGCTTCCTGCCGACGGCGGCGTATGCTCTCGACATGCTGTGCCTGCGCCGCTTCCGGCAGAGCCTGCTCTTCACCACCGCCATTCTCCCCGCCGTGGCCTGGAACGTCTATGTCAGCCTGTGGATTCCGGGTGGCCCGGCGTTCGAACTTCGATATTTTATCCCAGTATGGGGGGTGATCCAGTCGCTGGGGAGCCCCACGGCCTATCCCTTCGGCCCGGTTACAAATGCCGCAATTCGGGCTTTCGATAGTCTGGAGTTGGCAGGCGTCATCCTGGCAATGGCGCTCGCGTTTCGCGACCTGCGCAAGGCGCTCGACGAGCCGGTCCGCACGGCGTGTTTGCTGTGGGCGGTATTCGGACTGACCCTTTCCGCGTCCACCTGGACCGACTGCTACGCCACCGCCAGGATCCTGTCGCCGCTCCTGTTGTTCGGATTTCTGCGAAGCTTCGCCGGCGGGCAGAAACTGGGACGGTTACCGCTGGCGATGGTGGTCCCGCGCGTGTGGCTGGAGATTACGCCCCAAGTCCTGGGAGTGCTGCGGGGACTGTGGCTCTAATCGGGAAACCGCCGCACGGGAATCGGGAGCGAGGAACCACTCTTCCCTTTGCCCGCCTCGGATCCTGTCGAAGCCGATGCCCGGGGCGCCTGGTAGTTTCCAAAATTCAATTCGCTTTCGTTGAAGCTGAGCGAGCGGTCGAGCAGCATCTCGATGGTGGTGCCCTTGGCCAGAACCGCGTCCGGGCCCCGCGTCAGCAGCACGCCAGCCATCCCCGCCGCTGCGCCCGCCGCGGCGCCGATGCCCGCGCCCATGCCCAGGTGACCCGCGGCGTTGCCCGCGATCATGCCCACCGACGCTCCCGCAGCCGTCGCCTCGCCCACGGTGCGAGCATCCCCGGCTTTGTTGCCCTCGCTCTTCACTTTGCCTTCGGCGCGGTCCAGTTCTTCGTTCGAGCCCCCGTCCATGCCGCCAATCCGCGCCCGAAAATCGCGCGTGACGCCGTTAGGCAGGGTCAACGAGTCGAAGCGCACGTACAGTTCGCCGCGCCCCTTCACCCGGCCCGGTTTCTTGATCTGGGTCACGGTACCGGCCACGTAGCTGCCCACCGGAATGACGATCCGTCCGTCCGCCAGAATCGGAAACGCGGTCTCGAGATACACGCGATCGCCCACGGTCGAGTGCTTGGTGCTGATGCTGTTGATGAGGCTCAACGGCACCTTGGTTCCGGCAGTGACGGTATACTCGGCGGCCGGTGGCGCGTCCTGCGCCTGGCATACGACTCCCGCCGCCACAAAACCCACTGCAATCAAAGGCCGTAGGAACATCACCATACTCCTTAACTGATTGTAGCCTATATGTTTAAACGTGTCCGATCCGGATAAAGTTGCGCGCCTCCTCACTGGACCGCCAATTTCAAGCCCGCCGGACTAGATTGGTCCGCAATCGCCACGCGGATTTCCGGATCCGTGCCCAGATTGTCCGGCAGGACGAGGTTAATCTGGTAAAGCCCGGCCGAGCCGGGGGTCAGGCCCGCATACTGGATGCTCGCTGGATCGATGGCGGTCCCGCCCAGGTATACTTGCAGATCGCTCAGCCTCTGAATCACCGCCGCATTCTGTGGGATCACCCCGGGGACCGGATTGGGCTGAGTCCTCCCTAACCCGCAGGCGTAGACCACGATGATCTCGCCTGCCTGCGCCGGCGAACCGGGCGCAATCAAGGAATTATCCACGTGCGCGGCGACGGCGTAGCCGGCGGCGGTCTGAAACAGCGCGGGCGCCGCATCCACCAGTGTCACGGTGACCTCCGGCCCGGTGAATCCCTCGCGGACCACCCAGATTTTCACATCCCCGGCGACTTGGTTGCCGGGCACCAGGAAATTGACCTGGCTATCCGAGACGTACAACAGCGGTGCCGGCGGGCCATCCACGTAGACGTGGGTGCCGTTGAGCTCCGTTGGCAGGGTGTTGTTGACGATGTCGCCGGCCGTCAGCCCCTGGCTTGATCGCGACAGGCCCGAGCCGAAGATGGTGACGATGGAATTCGGCGCGAACGGGCCGGGGGCATAATTCGGTGCGTTGACCATGCTGTCGGCGGAATAAACAGGCGCTTGTCCCCAAGCCGCGTTCGCCAGCAATAGGGCGAGGACCAACCACGTTCGTAGCATTTATATGTAGTGGCGGGCAGCCCGCTAAAATCTCACAAGATTCGCAGGCGCCCGGGCGGTCCCGCCAAAAGCGGAACACCTGGGTGCGTGCCTGCGTACTAACCCAAGAAGGCGCCGCTATGCTTCAGGACTTCATCTTCGGTCTCAAACTTCTATTCAAGCAGCGCGCTTTCACGGCCGCCGCGCTGCTGACGCTGGCCCTGTCGATCGGCGCCAATACCGCCATTTTCACGGTTCTCGAAAACGTGGTGCTCCGGGGGTTGCCGTTTCCTCAGGCCGAGCGACTGGTGGCGATGTACAACATCTACCCCGGCATCGGCGTCTCCGACCGCGGCTCGAACGGCGTCCCCGATTACCTGGACCGGCGCAAGATGACGAACGTTTTCAGCGAAGTGGCGCTCGTTGGGGGTGCGGGCTACGAAGTTGGGATGGAGGGATCTCCACAGCGCATCCAGGGGCGATACGTCACGCCCTCGTTCTTCACGGTGCTGGGCGTGCGGCCACTCGCCGGGCGCACGTTCACCGAAGAAGAGGCCGTCCTGGGCAAGGAGAAGGTCGCGGTCCTCACCGAAGGCTTGTGGAAGGACCTGTTCGCCCGCGACCCGAATGTGGTTGGTAAAGATATCCGGCTGAGCGGGGCACCCTATCGGATCGTCGGGGTGATGCCGGCCACTTTCGGGATCCCCGGAGACGACGATATCCGCATCTACACCTCGTTCGCCTTCACCAAACAGCAAACCAGCGACCAGGCCCGCCACAGCAACAATTGGGGAATGATTGCGCGGCTGAAGCCGGGGGTCACCATCGCCCAGGCGCAGGAGCGCATCAACGACCTGAACCGCCGCAACCTCGACATTTTTCCCGAGCTTCGCCAGTTGCTCATCAATGCGCGCTTCGCCACCAAGGTGGTTGGCTTGAGGGATGAGCTGGTACGCGATATCCGGCCCACGCTGTATCTTCTGCAGATCGCGGTCGCGGTGGTACTGCTCATCGGCTGCGTGAACCTGGCCAATCTGATGCTGGTCCGGTCGAACGTGCGGATGAAGGAGTTTGCCATTCGCTACAGTCTCGGGGCGGGCCGTTGGAGGCTCGTCCGCCAGTTGCTCACCGAAAGCGTGGCCCTCGCCCTGATGGGCGGCGCGCTCGGAATCGCCGTGGCTTACGGCGGCGTCCGCCTGCTTTCCTACCTGGGCGCGAAAGACCTGCCGCGAGGCGCGACCATCGGGATGGATCCCGGCGCGCTGGCCTTCACCGCCGCCATCGCTCTGCTCACTGGAATGGTGTTCGGCGGCGTGCCTCTGGTCCACGTGCTGCGCCGGGATCTGAACGCGGTATTCCGCGGCAACGAGCGCACGGGAACCGCCGCGCGCGGCGCAGTCTGGGTCCGCTCGGTGTTGGTGGTATGCCAGTTCGCCTTCGCGTTCGTACTGCTCATCGGAGCGGGGCTGCTCACCATAAGCTTTGCGCGGTTGCTTCGGGTGGACCCGGGTTTCCAGCCGGAAAACGTGGTCACGGCCCAGGTTACTCTGCCGCGGGTTCGTTATGGGGATGACGCCCGCGCGCGGAATTTCTTGGCGGACCTGCTCGAGCGGATGTCCGCGATTCCCGGCGTGCGCCACGCGGGCGCGACGACGCTTCTGCCGTTCAGCGGCAACAACAACTCAAGCATCATCTCGATCGTGGGCCACACCCTCGCGCCGGGGGAGAATCCTCCGGTACCCGGCTGGAACTCCGTGACTCCCGGCTATCTCCAGGCCATGCACATCCCGCTGATCGAGGGCCGCGACATCTCCCATGCCGACGGTCCCGACGCGCAGAAAGTCGTAATCATCGACCAGTTCCTGGCGCGCAAGTACTTCCCCAAAGGCGATGCCATCGGCGCCAGGATCAACCGCGGGATCGAGGTTACGGGATTCCAGCCGAAGCCCGACGAGTGCACCATCGTGGGGGTGGCGGGCAATGTCAAGACCGGCAACCTCGCCGAGAACAACCCCGTCGGGCAAGTATACTTTTCCTACAAACAGTATGTGCCGCGAACCGTGCACCTGGCGTTGCGGACCCAGCGCGACAACCCGCAACTGATTGCCGCCATCCGGCGCACGCTTCACCAGGCGGACCCGGAGATGCCGTTGTTCGACGTCAAGACCATGCCCGAACGGCTGGCGGCTTCGTTGAGAAACCAGCGCGCGGCTATAGGGCTGTGCTTGATCTTCGCGGGCCTGGCTGTGCTGCTGGCGGCCGTCGGCATCTATGGCGTGCTGGCATACTCGGTGTCGCAGCGCACGCGCGAGTTCGGCATTCGCGTGGCCCTCGGCGCCAGCGGACGGGAACTGGTCGGCATGGTGGTAGGGCAGGGCCTGCGCATGGCCGCCTTGGGACTGGCGGCGGGGGCGGCGGGAGCTTTCGCTCTCACGCGCATGATGTCGGCCTTGCTATTCGATGTCCGCCCGTCGGACCCCGCGGTGTTCGTGGCAGTCGCGGCCGTGCTCGGCGCGGTAGCGGCTGTCGCATCGTTGATCCCGTCGGCCCGCGCGGCCCGCATCCCGGCCGCCGTAGCACTCCGCTACGAATAGCCCCGCGAGGCTCCCCTCAGTTCACCACCTGCGCGGTCAGCACCAGGAATAGGGCCCGTTCCGCTCGAACAGTGGTTTCATCACTCCCTATGCCGGCCGACGTAATCCTAAATTGCGTGGTCACGGCCGGCGTATTGTCTCCGATCTTCGTTCCGCGGCCCGAACTGTTGATTGATGCCCTCTGCCCAACGCGTGCATATCGGAGTCCGGCCGAACCGAGGCGTTAAACACACTTAGCAGGTTGGCCACATGTCCATAGATAAAACTGTTGCTACCCCGAAAACGTGTATGTGAATTTCCGCACTTGAATCCCGCGCCCGGTTGGTCTATCACTGTAACTAGGAGATTCCTTCATGCCCATGGAAGCAAGCAAGCTGGGCAGCCGGAACAACCGCCCAGGCCTGGTCCTTCCGGCCGCGTCTGCCTGGCGCGCCATTTTCCGCGATGGGACCGTGCGCCAGTCCGGCGACGGCCCTCCCGCCTTTACATTCCGCTTGCCCTCGGAAAGCGCGCTGGAGCGCCTTCTTGCCACGGACGTCTATTCCGCCGCCATGGCATTCGTTCGCGGCGAGTTCGACGTGGAAGGCGACCTGGCCGCCGCCATCCGCTTCAAGGGTTGGCAGCCGCGGAGCAGTCTCCGCAACCGACTGCTGGCGGTCATCGCCCGCTCGGCCACCGCCCTGGAGAGCGTCTTCCAGAGCAAGGCGCAAACCGCGCGTCGCATCCGTTTTCACTACGACCGCTCGAACGATTTTTACCGCCTTTTCCTGGACCCGCGCATGGTCTACTCCTGCGCTTATTTCCGTGCGCCAGAGACCCCCCTCGAAGAAGCCCAACTCGCCAAGCTGGACCACATCTGCCGCAAGCTCGATCNNACATCGGCTGCGGATGGGGCGCGCTGCTGGCTCACGCGGCCGGCCGGTACGGCGCCACCGCCACTGGCTGCACTCTCAGCCGGGCGCAATACGAATTCGCCTGCGCACGGCTGGAGGGCCGTGCGCACGTCCTGGATTTGGACTATCGCGATCTCACGGGCCGCTACGACAAGATCGCCTCGGTTGGCATGTTCGAGCACGTGGGCCTGCGCCGCGCGCCCCAGTACTTCCGCAAAATGGCCGCGCTGCTCACGCCGGACGGTTTGTTCCTCAACCATGCCATTGCGCGCCCGCAAGATGTCGAGGATGACGCCGCCAGTCTGTTCGTGCGCCGCAAAATTTTCCCCGGAAACCAGTTGATCCATCTCTCCGAGACCATTCGCGAAGCCGAGAACGCCGGCTTCGAAGTGCTCGACATCGAGAACCTGCGCCCCCATTACGCCCGTACGTGCCGTCTCTGGCAAGAGCGGCTGACGGCCAACCGCGAGGCCGCTTTACGGGTGGCGGATGAGCCCACGTTCTGCGCCTGGCGCCTATGGCTGGCCGCTTCGTCGCTCAGCTTCGAGGAAGGCGTCAGCAGCGTCTACCAAGTCCTGATGGCCAAGCGCGGCTCCGCCCGCCGCCCTCTCACGCGCGAATATATGTATGGAAAAGCCGGGGACTGAACGGGTTTACACGTCCAGGTTCTTCACGTCNNTGCTCGGCGTTCATTTCGCCCAGGCCTTTGTAGCGCTGCACGGAGGCGTCCTTCTTGCCTTCGTTTTTGACGTAGTTCAGCAGATCCAGCCAGTTCGGCTGGGAGTCGCGACGTTCGCTCTTTACCACCACGAACGGCGGCTCGTTGAAGCGCGCAATGGCGCGAGCCAGCGCGCGGAAGCGGCGGAATTCCGGCTGCGCGGCCAGCGCCAGGCCGATGGGCCGCTCCGCGTTGGTGGAATCGTGGAATACCACGGCGTACGACGAGTGCTCTTCGTCCTGGCGCATCTCGGGATTCACCCCCAGTTTCTGGAGCGCTTCGAGCACCGGCTTCAGGTTGGCTTCATCCTGGAACTCCGCCTTGTGGTCCACCTTCAGCTCGATATTGGAAAGAGCTTCCACCACGCGCGAGTCGCGCAACCGCCGCTCCACCTTGTGAAACATCTGCTCGTACTCGTCCAGGTTCAGCAGGAACGTCCGCAGTTCCACGCCTTCCAACACCGCTTTGGCGCCGTTGCCATTCGAATGGATCTCCAGCGTCAGGTTCTCCGTGGCGCGGCGCATGATCTCTTTGGTGAATTCCTTCTCGTCCTTGATGTACTTCTCGCTCTTGCCCTTCTTGATGCGGTAGAGCGGCGGCTGCGCGATGAAGACGTGCCCCCGCAGGATGAGCTCGGTCATGTGCCGGAAGAAGAACGTCAGCAGCAGCGTGCGGATGTGCGAGCCGTCCACGTCGGCATCCGTCATGATGATGACTTTGCCGTAGCGCAGCTTGGCGACGGCGAAATCGTCCTTGCCGATGCCCGTGCCCAGGGCCGTGATCATGCAGCGGATTTCCTCGTGGGCGAGCATCTTGTCGTAGCGCGCCTTCTCCACGTTGAGGATCTTGCCCTTGAGCGGAAGAATCGCCTGAAAGCGCCGGTCGCGCCCCTGCTTGGCCGTGCCGCCCGCCGATTCGCCCTCCACCAGGAACAGCTCGCAGCGCTCCGGATCCTTCTCCTGGCAATCCGCCAGCTTGCCGGGCAACCCGCCGGAATCGAGCGCGCCCTTCCGCCGCGTCAGGTCGCGAGCATGGCGCGCCGCCTCGCGGGCCCGCGCCGCCTCGATCGCCTTGCCGACAATCTTGCGCCCCACGGTGGAGTTCTTGTCGAAGTACTCGCCCAGCTTGTCGTTGACGAACTGCGTCATGTAGCCGGCAATATCGCTGTTCAGCTTGCCCTTGGTCTGGCCTTCAAACTGCGGCTGGGGAACCTTGACGCTCACCACCGCGGTGAGCCCTTCGCGAACATCGTCGCCGGTGAGGTTTTCCTTCACGTCCTTGAACAGTCCAGCCTGCTGGCCGAAAGCGTTGATGGTGCGGGTGAGCGCGGAGCGGAACCCGCTTAGGTGCGTTCCGCCATCCACCGTGTTGATATTGTTGGCGAAGCTGAAAACGTTCTCCGAGTATCCATCGTTGTACTGAAGGGCCACTTCCATGGTGAGCGTCCCATTGTTGGGCATCTCCCGGTCCGCCTCGAAGTGAATCGGTTTATCGTGCAGCACAGTCTTGCCGCGATTCAGGTGCCTGATGAACTCCGAGATGCCGCCCGTGTAGAGAAACTCCGTCTTCTTCTCCGGATCGACGCGCTCGTCGGTCAGCGTAATTCTGAGGCCCTTGTTCAGGAACGCCAGCTCGCGCAGCCGTTGCGCCAGCGTGTCGTAGTTGAACTCCGTCGCTTCCATGATGGTGACATCGGGCTTGAAGGTCACGCATGTTCCGGTCTTCCTTCCCGCCTTGCCGGCCTTGGCCAGCGGCGCCTTCGGCGCGCCGCAGGCATACTCCTGCTGCCAGGTGTACCCTTCCCGCCAGATTTCCAACTCGAGCCGTTCCGAGAGCGCATTTACCACGCTCACTCCGACACCATGCAGCCCGCCTGAGACCTTATAGCTCTTGGTGTCGAACTTGCCGCCCGCATGCAGTTTGGTCATCACCACCTGCGCGGCTGAGACTCCTTCTTCCTCGTGAAGATCCACCGGGATGCCGCGGCCGTTGTCGATCACCGTAACGGAGTTGTCGTCGTGGATCGTGACCGTGATTTCGGTGCAATATCCCCCCAGCGCCTCGTCCACCGAATTGTCCACCACTTCATACACCAGGTGGTGCAGCCCCATCTCACCTGTCGAGCCGATGTACATGGCAGGACGGAGGCGTACTGCTTCCAAGCCCTCGAGCACCTTGATACTAGTGGAATCGTAAACGTCGGGAGTACTGGTATTCACTTCATTGGCCATATTTTCTTACTAGGGCAAGCTAAAGCATGCCCCACCGCTCAAATTCTCATGGGCATAACGACATAGCGGTATTGGTCCGCCACCCCGTCGCCCGCCGGCCGCATTTCGCCGGCACTCTTCTGATCCTTCAATTCGAATGCCATATGGTCCTGAGGAATCACGCGAAGAAAATCGAGGAGGTACTGCGCATTAAAGCCAATCTCGAGGTCGGGACCCTGGTATTCACTAGTCACGCTCTCCTCGCTCTCGCCGGTTTCCGCCGAGGAAGAGAAGATGCGCACCTCGCCATTGGTGAACTGCACCCGAATAGAGCGAGACCGTTCGTCCGCAAACTGTGCCACGCGCTCAATCGCCGAGCGGATTTCATCTTTTTGCAGCTTCGCAACAAGCTGGTGGTCCTTGGGCAGAACGCGTTCGTAATCCGGGAAGTTGCCGGTAAGCTTGCGCGTTATCAGAAGCCGGTGACCCACCTGAAAGAACAAGTGATTATCGTCCCCGGCAAAAATGGCCTTGGCATCGGGGTCTGCCTCATCGGCCAGCTTAACCAGCTCAACCAGCGCTTTCTTTGGAACCAGTGCCCGGAATTGCTTGTTCGTTTGACCGCTCTCGGCAGACGCCGCTTGCACGTATGCCAGCCGGTGCCCATCGGTCGCAACCATTGTGAGACCTTCAGGGCGCAGAAATAGCAGAGCTCCGTTCAGTGTAAACCGCGACTCTTCCATCGAGATCGCGAATGACGTGCGTGCGATCATGGATGCCAGCAACTTTACAGGAATCTCCGCAATCTGCTCGGGCATCTGCGGCAACTCGGGAAAACTTTCACGGGACATGCCTGCAATGCGTGTCTTGGAGCGCCCACATGTAATGCTGGCCCAATGGTTCTCCAGGAACTTCATGTTTACGTCGCCTTCCGGCAGCAGGCGCGCATACTCCAGCAACTTTCGTGCGGGCACCGTACCGGCCCCTTCCTTCTTCACCCGCGCCGGACAAGAGCAGCGTATCCCCAGTTCAAGATCCGTTGCCGTCAAAACTACACGGTCACCCTCAGCCTCCAGCAGCACGTTGGAGAGAATGGGAATGGTAGTCTTCTTCTCTACAACGCCCTGCGACAGGCTCAGTTCTCGTACCAGATCGGACTTGCTAACGGTGAATTCCATGGGGCCAGAACTCCTATTCTTCCCAGGCTATATAGATGAGTACTATAAAGAACCGTATTCATCGGGCCTGTGCAAGCTGTTGAAGACTACCTAAATTATACTAAAATCAGCTACTTTTCTCTACCGGAACTTGAGGAACGCTGGGTTGAAAAACCCGGAAAAAAAGACCGTGCGGCGGTTTTGCACATTTTTCCTCCCGCCAGTTTATGGGCTGCTGTGGAAAAAGTAACGAAGTTCATTGTAATGAGTCCATTAGACTGTGGAGTAACCTGTTCAATTCCGGATCGATATGACGTTTCTGTTCAATCTTGTTTACGGAATGAATCACGGTAGTGTGATGCTTCCCTCCGAAGGCCCGGCCGATCTCCGGTAGCGAGGCATCCGTCAGCTCTTTGACCAGGTACATAGCCACTTGCCGCGGGTAGACCACCTTCTTGGTGTTGCTCTTTTCCTTGAGCTGCGACTGCTTCACCTGGAACCGTTCCGCAACCGCTTTCTGGATAGAATCAATCGTCACTTTACGGTCCTGCACATGAACCAGGTGCTTCAGTACCTGCTGCGCCATCTGAAAATGAATCGGTGTACCGGTTAAGGAGGAGTATGCAATGAGCTTGATGAGCGCGCCTTCCAACTCACGTACATTGGATTTTGTTTTTGCAGCCATGAACGATCGCACATCATCCGGCAGCTTCACCCCCTCCGCCTCGGCTTTCTTGTCGAGGATGGCCATCTTGGTTTCGAGATCGGGCGGCTGGATATCGGCCAGCAATCCCCACTCGAAGCGGGATCGTAGCCGCTCCATCAGGCCTGAAATGTCCTTCGGTGTGGCGTCGCTGGAAATCACAATCTGCTTTTGGTGATCGTGCAACTCATTGAAAGTGTGGAAGAACTCTTCTTGCGTGCGTTCCTTATTTCCCAGCAGTTGAATGTCGTCAACCAGCAGAACGTCCGCCTCGCGATAGCGCTGGTGGAACTGCTGCATACGATCTGTCCGAATGCACGCAATCATTTCGTTCATGAAGCGCTCGCTGGACGTGTAGATGATCCGCATCGAGCCGAACTTGTCCATCAGTTCGCGGCCGATGGCGTGCATCAGATGGGTCTTCCCCATCCCCACGCCTCCGTAGATGAACAGTGGGTTGTAGCTGCGTGAGGGGTTGGTAGCCACCGACCGCGCGGCGGCATGCGCGAATTGGTTGCAGGCTCCCACTACGAAGGTATCGAAGGTGAATTTTGGATTCAGATTCAGGGTGGACTCCAACTCGCCGCCCTCCACGGCAGCCACAGCCTGGTTCTTGACACCATGTATCAGTTGAACTTCATAGCAGACATGCTCAACGGGCAGCCCGAGTTCCTGAATCCCACTTCGCACCAGGGCGGCGTACTCCTTCTCCAGCCAGATGCGAGTTTCGCCGTCGGGTACCGAAACGAAAAGAGTCGCTCCCTCCGTGCGAACGTACACGGCGCCCTTCAGCCAATTGTCGTAGCTCTCGGCGCTCACCTTCTGCTGCAAGTAATTACTAATTCGATCCCAAGAATTTATCAAATTTTGCACACCACAAACACACAATTTCCACAACGTTTTCCACAATGGCGTGGGATTAGCCGGTGCTCAATTCAGAAGAATTGCCAGCGAGGCTCGCTCCAGCCGCGCCGGAGTCGCCAGTCCGCACCTTTTGGTCAGCCGAAAAGTAGTCTACCACAGCGTCAAAGCTTTCTGACAAATTTATAAATGGCTTTATTTCAATAACTTTCCCGCAACGTTTGACAGTTCTAATGTTTCTGAAGGACAATGGAAGCTTCTGGCGGGCGGGAGTAACTCAGTTGGTAGAGTGCGACCTTGCCAAGGTCGATGTCGCGGGTTCAAGTCCCGTCTCCCGCTCTCTGGGGCAAAGATGAGATAGGAAAGATGAAAGATGAAACGTGTTGTCTGGTCTTTCATTGATCTTACTACATCGTTCCTAATTTGATTCCTTTTTATGCCCACCCCTCAGGATTTAGCCGCCGAATTATCGCAGGAGCGTTTTGCGCTGACGTCGCTGCTGGAATTCGCGCGCACATTAACCCCCGACCTTGGGCCGCGCGGGATTATCCGTAGCGTGCTGAGAACGGTCATGGGCAAGTCGCTTATCAAGCAAGCGTTCGCGTATCTTGCCGATGGCAGCCAATACGAATTAGTCGCGCGGGCGGGATTTGCTCCGCAGGAATTTCCAGAGGTTATCGAGCGTGAGGATTTCGACCGGCTGATCGCAAATAAATCGGATGCGTTCAATGTCGTCCCGCTACTAACCGCCGATGGCGCGGATTATCTCGGATTGCTCGGGCTTGGCCCGTCTATCAATCCGCGCTTGAGCAGCGATTCGGAAGCAACCTATCTTGCCTCCCTTGCGGCGCTGACTTCGATCGCGCTGACGAACGCGTGGCTCTTCGAGCGCGAGAAAGACCGCGAGCGGTTAGAATCGGAACTCCGGCTTGCGCGCGAAATTCAGGAATCGCTTTTGCCACAGCGTTTGCCAGAAATTCCCGGTGCGGAATTCGCGGCGCTCTCGCGTCCATCCGAATGGGTGGGCGGCGATTATTACGACGTGATCGAACTTGGGCGTGGCCGCGTGCTGCTTGCGATTGCGGATGTGGTCGGCAAAGGCGTGACCGCCGCGCTTACGATGTCGAACTTGCAGGCGGCGTTGCGGGCCTTAGTAACGATGCTACGAGAAGGACATTTGACACTCCTCGATGTCGTGAAAGAGTTGAACCGGCTGATGTGTGAGAGCACGGCGGCGGAACGATTTATCACCGCCGCGTTTGCCCTTCTCGATGTAAGAAATCGCAGCATGGAGTCCGTGGTTTGCGGGCATCCCAATCCAATCCTGGCATCATCGGGAAAAACAGGGATTCTCGTCGAAAGCACTGGGATTCCGCTTGGGATCGTCCCCGCCTTCCCTTATGAGTCACGAAGCAACCTTCTCGACGCAAACAGCCTGCTCGTGCTTTACACCGATGGCCTCTCCGAAGCCGCCCAAGGGGGAACGCTATTCGGCGAGAAAGGAATGATGCGCCTTGTGCAGGAAATGGCAAGCGCCGATGGCAGCCTAAGCCGCATTCTCGAGGAATTCGTTGGCTCGGAAGGCATGTCCATTCAGGATGATGTCACGGTTTTAGCCGTTCGGATTCGGGAATAATTGCGAACTTGTCACGGAATGACCCTGTTACCCCGCTTCGCGCCGGGCTAAAGCTGGAAAAAGCACATAGCGCCCGTAGCTCAGGTGGATAGAGCAACAGCCTTCTAAGCTGTGGGTCGCTGGTTCGAGTCCAGCCGGGCGCGCGAGTCAGTTAAGAATGAAGAATTAAGAATGAAGAGTTTGGGACTTTTGCCAACTATCATTCTTCATTCTTAACTCATAATTATCTTGGTGGGCGTAGCTCAGTTGGTTAGAGCGCCAGGTTGTGGCCCTGGAGGTCGTGGGTTCGAAGCCCATCGCTCACCCCAAATTAGTTAAGAGGTAAGAAGTAAGAGGTACAACGCTTTTCATCTCTTACTTCTTACCTCTTACTTCTTATCTAAAAGACTTTTGGTTCGCGTACGTTTCGCACCTTCCCCCACCGGTTTCGTTCACGTCGGCTCGCTACGGACGGCGCTGTATAATTATCTTTTCGCGCGCCATCATGGCGGCGTGAACATTCTTCGCGTCGAAGATACCGACCGTACCCGCTACGTCGAAGGCGCCGTCGAAAACATGCTGCGCACCATGGAATGGGCCGGCATTACGTTCGATGAAGGCCCGGTCACCGGCGGACCCGTTGGGCCGTATGTGCAATCCGAACGGAAAGAACTTTATTCGAAGTATGCTGCGGAGTTAGTTGCTGGTGGCCATGCATACCCGTGCTTTTGCTCGGCGGAACGATTAGATGTTGTCCGAAAAGCCCAGCAAGCTGCGGGGATTCCGCCGATGTACGACCGCCATTGCCGCAATCTTACAAAAGAAGAATCAGAATCCCGAATTGCTGCTGGCGAGTCCCATGTCATTCGAATGCGCGTGCCAATCGGAGAACTGATTCGCTTCCACGATATTATTCGCGGCGATATTGAATTCGATTCGAAGACCATCGACGATCAGGTTCTGATCAAATCCGACGGTTTTCCGCTCTATCATCTCGCCAATATCGTGGACGATCACCTCATGCAGATCACCCACGTCATTCGCGGTGAAGAATGGCTTCCATCGACGCCGAAGCACGTCCTGCTCTATGCGGCATTCGGATGGGAACCGCCGAAATTCGCACATCTTCCGCTGTTGCTCAATGCCGACCGCTCGAAGCTTTCGAAACGGCAGGGTGATGTTGCCGTCGAAGATTACCGCGACAAAGGATATTTACCGGATGCGCTCATTAATTTCGTGGCGCTCTTGGGATGGAATCCGAGCGCGACGGAGGAAATCTTTACGATCGATCAGCTCATTCGCGATTTCGATCTCGAGCGCGTCAATAAAGGCGGCGCCGTCTTTGGCCGCGACAAGCTCGACTGGATGAACGCGGAATATATGCGCAAAAAATCTCCCGAAGAGCTGCTTATACTTGTCCGGCCGCTCGCCGAGAATAGAAAATATGTTGTGAGCGACGAATATCTTCTCTCCGTCATTCGCACGATGCAGGAGCGCGTCCGCACACTGCCGGATTTTGTCGATTTTGCAAGCTATTTTTTCGTTCCTCCGACCGACTACGAAGAGAAGTACAAACAAAAGCATTGGAACGCCGAAGCGAAAACTCGTCTCGCGGAACTCCTTCCTCGCTTCGGAGCCGCTGAAAAATGGGATCACGATACGCTCGAAGCCATCGTCCGTACGTTCGCGGAAGAGAATAGCTTGAGCGCGGGCAAGATGATCCATCCGATTCGATTGGCCGTTACCGGCCGCGGCATGGGGCCGGGATTATTTGAATTGCTGGCGGTGATTGGGAAGGCGGAGTCGATTCGAAGAATCGACCACGCGCTTCGAAACCTCGCCTGATTTTGCTTCCAGACATTAGCTGCTTCGCTCACTCCAGAATTCTCATTCACAGGTAAAAATTTTTCCCTTCGGAAAAAACGGGAATGAATCGTTGGATGCCGGACATTTGCATATTCCTTCATTCGATGAAAACCTCTTTCTTCGTTTCCGTCATTGTGCTTCTTAGCTGCGGGCCTGCACCCGCGCAGGTCATCGATCTGTATTCCCGCATGACGGACCCTCGTGGCATTGCACGGTTGGCCATGCCGGACAGCACGCGAACGAAGTCTATTAATTTCCACGGCGATGCCAAATGGGCGACCGATACAATCGACGGGATTCCCGACGTCGCCAAGGATACCGGCAGTGGGGTGATTACCCATATTTGGTCTGCGTGCGGCGATCCCGATTCGACGGTTACCCTGTGGTTATATCTCAACGATACGCTTGTCGTAAGTGGAAAGTACGGTGAGTTTTTCGCGACGCTACATGGGCTGTTTCGGCCTCCGCTCGATACGTCCACGCACGGCGCGAATACCTGGGATGTGCAGATTCCGTACCACCACGGATTTCGATTGGCGATGGTAAGCACACAGGGGAACGTATATTGGGCGTTCGAATGGCATTGGGTTCCTGAATCGATTCTTCCATGGGTATCTTTTCACACCCCGGTAATTCCACAACCGCAGACTACAGCGGAGGCGGCATTTTTCAATACCGCTTCGCCGTGGCACGATACCGGCGCCGTTATCCTCTCTCGAACCGATACGATCCCGCCGCAATCGGCGCTGACGCTTGCGGATATATCCGGGCCAGCCATGTTGGAGTGGCTGCATTTTACCGCGCAGTCCTACGATAGCACCATGCTCGACAGCACATGGCTGAATATCTATTGGGATAAATCCCCGGTGCCCTCGGTGCATGTTCCACTGATGGATTTTTTTCTTTGTCCGGTTAATGTTAATGTCGTGCGGGCACTGCATCTCCATGCCGATCCGGATTCGGGATTTATTTCTTATTTCCCGATGCCGTTCGTCGTCCATGCCCGCGTGGAACTCGTTCGTACCGGTTCTACGCCGCTTGTCATCGGGTCATCCTTCCAATACCATGTGGAACCGGTCGATCGCAACCAGTATGGATATTTTCATGCCGATTTCAGCGAATCGAATCCGACGAAGTATCATGTGTGGCATCCCGTCGTTCATACGGTTGGGCGTGGACGGTTCGTCGGATTCGGTTGGGGCGTTATGGGCCATCCGTTCCAGGTATTCTTAGAAGGGAACCCGCGCTTTCAGATCGATTCCGACGCCGATTATTTTATCGAATTTACCGGCGCCGAAGATTATTTCGACGCGGCCTGGTGGTTCAGCACCGGAATGTTCACGGCTCCTTTTGCCGGATTTACCGATTTTATCGACGCATTTTATCGCTTCCAATATATGGACTGCTACGAGTTTACGAGATCGCTTGATTTCGATATGCAGCCCGGAAATGCAGAGGATGTATACGATCATTTTCGCACCGTCGGATATTATTATGAGCATTGGACCCCGTTCTGGGGCAGCCGCGATACCCTGTTGCCGGCGAAACGTGGACCCTCTCCGGAGCAGGCTACAGGGCAAATACTCCGCTCACGATTACGCTTGGCCCGCAGTCGCTTGGCGTTATCACCGATGATTCGGGCGATTTCAGCATTACTATAATCGTTCCCGCCTCATGGATTCCCGGCGTCGATTCGCTTTCGGTGGCTGGAGAAACCTCGCCGAAGAAATACGAGGTGCTGTCCTCCCCGGCCATTCGCCCGCTCGTCGATACGCTGCCGATAACGCTGCGTGCCGGCGATTCGCTCTGGGTAGCTGGAACCGGATTTCATTCTGGCGAAAACGTCAGCTTTTATTTCGACAGTATTCCACTCAACCAATCGGCCGTCGCCGATTCGAATAACAATTTTGTGATTATGCTTCGGGTTCCGTATGTGGCAAATCATACCTATTATCTTGTGGCACGCGGTGCAATCTCCGGCAACGCCACGTCGCAGGATTTTATCATCGTCACACGCACGATCAATCTCGAGTTCGAGGACATGATGCCACCCACGTATCAAACGCCGAGCGCGACATGCTATGCGCAGGATGTCAGTTATTTTTGGGAAGCAACCTGGAGCAAGCAAATGTACGTTTATTTCGAACCGGATACGGTGCTCACAGGCGCGGCGGTCGAGTTCCAATTTTCCATTGGACATTCCGATACGTTCGCCGTCGCGTTTCATGCGAGCATCAGCCCCGATCAGGGACGCTACGCCGTGTTACTCGATGGGGGTAGCATCGGCACCGTCGATGGACATGCCACTACCGGAGAATGGAACCCGAATCCGCTTCCTTCCGGCGCGCTGTCTCTGGGCATACACTATCTTTCGATAGGTTCTCACCGCATCCGTTTCATCTGTTTGGGCAAAGACGACAGCGCAACCAATTACGGGATTCAGCCGGATAATATTGTGTTTACGCCCACCACCTATATGGCGCCAACGCCAGGAACGATACTGGATGGCGTTACGCCTCCGCCCGCACCCTATGCCCCGCAAAGCCGCACCATACAACTGTTCCCCAATCCGAATTTCGATGGGAACGTAAACGTGCAGATCGCGCTTTCCGCGCAGGACGCTGCCTTCTTTGACGCTCGGGTAAGCGCTCGCGTATTCGATCCGCTTGGCCGGCAGATTGGCGCGAACCTCGAAGGCGCCTTTTCCGAGGGCGCATTTTCGGGAACCCTATCTCTTGCAAATGTTCTGGCCGGAGCGTACTTCGTTCAATTTCGAATCGTCTCGCTCAAGGGAGCGGTGCTGGATTTGCCTATTCAATCCATTAGTGTGGAGTAGTAGAACCTGGATTACGCGGATTCCAGCGAATTACGCGGGCGATTTATGGGCTGATTTTCTGAGAAGGTTTTTTCTTTGTGCCTGACCTTCCTCTTCGAGAAATCTCATACGATCAAGAGTCTGCCCTGAGCTTGTTGAAGACTTCTGACATAATCCTATGAATCGTCCGCAGCATGGGCCCGGGATTGTTTGAATTGCTTGCGGTGATAGGGAAGGAAGAATCCATTCGAAGAATGGGTCATGCTATCCAAAGCCTGATTTAGGGCGATCCTTAACAATAAAGTCCTTCAAAAACGGCAGAAAAACCCATTTCAACGACCAATTTTTTTGTGTTGTAATAAGCGGGGTGCTCTGTGTGTCCTTTTATTGAGGAGAATGCGGATTCGATTCATTCTTACAAAAACCCGCGTTCTTCTCAATCCCATCGCATGACCAAGCCTGACAAAGGATAAGCGATTATCCCGGCAGACATTGAAAGTGCGCTTTATCTCACTTAATCAATCTTACCACACATAATATGTATAGACACACATTACGGATGTTAAATCGTCCATTATTTTTCCTAACTTTTCTCGGTCTCGCAGTGATTCTTGGGTCATGCTCGTCTTCGACGACGACCCCGGCTACGCCAACGCTAACCACGTATTACACCCAAACGAATCTCGTGTCCGATACCGCCGTATTCGGGGCAGCGCATATCGATCCTAATCTCGTTAATGCCTGGGGAATAGCATTTAGCACGGCTGCTGGAGCACATCCGTGGATTTCGGCGAACGGCTCATTCACCTCGGCCATCTATGATACGACGGGTGGCTCCCCATCGTCGGTCACCATTCCTGCGCCTGGGGGTATGCCCGGCGGCGCTCCGAGCGGGATCGTATTCAATTCCAGCGCCGTCAGCACCGATTTTGGCGGCAACCACTTCATCTTCTGCACCGAAGACGGCACGCTCGCTGGATCGAAGCCCGGCGCTGCCGCTGCAACGATCGTTTCCGACTCGTCGGCGAGCGGCGCAGTCTATAAAGGACTCGCTATCGTTGCTTCCGCCAGCCAGCTTTACGCGACCGATTTCCACAACAACACGATCAATGTATTCGACAAGAATTTCAATGTCGTCAATCACTTCGGAGATGCGACGGTGCCAGCCGGATACGGCCCATTTGGCATCACGAATATCAACGATACGCTATACGTTACGTATGCTCGGCAGAAGATCCGCGCGCATGATGATTCAGCAGGAGCCAGTATCGGATTCGTCGATCGATTCACGCCGGGTGGAATGATGATCGGAAGATTTGTTTCGGGCGGCAATCTTAATTCGCCCTGGGGCATCGCGCTTGCTCCCGCAAGTTTCGGGCAATTCGCCAACGCAATACTCATCGGCAATTTTGGCGATGGAAGGATTACCGGTTACGATCACAGCGGAAACGTGATCGGCCAGCTCGCGAGCGGAAGCAGAAGCACTATTTCAATCCAGGGTCTTTGGGGCATCAGCTTCAATCCCTCAACCGGCTCCGATCCGAACAAGCTATTTTTCACGGCAGGGCCGTATGAAGAATCGCATGGCCTCTTCGGGTATCTGCATCCATAGCACATAGCAGCACCGAGCTTATTCACAGCCCGCATCATCTTGAGAGGATTGCGGGCTGTTTTTTTTAAGAGAGCTAATCCGCAAAAAATCAGGGGAAAATGCTACTTCTTCTCCTCTTTATTTTCGATAATAATAAACTCGATGCGGCGGTTGGTTTCGCGGCCCTGGTCAGTGGTGTTCGTCGTGATGGGGCGCGTTTGGCCGTAGCCGCGGGTGTCGAGGCGAGTGGAACTAACACTGTGCTGTACAAGCCAGTCGCGCACGGAATTAGCGCGGCTGATCGAAAGCCGCTCGTTAGAGACGGAGTCGCCCGTGTTATCCGTATGGCCTTGAATCGAAATCTTCGTACCCGAATATTTTTGCATCAGTCCTAATAATTGATTGAGCGGCGTGAAGGACTGTAGCAACAAATCCGATTTGCCGGTCTCGAATTCAATGCGCGGCAAATCAAGGCGCTGCCCCACCTGATACGGCACTTCCGGACAGCCATGGTTCGATTTCGGTCCCGGTTCGAGCGGGCATTCATCCTCGCCATCGGGAACACCATCGCCATCGGTATCGGGATTGAGCGGGTCGGTGTGATATTTAAAGATTTCATCGTAATCCGAAATTCCATCACCGTCCGAATCTTTCAAGAGCGGATTCGTGTGATAAATAAAAATCTCCTCGTAATCGGTCAGGCCATCGCCGTCGGTATCTTTTTTCAGCGGGTCGGTATGATACTTGAAGATTTCGTCATAGTCCGAAATCCCATCGCCATCGGTATCCACTTTGAGCGGATCGGTATGATATTTCAGCACCTCGTCGCCATCGGAAATCCCATCGCCATCCGTATCGGCAAGCCGAGGGTTTGTGTGATACTTATGCACTTCATCGCCATCCGAAAGGCCATCGCCATCCGTATCCGGGTTAAGCGGATCTGTGCCATAAATCCGGACTTCATCGCCATCCGAAAGACCATCGCCATCCGTATCGGGATTATTCGGATCGGTATGATAGATCATGATCTCTTCGATGTCCGTCAATCCATCGCCATCGGAATCCGCAAGCTGATCGAGCACGGCGTCGCCATATTCGTAAAATCCGGTTCCCTTGCCGATAAAGCCCAGCTCGTAACTCATCGAGAGATACGCCTCGGGACGGTGCGGGCCGCGCGAAGATCGCGGAAAGGCGTGTTCGAGCCTGAGCAGGCCCGTCTCGATATCCAAATGCTTTAAATTTCGAAGCACGATGCCGAAGTTCACATCATCGCCGGCTATATCGAGTTGCGCGATGAGGTTACGCATACGGTACCGCACGAGCGCCAGCGGATTGAAGCCCGGAATGCCTTTATCCGTATTGACATTGTACGAATTGAAAAAATCGAGATACCGCGAAATCGGCCCGGAACCGGAATATTTTCCGTTCCCAAGTCCCGCGCCCACGCTAAAGCCATTTCGCGTCGAATAGCGAATCTCGCCGCCGGAACCGGGGAGCACCGGACCCATCGTCACGTCTTCGGTCATATCCTCGGCCGTTGCTTCGCGCAAAAGGGTTCCATAATCGCTCGAGTCCGGAGGATGACCGAGCCAATAGGTCATCAGGAACGAAAGCGAATTGCGATCCGGATAAATACTTTTATCGGCCTGGCCATCGCCCAGATATTCATTCGCGTCGTTCTTGGCAAAAAGGTTCTCGCCGCGAATGCTCAAACTAATCCGCGACGAATCGCCGCCTACGACAAAGCGGTCGATCTGAAATTGCGGGTTCCACGTAATAAACGGCAAAATATCCGAGGGGAATACGTAGGACATCAGCCCAAATTCAAACTGTCCATACTCGAACGCAATGTACTGGTTGAAATTAATTTGCTTCGCAACGACGGGCGCAGTCGAGTGCGTGAAATCGTCCCACTGCGAATTCGGCGGCGACGAAACGCCCCAGCCGATCCTCAGCGTGTAATCGTCAAACCGTTCGAACGGCGTGCGCAAATCCATAAATTGCGCGCGCGCGGGTACGGCCGCGATCCAAAGAGCGGCGAAAAGAATCGCAACGATGCGCGTTCGTATCACAAGGATGAAGCAAAAGCCCCGGCAAAACTCCGGCTAAACTATCTGGGGCATGTATGAAATAAGAATTGCGGGCAAATGGTTTCACTCTCAAATTCCCCTTAAATCCCGCGAAATTCGGTCAGAAACAGGTGTTTTTAAGTTGAGATTTCTTCATTCACCATTCGTCATTTCCTTTTTCCCTTTTTCATCCCGCGCCCGGGCAGCAGCGTGGTTCCTTTGCTGGGCGTGATGCCGGGCGAAAGGAGGGCGATGGCAGTCTTCACAGCGTCCTTGCGGAGGCAGGCGATGTCAGGAATGATTCCTACCCCCTCCCAATTGCTCTTCGTGATCGGGCTGATCGTTTCCGCAAAGGGCAGCGAGAGGACATAGGTTCCGTCAAGAATATGCCGCTTCGAAGGATGCGCGCCACCGCGCGTTTTTTCGCCGATGATGGTCGCGCGCTTCATCTGCTGGAGCGTATAAGCGAATTCCTCGGCGGCGGAAAACGTATCTTTGCTGACCAAGACACAAACCGGCTTGTCGGCAAGCGGGCGATAGGCGCCATTTACTTCGTGCGGCAGTTTTTCCCACGTCCAGCTTTGCCGTGGCGCCATGCCAACACGGTACCGATAAACGGCGAGCAGGAACGGTTCCGGAGGAAGCAGGTAACTCGTCGCCATCGCGACGGTCGTGCCATCGCCGCCGGGATTTTTGCGAACGTCCATGATAATCGCGCGGGCACGCTCGGCCATCAGGAATGCTTTGTCGATATCCCGGACTGCAGCCTCGCCGTTGGCGGCGTGGATCGATGGGAACCGCGTAAGCTTAATCACCGCAATCCCGCGATCGAGAAAACTCGACATGGCAACTGGTGGAAGTTCGCGCTCATAATCGCCTTTGATACGGACCGAAAGCGTGAGGTGAACGTCCTTCGTCACCGCGAACATATCGCGCGTCATTAACGCCGCGAATTGATGGTCGGTCTTGACCGCCGCGTATTCGGGCGTATTCGCATGCATGCGCGCAACGAGTTCCCGAGCCTTGTCTTCGAAGATATATTGCTCGGCGACGAGTTCGATTGTGCGGTTGAGGACGGTCTCGCGTAACATTATTTCAGATCGTTACCGAATGCCCAGCGAATCGTCGCTGAAGGTTTTGTAATTCTTCACGCGCGGCTTCGGGGTGGCGCAGCAGTCGCTCGGCAAAATGAGTAATCATCGGCGCGGTAAAGCCGTATGCTTCTAAAATCTTCTCCCCGGGCGCGGAAGTACCGAAATGATCGACGGAAAGCGACGCGCCGTGCGGTCCAACCCATCGCTCCCATCCAAACGAGGTTCCCAATTCAATGGAAAGCCGGCAGGTAACTTCGGGCGGCAGCACGAGGTTGCGGTAATGTTCCGGCTGGGCCTCGAAAAATTCCCAGCACGGCATGGAGACGACACGCGTCATCATTCCTTTTTGCTCCAGCTCGATTTGCGCCGCGAGCGCAAGCGATACTTCCGAGCCGGTCGCGATGAGAATGATTTCCGGCGCGCTCATCGCGTCCGATAGAATGTATGCACCCTTTGCGAGGCCGCGTGCCGAGGCATATTTTTCCTGGTCGATGACCGGCAGTTTTTGCCGCGTAAGCACGATCCCGATGGGGCCTTTCATGTTCATCGTGCATCGCCATGCTTCGACGGTTTCATTCGCGTCGGCGGGACGAACAATGGTAAAATTCGGCATCGCGCGAAGCGAAGCAAGATGTTCGATCGGCTCGTGCGTCGGGCCGTCTTCACCAAGCGCGACGCTATCGTGCGTCCAAACGAAGATCGAGGGAATATTCATCAGCGCACTGAGCCGCACGGCAGGCCGCATGTAATCGCTAAAGCAAAAGAAGGTCGAGCCTGAAGGCCAGATGCCACCATGCGCGGCCATGCCGTTCACGATCGCGCCCATCGCATGTTCCCGGATGCCAAAATTGATTGTTCGCCCGCCATAGGAACCATGTTTGAGTGAACTCGGCTCGAAATCGTCCCAGGCTTCTAATTTTGTGAACGTCGATTCGTTCAGATCGGCGGAGCCACTCGTGAGCGTCGGAACTTTTTCTGCAATGATGTTCATCGCCTTGCCACCGGTGGTGCGCGTGGCAACCGGTCCATCGGAGGGTTTATAGATTGGCAGATCGTCATCCCAGCCATCGGGCAGCGTATGATTCATCGCGAGGCCAAAAGCATTTGCATCTTTCGGATAATCTTTTTGATACGCTGCAAATTGTTCGTTCCATTCGGTGTGTAATTTCGTTCCGCGCTCACCGGCTTCCCGAAAAATAGTTAGCACAGCTTCCGGAATATAAAAATCCGGTTCGAGCGGCCAGTCCAAATGCTGTTTCGTGAGAATGACTTCGTCTTTTCCCAGCGGGTTCCCATGCGCTTTGGCGCTGTCCTGTTTGTTCGGACTGCCATAACCGATGTGCGTGTGGCAAACGATAAGCGATGGTTTATCCAACACCGATTTCGCCACGCGAATCGCGTGATCGACCGCGTCGAGATCGTTCGGATCGGCAACGTCGATCACATGCCAGTGATACGCCTCGAATCGTTTGCTTACATCTTCGGTGAACGTGATGCTGGTAGATCCGTCGATGGAAATTCCGTTGTCGTCGTAAAATGCGATAAGCTTCCCAAGTTCGAGATGTCCAGCGAGCGAAGCGGCCTCGCTCGTGATGCCTTCCTCCATGCACCCATCGCCTAGGATGACATAAGTATGATGATCGATAACTTCAGAACTCCCCCTCCTTTCCAAGGAGGGGGGCATCGTCGGCGATGCGAGGGGGTGGTTAAAGGTGCTCGCAAGAAATTGCTCTGCGATTGCCATGCCCACGGCATTCGCAAATCCTTGCCCAAGTGGGCCGGTCGTTACTTCGATGCCGGGTGTGTGGCCACGCTCTGGGTGTCCGGGTGTTTTCGAACCGAACTGACGGAATTGCTTGAGGTCGTCGAGCGTGAGATCATAGCCCGTGAGATGCAGCAGCGCATAATGCAGCATCGAGGCATGGCCGTTCGAGAGCATGAAACGGTCGCGGTTGAACCAGTGTGGATCGCTTGGATCGAAGCGGAGATGGCGCGTCCAAAGCACGTAGGCCACAGGCGCGAGTCCCATCGGCGCGCCGGGATGACCGCTCTTCGCTCGCTCGACCGCATCGACCGCCAAAAAGCGAATCGTGTTGACGCATAGTTGATCGAGATCGTCCGAACTCCCCCTCCTATGCAGCGAAGCGGAATAGGAGGGGGGCATCGTCGGCGATGCGGGGTGGTTGGATTTTGTTGAGAGTTGTTCGAGAGCCATGCTACAAAAATACGACGTAAGTTATGAAGCGCCACGCTTCTTGGAAAGAACTCATACGGAAAGAAAAGAAAAGAAAGTTCAAACCCTCGCCAACGCTTCCTCGATCGTCGGCGCAAGATTTTCTTCGCCAAGCTCTTTTAAGAAGCCGCTGCCACCCAACGCAATATAAGGCTGGGAATGAATTTCGGAAATAATAAAGCGGCCTTTGGCATGAAGGATGCGCTTTCGAATATCGCTCAGCACTTTCATTCCCGTCGCGTCGATGGCGGGAACATTTCGCATTCTGACGATGAGCACGCGCGGGAATGTACCGACCGAGGCCATCGTCTGGGTGAATGTTTCCGCCGCACCGAAGAAGAATGGACCGTTGATCTCGTAAATCTGTACGCCTTCGGGAATATCGAGTTTGCTCAGTTCGGCGGGAATATCTGCATCATCCATTTCGCGCATCATTACACTCACGTTCGTAACCAATGCCATTCGGCGCATGAAAAGGAACGCAGCGAGCACCATACCGACCTCAATCGCAACCGTGAGATCGATGACGACGGTGAGAATAAAGGTTGCGAGCAGTACGACAACATCGCTCTTCGTCGTCTTGAGCAGGGAACGAAACGTCCGCCATTCGCTCATGTTGTACGCGACTACGACGAGGATCGCCGCCAGCGTTGCGAGCGGAATCATCGAAGCCAAATGCCCGAAGGCGAGCAGAATGAGCAACAGGGTCACGGCGTGCGTGATGCCGGCAATGGGCGTACGGCCTCCGCTTTTGATATTGGTTGCCGTGCGCGCAATGGCGCCCGTCGCGGGAATGCCACCGAAGAGCGGGCTTGCAATGTTCGCAATCCCTTGCGCGACAAGTTCCATATTCGAGCGGTGTTTGCCGCCAATCATGCCGTCCGAGACCACCGCCGAAAGCAGCGACTCCACCGCGCCCAACACCGCAACTGTAAAGACCGATGGCATGAGCATCCGTATCATCGGCAAACTGATATGGGGAAATTGCGGCGCGGGAATCGCGCCGGAGATTACGCCAAATCGGCTACCAATCGTATCGACGGGAAGATGGAAAAAGTAAACGATTGCCGTCATGAGCATGAGTGCCACAAACGGCGATGGAACCTTTTGCGAAACGCGCGGCCAATAAATTAATATCAAAAGTGAGAAGACCGCAATCCCGATGGCCCAGGGATTGATTTGTAGAATATTTTCGCCAAAGGCTGCCCACTTTGCAAAGAACTCCGACGGCACTGCGCCCATCCGTAAACCGAGAAAGTCCTTAACTTCCGAAGAAAAAATAATGACGGCAATGCCGCTCGTAAATCCGGTAATGACCGGCGCGGGAATGAATTTAATGACCGCGCCGAATTTCGCAATTCCCATCAGCACAAGCACCACGCCGGCGAGCATCGTCGTAACGATCAGTCCGTCTATACCAAATTTCTCTACGACGCCGTATATGACGACGACGAACGCGCCCGTCGGTCCGCCGATTTGCACGCGGCTCCCGCCGAGCGCGGAGATGAGAAAACCCCCGACGATCGCGGTGATGATTCCGCGCTCGGGCGAGACACCGCTCGCAATCGCAAAGGCAATCGCCAGCGGCAGCGCCACCACGCCGACGATGAGTCCGGCGGTGACATCCTTAAAAAAAGCCTGACGGTTGTAGCCTTTAAGGGTGGTAAAAAGTTTGGGTACGAACATTACGAAACGCGAATGGGCGAGAAGAGCATCGGGAACGCGGCGCTTCAAAAGATAATTCGGTCGGAACTCGGATGGATGGGATTTTGGAGGGATGAACAGGATTTGGGGAAGGGAACTGAAATTCTTTCAAATCGGAGTAACTGTCAAACTGATATTCTATGAAAAATGATTTGAGGAAACTCTGATTAAGTCCAAGATGTCATCCTGAGCGGAGTTCGTCCCGACGAAGGAGGGATGAACGAAGTCGAAGGATCTCTTGTAGTGGCAAGAGATTCTTCGACTTCGCAAATCTCCGCTTCGCTCCGATTTGCTACGCTCAGAATGACAAGCATACTTAATCAGAGGTTCCTTGAAGTGTATCCCCTTCCCCAAATCCTGTTAATCCCTCCGAAATCCTATAAATCCGAGTTGCGTTTTAATCCCGCGAGTTTCGTCCGCTTCACCGGCGATTTCCGAAAGCGTCTCGAAAATTCTTCCTGATCCATGCGTTCGATTTCTTCATGGGTGAGATGAAGATTCTCCTCGCGCGGCGCAAATTCCGCAATGCCGGATGGTTCCGAAAATCGGTTCCACGGACAGACATCCTGGCAAATATCGCAGCCATAAATCCAGCCGTCCATTTTTGGAGCAAGCGATTCGGGAATTTTATGTTCGGGCTTTAGCTCGATGGTGAGATAGGAAATACAACGTGTCGCGTCGATTTCGTAAGGAGTAAGAGCATCGGTCGGACAAGCATCGAGGCAACGCGTGCAGGTGCCGCACAAGTCCTCGGCGGGCGGATCGGGTTCAAGCTCGATGGTGAGAATGATCTCCGCGAGAAACACCCACGAGCCAAGCTCTCGCGTAATGAGATTTGTATGCTTACCCTGCCAGCCAACACCCGCGCGTTCCGCGATTGTTTTTTCAAGCAGCGGGCCGGTGTCGGTATAGTAACGTCCCTCCGCTTCGGGTACAAGCTTCTGGATTTCCGCAAGCAATTCTCGCAGCATGGGAGGGATAATCTCGTGATAATCCGTTCCCCACGCATAGCGGGAAATTTTTAAGTGATCATCCCCCTCATCCTGATAATCCTGGTAATAATTGAGCGCAAGTGAGAGAATGCTCTTCGCTCCGGGAAGGATATTCCGGACATCACGCCGCTTTTCGTGATCCCGTTCCATCCATTGCATCACGCCATGCGCGCCGCGCGCCACCCACGCCTCGAATCTATCCGCCGCTTCATCGAATGGCTCGGCCGTCGTGACGCCGGCCTTCGAAAAGCCAATTTCGATGGCCTTTTGCTTGATTAAATGTGTGACTTCTTTGCGGGTCATGGTGTTAGGCGTGGTAACGAAATTTCCAGAGAATTGACACCACAAACCATGAATTTTAGAGCAGCATTTATATTTTTCTTTTTGATATGTTCTCCGGTCCTTGCATTTGGACAGGTATTCTCCACGCCAGTGCCGGTTAGCAAGGATGCCGGCGCGCACTCACCGGCGATGCACGTTGGCCGCGACGGCACGATCTTCGTGAGCTGGTTCGAAAATAATGCCGACATCTACTTCAGCCACTCGACCGACGGCGGCAAGACGTTTGCCCTTCCCGTTCGAGTAAGCCGGGAAGTCACTACGAATGGATCGACCTCGCTGCTACAACGCGCTCCCAACTTTGCGATCGACACGAAGGGCATCATTCATTTAGCTTGGATGGAAGCCAGAATACCAAGTCCGAAGACCGGTCAGGAGCAGACCGATATTTGGTATGTCCACTCGACGGATAATGGCTCAACGTGGACGAAGCCTTTTTCCATCATGGACGCGGATGACTCCGAACTCTATGCGCAGGATTTTCCCGCGATTGCTTGCGATTCTTCGGACAATCTCTATGTCTCTTATCTCGACAATCGTTATTTAGAGCGAGGGCTTACCGATCACTACAAAATGCAATTGGAACGCTCGACCGATGGCGGCACTAAGTGGTCGCTGCCGGTCATCGCCGACAAACTCCCGGTCGAGAACAGCGGCACCTGCGAATGCTGCCGACAGGATATTGCCGTTAGCCCTGAGGGCCACGTCTATATCGCCTTTCGAACGAATATGACCGAGGCCGATGGCGACAAACGCGACATTTTTATCTGCCGCTCGATGGATGGCGGCGTGACGTTCGATAGTTCGATTCGCTGCCAACTCGGTGGCTGGACGCTAACCGGTTGTCCAACCAAAGGCCCGCACATCTCGCTCGACAGTAGCGAGAATCTGCACGTAGCATGGAGCGATGCACGGGACGATTCGGGGAAATTAAATTCCTATTTTTCCTTGCTGCGAAAAGGCGATACTGCGATCTTCCCTAATTACACTGTTAATGGCCGAGGCCAAGGCGCCAACTGGCCCGACCTCGCCGTGAGCACAAACGGCCTCGTTGCGTTTGCCTATATCATGGGCAACACCTCCGGGCCTAATCGTTTCTCCTATTCTTCGGATGCTGGGAATACCTGGTCGAGAAATATTTCGTTTCCCGGCGCTTCGAGCGACGATCAGAGTTTGCCCGCTCTCGCATTTAGTCCGGCTGGAACTCTCTGCGCCGTCTGGCAGGACGGCGATGCAAATGGAATCTTATTCTCCGGCATTTCCGGCCTTCAGTCGCCGCAAACATCCGGCGTCATCACTACGCTCAATCAAAATTCCTTCCCTGCCGACACACCCATCCGGCTCGCATGGACGAAACCGGCTCAGTTGAACAGCGCACCGTTCGTTTGGTACCATGTCAGTATTCAGGGGCTAACAACTGAATACGATACTCGTGACACAAGTCTATACTTCGACAGTCTTCCGGTCGGACAGTATTATCTCGATGTTACGGCATACTCGACGCTTGGCCAACTTGGTAGCGCCGGCAGCATCTTTTACGTTACTGCGCCGGCAGCGGTTGGTCAGGATGCAACACCGGCGAGCGGCGTATTCCCCAACCCTGCCACCAATGGTGTTGTGACTATTGCATTGCCAGAGCTACAAAACGAGCTTGCCAGCGTTAAGATACTCGATGAAGATGGCAAAGCCGTGAGAACCATGCAAGTTCGAGCCACGAATGGAAATCTCGTCTTAAATGTGAGCGGGCTGTTGCCGGGCACATATCGAGCTTCCATTACTTCCGGCGATGCGACGTTCCAGGAGGCGATTACAATTCCGTGATGCAAGTCATGGCATTGCCTTAATGCACCACCGCTATCTTCCGAACCTCCCGCTCGCTGCCCGCCTGAACCACCGCGAAATAAACGCCTGCTGGAAGTGGCGATAGATCGGCATCCAACGCGCCGGAGCCGCGCTGCGAAAGCACTTCGGCGCCGAGTATATTCGAGATGCGGATTTCAATTGGCAATCCCTCATCATTCGCGAAGAGATGATCGACGGATTGAAGTATTGTTAAACTCGATGGCGTGGGATTGTCGGCAACGCCAGCTTGCACTTGCGAGTAATCGAAAGTTAAATTATCGCAAAAGAAAGTATCGATCGTACCAGAGGGCTGACCGATGACATTGCTAGTTCCTTTGTCAATCACAATCGCGTTGGAGCTATTCCAATCTTGTGTCTTGAAAGAGGAGCCTGATTGCATATAAAAAATACCATCTCCACTTGCAACAACCGAGCCTCCTGGTTCGACGAATATTCGTCGATCCGGAACGAATTCAATAGGTTGACCAAAGATTCCTCCAGCCTTTACCCAGACGTCATCGGAAGTGCCGCCGGTCCAAGTCGTCGCGGTCACAATAAGTGCTCCTCGCGAAATTGTCGGAGTACAGCCAAGAACATTGTAGGTGAAAGAAACCGTACTGCTGCATCCATTAGGGTTCGTGACGGTAAGAAATCCCTTTTTATATCCATCTGTGAAATATTCGATTGTTAGAGAGGAATCGGTGCTCGATGAAGGTATAGCGGTTGAATCTAATTGCCAAAGCCATGATGACCCTGCCTGTTCTGAAGTTTGGTCGTAGAACTGGAACAGAGCACCCGTCATTCCAAGAACTGGGAGTCCCTCGGCGAGCGCTGTCAGAGTGTCGATCTCTTTACCATTTATAGACGCATAGGGTTGAGGTGCTGGAAGGGCAAAAACTTGAACATTGGAGCCGTTTTCAGCGGACAAAATGTAAGGATCGGTTGATTCCACTCGAACGCGAAATCCTTGGCCGACGGTCGCTAAGGAAACAGGAATCGATCCATTGGTAGCTGCGCTCGAACCGCCATTAGTGAACCCCGCAAATGAGCCGTTCGCATCGGACAACTGAACAATAAAAATATTATCCGCCGCGAACGTACCACTCGCCTGATAAGCTACCGTCATCGTATCGCCCGCGCAGTACGAGAGCGGTGTGATCGGCCCGAGCGTGATGGTTTGAGCGTTCATGGAAGAGTATCCCATTAGCACACAAAAGAAGACTGTAATCTTTTTCATACCATCAGTAACCCTCGAAAAGTGATTTTGTTACACCTAATTAATGGATTGCATAAAACAAGAACGCACAACCTCGCTCCGGTTACAAAAAAATCTTAAAAAATCTTGCGGGGCGGCCAAATTGGCTCAGGATCGCCATTTTTTCTTATGCCGATTTCTCCCGCACCCACACCTCGCCCTCCGCCAGCTTCACGTCATAGACGGGAATGCTTCCGCTTGCGCCGATAAGATGGTCCGTGATAAGCTGGCCGGTCGGAATATCGAAGAGCCAGTTATGCAGCGGGCACGCGATAGTCCGGGCCCCGCAATCGAGCGCGCCGGCCGCAAGAATGGGTGACATCTCGTGCGGGCAAATATTCGAGATCGCATAAATCGTTCCCTCGATATTGAAGAGCGCGATTTCCCGATCATCGATCACAACAACCTTCCCACGCTCGCAATTTTTTGGAAGCTCGTCAAAGGAGCAAGCAAAGGTGAATTCCATCGGAGCGTTTATCTCGCCCCGCAATTCCTTTCGCGCGGCTTCGAGGGCTTCGTCGTCGATTTCGTCCGTGGGCATTATCTATCCACTTCCCCTAGCACAATATCGATCGATCCCAAGATCACAATGAGATCGGCGATGAGATAGCCGCGCGAAATAATGGGAAGCAAACTCAGATTCGAAAACGCCGGCGAGCGAACTTTCACGCGCCACGGCTTCACATCGCCCTTCGAAACGATGTAATATCCAAGTTCCCCGCGCGGCGTTTCGGTGCGAGAAAAGATTTCACCTTCCGGTGGTTTAAGCCGCTTGGGAATTGCGGATTGAACATCCGTCAGATCATTCGATGGATATTGTTCTAAAATCTGTTCGATGATATTCAGCGATTGTTCCCATTCGACCATGCGTACCCAGTTGCGGTTGAAGGAATCGCCAAGCGTGGCGAGTGTATCCGAGCCAACCGCGATTTCAAAATCGAAGCGGTTGTAGATGGAATAGGGATCGTTTTTGCGGACGTCCCATTTCACGCCGCATGCCCGCAGCATCGGCCCCGATGCGCCGCCGCTAATCGCAACTTCGGCATCCAACACGCCAATGCCCGCCGTTCGCTGACGAAAAATATGATTGAATGTCAGAAGATCGTTGATTTCTTTATGCGTGGCGCGGGAAGTTTTTAGGAACTCTCGGCACATGGGGAGCACATCGGCGTGAAGATCGTGCGAAAGCCCTCCGACCCACATATAGTTATAGAGAAACCGCGCTCCGCAGGTTTTCTCGAACATTTCAAGGATGGTCTCGCGGTCGCGGAAGCAGTAGAGAAACGGCGTGAACGCGCCGGAATCCATCCCGAACGTTCCAATGGCGATCAAGTGAGAGGCAATACGCTGAAGCTCCGCAAACAGCACCCGAATATACTCCACTTTTTCTGGAACTTGGATATTCATCATGCGCTCGACGGCGGTCACATACCCATGCTCGCCGGACATGGCGGCAATGTAATCCATCCGGTCAACGTAGGGAATGATTTGCGGATACGTCAGCTTCTCCGCGTGTTTTTCGAAACAGCGATGGAGATAACCGATGTGGGGAATAACATCGACAACAAGTTCCCCATCGAGCACGACTTCCAAGCGCAATACGCCGTGCGTGGATGGATGTTGCGGGCCGATATTCAGCACCATCTCTTCGGTGTGCAGCCGCCCGCGCTCGACCTGTTCGGGCGCGTGAATGGGCGCGCTTGCATGAAGCGTGCTGTGTGCGATGGTGTGACGTTCGAGGATTTCGGGCATGTTAATATGGCACCTTCATCCCATGATAAAAATCGGGTTCCTTAAAATCTTTTCGAAGCGGATGTCCGGGATAATCGTCATCGAGCAAAATGCGGCGATGGTCCGGATGACCATCGAAACGAATGCCCATCATGTCCCACGCTTCGCGCTCCTGCCAATTGGCATGCAGCCATACGTCAGTGACGGAAGGGACAGAAGCGGCCTCAGCCGGCAGCGTTGCTTTGAGTGTCAATTGATGCTCGTGCCGCGTTGATTCGAGATGATACACAACCGAAAGCGATCCATCGCCATTATCGAGCGAAGAAATAAGCAACAGGCTATCGAATGCAAGCGACGGCTCATCGCGAAGAAAAAATGCGAGATCGCGGACGGTGGAGGGATTCGCAACTTCGAGAAACGATCCCATGCGGCGTTGATAGGCGTTTTCGGAATTGGATTCGTTCCATGAACCGATGGCATCGCCAAAAACGTCGCGCAGTTTTTCAATAATATCCGATTGAATCATGAAATCCTAAAATCAATCCAGAAAATCCGCATTAATCCGCGTAATCCAGGTTCTGTCCCCTTACTATTTCCTGCAATTTCATCAGTCCTTCGAGCAGCGCTTCCGGGCGCGGCGGGCAGCCGGGGATATAAACATCCACCGGAATGATTCGATCGACGCCTTTCAGCACATGGTAACCATATTCCCAATAGGGGCCGCCGCAATTGGAACAGTTCCCCATCGAAATGACGTATTTCGGATCGGCCATTTGCTCGTAAAGCATCTTGATGCGGGTGGCCATTTTGAGCGTGACCGTCCCAGATATAATTATCACGTCGGATTGGCGCGGACTTGGACGAGGTATAACGCCGAAACGCATCATGTCATAATGCGATGCGGCGGTGGACATCATTTCGATCGCGCAGCACGCAAGACCGAAGCTCATTTGCCATAGGCTCGATAGGCGCGCCCAATTAAAGACGGTCTCAAGATTCGTGACGATGACCGCGCCCTCGCCGGTTTTATCGTTGGGAATGACTGGCAGCTCCATGCTATCCATGCTATGCCACATCCTCCGCACGTGAATTCGTAATTCGTAATTCGTAATTCGTAATTTGAACGACATCTTTCAGCCGCGCGACGAATGGCTTGGGCCGCGCCCATTCGAGATCGCCTTTGGCCCAAACATAAATGTAGCCGACAAGAAGAATGCCAAGAAACGTGAACATCTCCGCGATCGCAAACCAGCCCATTGCTTTGAATACAAGCGCCCACGGAAATAGAAATAAAATTTCGACATCGAACAAAATAAAAATCAGCGCGACGACGTAATAGCGAATATTGAACTTCACCCACGCGCCGCCAATCGTGTCCTCGCCGCATTCGTAGGACGCGAGCTTGAATGTATTCGGATTTTTCGGACGCAACAATTTGCTCGTGATGAGTCCGCCCGCAACAAAGATAATTGCGAGGATAACGAATGCGAATACGTGGCTGAATTCCGTGAGCATTTGTCTGAACCCTGATTTTAAGAGATTTCTAAGATTTATGAGATAGGAAAACGCCTTGAGGGAGGAGATAATGCCAAAGGCTCATCCTCATTACGTCATTGCGAGGAGCATTCCGCGACCGGAGGGAGCGGAATGCGACGAAGCAATCCCTTGAGATTGCGCTGTAACTCATTAGATTGCTTCGTCGAGCTTGAGAGGCTATCGCCTCTCAAGCTCTTCTCGCAATGACGATAAAAATAATCTTCCAAATAAAAAAGGCCGCGAATGTTCGCGGCCTTTTGTAAAACAAAATCGCGAGCGATTAGTCGTTTTCGACGTACATCTTATACACTTCAGCTGCCCTGCCGGGGTTCGTCCCTTGCGGCTTGCCGGTGACATCCGGAAGGTTCACAATTTTATCCACGACATCCATGCCGTCGGTCACCTGACCGAAGACGGTGTATTGCTTATCCAAGAACCCGGCGTCGGCAACGCAGATGAAGAACTGGCAGGACGCCGAATTCGGGTCGTTGGTTCGCGCCATCGAAAGGATGCCGCGCGAATGATGAATCTCGTTGAATTCGGCCATGAGCCGGTTCGTGCCGTTGTTGCCCGTTCCGTCGTTCGAATAATCGTTATCCTTCGTATTCGGATCGCCGCCCTGGATCATAAATCCGGGAATGACGCGATGAAAATACGTCGAATCGTAAAAATGGGTGTTGGCAAGATTGATGATGTTCGCGACATGATTCGGCGCGACCTTCTCGAAAAGCTGGAGCTTGATCGTCCCCTGCTTCGTGACGATCACCAGCCGGCGCTTCGGGTGCGAGGTGTATTGATCGAGCTTCGTGCCGGTGATCGGCGGTTTGTACGTCGGGCCTGTACCCATGATGGTTGCAGCGTTAGTGATGAAAGTTACCCCGGCAGCGAGTACGATAGCCGCCGCGAGCGTTATGGTATGGTTGAATTTTTTGTTCATGCAATGCTATGGATTAAACGAGAAAAATCAAACGTTAGAAAATACTATAAGCAAAAAAACGATGTTCCGTTCCAGTTCGATTATTGAATCGTAATTTCCCCACTCGGAGTGTTGTACGAGCCCGGCACCACGCTCCCATCGGGCGCGAGGAGTTGCAATTTGATGGTATGCTTGCCTTTCGAAAGCCCGTTGATATAATACGGCTGCCATTTCACGATGTCCGGCATGGCCGTGGTATCGACCCAAAGCTTGACTTTGTAGGCATTGGGCGCGAGCGTGGCGTTCGATACGTAAAAATCGAGCAGTACCGTCGAATCCTCTCCCACTGCGTAGGTTCCCTTTGGCCGCGAGTACGTAAGTAGCGGGCCGTTCAGATTATTTGCTGGCGCGGAGCTGCTTGGTGCCGCGCCAACGTAAAACGTTCGCGTCGCAAACGCATGAGGCGATTTCATACTCTCGTGCCAGGAAAAAGATGGAAATGCGCGGATCGTGTGCATCCCCGGCGCAAGAACGCCCACGTTGAACGGCTCGCCGTTCTTGTAATTGGCCATATAAGGCTTATCGTCCACGATGACATGGATATGCTGGCCCTGCTTCGAATACGCAATCCCGAGCGTGCTATCGCCATCAGTATGGACGCCCAGATCGGTGCCCGATACCTGCATGACGATGCGGACGGAATCGACGGGATTCTTCAGCTGCTCACCCTCGCTCGGAGAGACGATGCTGAGCGAAGCATCCGGATACGCCCGCTGGGGCGCGGGGACGACGGAAACACTGCGCGTCGTATCGACCGCGGTTTGCTCCTCATGTTTGGCGCAGGAAAGAAGTACCGTCGAAAGAAGTGCGGCTCCGAAGAGCATAGAAAAAGTTTTATGCATGATTATCTCCTATTAGTTTATACAAAAATACGAAATATTGTACCGCCTACCCAAGAATATTTGGAAATGACCCTAAATGAGTCATTTTTGATGGTTGTCATTAAGAAAAGGTGCTCAAAATGTGTTTTCACGGTTAATTTTCATTTGACTTTTCATTAATTTCATAGAGAAATAGGTGCCTATTGTGTGTGCTCGGTTAATACTCATCAAACTTTTCATGAACTTATGCATCTTTTTTCTTGGAGAAATGGGTGCCCATAACCATACCACCAAATATACAACATCCAAAACCCAAAAGCAAGCAAATCCGAAATTATTTTTTATTTTTCGAACGGCGGGTAACGGCGAACCTTCAGGTTCGGCGGATCATCACACCTGACCTGAAGGTCAGGTGATACACGACGGACAAAATCGGTTCAGACAATTTATCTCAAATGAGCCAACGGAACCCGCTGAACATTCCCATTCACGCGAACCAAACACTCATACATCCCTGCCGCCGCGCCGCTGGCATCCCAGGTGAAGGAATGCTCGCCAGCATCTAACTCTCCCTCGTAAAGCCGCGCAACCTCCGCGCCAAGCAGATTGACAATGCTCACTTCCCCCACACCATTTCCGAATTGAATACTATTTTTGACCCGTAAAAAGATCAACACCTTGAGAATCATCCAGTTGCCAGTTATCATGTCCTACGCGATGTGCTAACTTTTCGAGCACGTTAAGAATGGTTTGTTTTTCGGGTGTTTTTCCATTCTTCAAAAGTGGCATAATATGAAGCACTACGTCATCGAATGATGGGTCTTCCCCCTCTAATCTTTTGCGTCGTAAAAAGGAAAGTAAATAGTAACCAACTTTAAGATTTAGGTCAATATTAAAAGCGAATTTTGTATTTGGTTTCAGGTAAAATTTATTTGTCGTATTGTCAAATTGAAAATTGCTGAGTAAGTGTGCCGTGAGATCGGGCACTTCTTTTTTAAGAAGATCAAGAAAGCTAAATTCAAGTCCCTTAATCGTAAGCTCATCATTAATTTGCTCCAGCGTTGCACCATGATCTCTAGCAATAATTCCCTCGATGGTTTGCTGGATAATCTCGGCAATTTTTTCACCAAGAGCAACCTTCATTATTGTTCTTGGATTTTTTACCTTGCGAAAATGTAGAATGAGTTGACCGTGAAGAACGGTAAACGGCTTCTGCCTCTTCTTGAACGAAGATTGTCCGCTTTTTTGGGGAACAGCGGCTACATATTCGAAGCCAACCCGCTCTGCGGCTTGGACGATAATATAGAAATATGCTTGATCTTTGTGTGCAAATACAAAGCTCATCCACCTATCATATTTGAGTTTTCGAAACATTTGCTCCAACGATTGATAGAGTAGATCGGAATAAGATTCCCGTGTCAATTCGTGCTCCCCACCCTCAATCGCTTCCATTTTGTAGGTTTGCTCCGTTACCTTAAAACCGAGCCACGCATTCCAAAAAAGCGAGAGATCCAGGTATGGGATCTTTGACCCATAGGGATGATCGGTATAGATATAATCCACGCTCTCATCTGGAACGAAAGAAAGATCGGTTGCGCTTCCGTTTTTGACTATTGCAGTTCGTGCCTCTTCTTCAGAAAGAACCGAAAATATGTCTGCTTTTGCCGTCAAGAGCCGTCTTAGCTTTCCTTCGAATATCTTCATCAATTCCATTTTTCCAGGATCGGGCGCAATACGAAAACGATAATAACGGAATGCGCTACTATCACCACCACCCTCAGATTTGGTATAATGGAACGTAAGATTATACTTATTAAGCGTACTGGAAAATGCAAGGAGTAGTTGAGATCGTACAGGTTCTTTTAATTTTGCTATGAGCGCACGTAAGAGAGCGAGATTCGCAAGCTGTTCTTCGCTGAACAATTCGTGTAGGTACTTAACATCCGCGTTTCCCATAAGTCTTACTTTCTTGGGATAAAAATGCGAAGCGAGAATTCGTTTTCTGTCCTTCGAGGTGTGAGGTTTGTACCTCTCGTATTCTTGTTGGACTTTCTCAAAGGCGGAAATTATTCGCGACCCTTGAACAGGCTCAATCAATGTACGAACGATAAAATTTGCTAATGGATTAATGTCAACTTGTATAGCTTGCCGATGTTGCATGATGGCTTCGATCATTGTTACACCGCTCCCTCCGAAGGGGTCAAGAACCATATCTCCTGGATTGGTGAAGTTTATGATGTGAGCCTGAACCACTTCCCATGCCTGTTTAGTAAAATAAGCATGAACTCCAAAATGTCGTGCAGCCGCCTGCTTTTTAACGTTGAGAATTTCAACAAGCGGTTTCCGTGTCGAATAACCGGTTTCTGATTTCGATACAACCCGTGATGGCTGTTCTACTCCGAATGCACTGGGTGAAAGTAATGCACGAAGTTCTTTTTCGTGTTCCGCAATCTCAGAGAGAAGAAAATATAAAACCGGAGCGTTACTGTCCACCCTAAAAACAATGAACTCGTTTCCGTTACAAAGCCCATAGAGTGGAGCGCGAATCTCAGGATGTATAGCATAAAAATAAGCCTGTTCCCGATTCGGCCCGGTTTTTATCTCTTCATTTGGAGCCTTTGCATCAAGCACAAAGACGTTTTTACCGTTGACAGTAAGAAGATAGTCCGGGATGCTCGTTAGCTGTCTTTCGCTCGTCCCTACGCGAACAAAAGGATGTTGGACATTCACACTGCGACGAATAAGAGCTTTCCCACGAAGTTTATAGCCAAGCGCGGTTAAGATTGGATGAACTAACTCCTCTCGCACGGAATCCTCTTTGAACTCAGGTTCTTTAAGGAGTGAGAAATCGAAATCCTGAAACAGCGTATTCATTCTACAAAAATACGAACTTTACTGCCCGTTTTCGAGAATTCCTTTCTTTTTTCGCAAACTAAGGGGTCGCAAACTGAAGCATGCCCTCAGCTCGACTGGGGGTTTACGCTACATCACTAGGAGGGGGTTCCGTGAACTCCATCCCTCGATCGCTTCAAAAAGCAGATCGCGACTCCACGAACGGTCGGGAACCTTGTGGCCGCTGCCGAAGAAACCGATGGACGCAAATAACGTATGGACAAACAGTGCCAAGTGACGTCATTGTAGAATCTTCCCTGCTCTGGGACAAGCTAAAGCATGTCCCAGAGCACATTGTGCGCGGGACATTTAGGTCTCTGCGCCACCGGAATTACCGGCTTTTCTTCATCGGTCAGCTTATTTCGCTGATAGGGACGTGGTTGCAAAATACTGCGCTGGGTTGGCTTGTGTGGTCGCTGACGCACGATTCGATGATGCTTGGCATCATGAGCTTTCTTAGCTCGATCCCGGTGCTGTTCTTATCTATTTTTGCCGGCACCGTTGCCGATGAGCATCCCAAGCGGCGCATTCTCATCATTACGCAAGCGTCTGCTGGAGTGCAGGCGATACTTCTCGCGATCGCCATCTGGACGCACAGTGCGACGGTTATTGTGATCGGCGCGGCAAATTTGTTGTTGGGAATTATCACTGCGTTCGATTTGCCGACGCGGCAAGCCTTCGTCGTCGAAATGGCAAGCAAAGAGGATGTGACGAATGCGGTTGCGCTGAACTCTGCCGTGTTCAATTCTGCGCGTCTTATCGGCCCGGCATTCGCGGCGTATATTATCTTTGTGCTTTCGATCGGAATGTGTTTTTTCCTGAATGGGATTTCTTATATCGCGGTCATCATTGGGCTATTGATGATGCGTTTCGACCGCCCGCAAGTCTCCGCGCGTTTGCGCGAAGGAACGCGCGCGGGAGCGATGACGGAAGGAATTAGGTATCTTTATTCGGTTCCTCAACTTCGCTCGCTGATGTTTCTTGTGATCGGGGTGACGCTGTTTGGATGGAGCTACATGGTCAATCTTCCGGTGGTTGCCGGAAATCTGCTTCATGGGGGCCCTTCCACGTATAGCGCGCTGCTTTCGGCCAATGGCGCGGGCGCGCTGCTTGCGGCGCTTTCGCAGGCTGCGCTGGCAGGGCGGCTTGATGCGCGTAAAATGCTCTTTGTGGGCTTGGGAGTTTTTATTCTTGGATTATTGGGGCTTTCGTTCGCTAACACGCTTGCTGCATCGGTTGTACTTTTGGTTTTTATTGGGTGGGGCCTCATTACATTTTTTATTACCGCCAATACGACGCTTCAGCGTCGTGCTCCGGACGAACTTCGCGGCCGTGTGATGAGTATCTACTCGTTCGCATTCGCGGGTCTGGTCCCGTTTGGATCCTTGCTTGCGGGTTGGGTTGCTTCGCAGTTCGGCGTGGCAGACGCCTTCCGGCTCAATGCGTTCCTGCTTTCGTGCTTTGCAATTCCCGCATTTCTCTTCATCCGAAAGCTTCCCCGGCTGTCCGCCACGCGCGAAGAGGCCGTCCGCGAATTGCTCGTGGGCGAACAGGAGGTTTTTGAGGCGGAACAGATTTCGCGCGGATAGGCTTTGATAGACCGTACATTGCCGCCACACGCAGCCCATCATGATTGCCTTTCTGCTATTACGAGGGAAAGAATTCAGCTTACCCGATGACGTGAGCGCCGCGATCATTGGCCTTTTCTTTGGCCTGATCTGTGGCCTGTTTTATTATCAGCACTATCAAAAGCCCTATTTCTGGGCCTTTTCGCTCGCGGGTGGACTGGTATTCACGCTCCTGTCGCATGCCATTTTTTTGAAGGAGTTTACCGTCGATGACGCGAGTGGGATTCAGCTTACGATTGCGTCTTTTGCAATCCCGTTTGCGCTCACGTTGGCGCTGAATCACGGCCTGTATTATTTAAAGCGAAACAAACGCAAACGGCGGCCGAGACGGCGGGAGACCGATTCCTTTTTCGAGATGCCGGCTTCCAGCGACGCCTTGCGCGCAAATGAAACAGGAGAGGATGTCGCATAAGATGAAATACCTGCTCCCCATTTTGCTATCCACGCTGTTCGCCGGATGTTCCGTAGCTCCGGCGATTCAGGAGCGAATGATTATCGCGCCGCACGCCATCGTTTTTCCATCGTCCACTTCGGATTCAGCGGTCTCGATTACCCACTCCTGCACGTGCCCATTCTCGTGGAACGCCACTATTTCGCCGTCCATCGATACGGCGTGGCTTACCTTCCAAACATCCATGACGGGCGATAAATCGGACGTGCCCATTTCCATCCATCGGTCACTTCTGACTGCGGACACTAATCGGGCCACGATTCTGATTCTCTCGAATAGTTATGGGAATGATTCCATTGCGGTAACGGCGATTCGATAAGTTATTCGAGCATTGCTCTCACGCGCCGTTCTGCTTCTGTCATGAGGCGGACTTCCTCGGCGCGCTCGGAGGAGGTGGATTCGAGCCGAATTTCGTTTGGATAAATGGGTTCGCCAATTCTGATTTCAGCCCGGCATCCCCATCGCGGAAGCCATTTATTGCGCGGCAAAATGTGATACGAGCCAATGATTGCCACGGGTAACACCGGCACCTTCGATTCCACTGCTAAATGAAACGCGCCGCGCTTGAAATGCTGCATGGCGCCGTCGGCCGTTCGCGTCCCTTCGGGAAAAAAGAGAACGGATGCGCCATCGCAAATTCGTTCCACGGCACGACGGATCATACGCGCAGCATGCTTGGGATTCGAGCGATCGAGAATGAGAAACGGCCCGACCAGCAGCGCCCAGCCCCAGATAGGAATGCGCGTTAGCGAGCTGCGCAGCGTCAGCCGAAGATTGTCCGGAATATAGGCGAGCAGGATAGGGATGTCCATATAACTCGAGTGATTCGCGGCATAGACGTAGTTTTGTCCCGGCTGAATATGTTCCGCGCCGCGAAGCTGAACCCGAATACCGAACGAGAGGAGACACGATTTGCTCCATAGCCGCGCGAGCCAAAGATATGTTTTACCGCTCCGATCGACGAGCGCGGCGATCACGGAGAAGACCGAGCAGACGACCGTCGAGACGAGGAACAGTCCCGCGCCCAAAATGGAGAGCAAGATCACTGTAGCGATTCCAATCCCTTCAAGTCCACCTGCTCGGCAATGCGGCGGACTTCGTTGATGTTATCCGCGCCGTCCTCGACAATCGAGACGACAAAGCGGCTTCCCGGAAAGAGCGTGATCTCTCCGTGTGGCTCTTTTTTCTCCATGGACTCAACGGCCCGGCAACCGGCAATGGTAGTCGTTTCCGTGCGTTCGTCGTTGTTATCGTCGAGATACGTTCCTTTGAATTTTTGCCACGGATCGTAGAGGTAGGGGACGTACGCAAAATCGTCGACCTGGACTTTCAGTTTTTTCGTTCCCATGACAAAATTTTGCGCGACGCGCGAGCGGTTGAAATTGTCGCGTACCTGAATTTCTTTTTGCAGCTCGCCCTGCGGCGTCCAACCTGGCAGCTTCGGAAGAAACGCTTGTAGCCGGTTGGGTTCGATGGCTTTTGCCATCGGCGGAAGATTAGACTGCGTGGTATCGGTTTTGGCTTGCGTGGTATCTTTCGGAGGCGATTTCATTCCCACGGTATCGCTCGACGCCCGGAGGGTATCTAAGGCCATAGGAAGCGGTTCATTGCGGCGGCATCCGTCCGACGGGACCCATACGACCCATAGTATGAATGCGAAAAGCCCATATCGACTAAAGTATCTCATAGACCTGCCAATGTATTTAAAAAATGAGCGCCAATCCAAAAAAGGAGCATCCCAAGAAACACCAAGAGTGGTGCGCTGCGTCCCTTCCGGCGGTTGATTTCCGGAATGAGATCGGCGGCTCCGACATACACCGCGCTTCCGGCACTGAACGCAAAAAGAAAGCCAATGAGCCGCGCGTCGATCGAAACAAACAGCAGCACGAAGAACGCGCCGGCAAGCGTCGCGGCCGGAAGCAGGAGATTGGCTATACGCTCGGCTCGGCGTGTTTTTTGGCCGGCCCGCATGACGCTCGCAACGGTAAGGCCTTCCGGAACTTTATGCAGCAGCACGGCGACGAACACGAGCACGCCAATGGTGGATTTCACCTGCATGGCCGCGCAAATGGACATCCCATCGAAAAACGCATGAACGCCAAGCCCACCGATGGCGCCAAAGAGCGAGTGTGAAGCAAGCGATGCCTCCTGATGCGTCTCCTCGCCAAAGTGCATGTGCGAGGAAAGAATATGCTCGAACAAATGGAGCGCGCTGAAGCCGGTGAGCATGGCGAGTAACGCAAATTCGTTCCGTCCGGCCAGCAGGAGACTTTCCGGGATGAGTTCCAAAAACGCCAGCGCAAGTAGGAATCCCGCGCCGAGCGCAAGCAGCGCGCTTTCGACCGCCTGCGGCCACGCTTTTTTTCTTTGGACGAGCAACCCACCGCTCACTTGAGCGAGCGCTGCAATAAGAGAAAGAAGGACTCCGAGAAGCATTCCGAGTTAAAAGCTTCCCAGCAAAAGTTTATCGCCGATCGGATAAAATACCCAGTTTACCGTCCGCTGTTTTTTACCGCTCGAGTGAACGATCACATACGTATGCCGCTGCCCGGATGGAGTTTCTTTCGTTTTATAGACGGTATAATATTGCTTGCGGGTATCGGCATAATCGTGAAAAAGCTTCTCTATTTTTGCGATTACATCGGTCACATATTGCCGCTCCACCGGATTCGAAAGGTTCACGGCATGGATCCACGTATTGCCGGAATCTTTATAGACAATGAGCAGTGCCGCGCTATCGACATTGTTTGTTTCGGCATAGCGTTTTAAATCCATGATTTCCGAGAAGGCGAGATCGGAAAGCGAATCGCGCACTACAGCCGAAAGCATCACGATATCCGTGCGGGGTTTATTGCCAATACCGCCCTGCGCACATGCGAGCGAAGGAAGAAGGACGAATAAAAAAAGAAATTTTTTCATATTGAAAGAAACGTGTGGCAGCGGGAGTATACTCCCGCTGCCAGAAAGACCTTAAAAACATTACCCGAAGTTTAAAATGTCAGGCGCCAGATAAGTATAAGCCCACTCGCGCCATTCTTTTACCAAACCGGCCTTCACGGGATTATGCAGAATATATGCAATAATCCGTTCCCATTCACCGGAACGAATAATATGATCGTAGCTTCCCGCTTGCCAGAACGCCTCGCTATGACCGAGATGCTGATTACAGTGGAATGCCGTCGGCTGTTTAATGCGCCGCATTGCCTGATCGAGCCGTAATGGCTTTATCGGCGAGAGCACAATATGAACATGATTCGACATTACGGTGAAACAATAAAGCCTGTAACTTCTTGGGGCTTCCTCAATGATATGATTATACACCAGCTTCGCCAACGATTCATCTTTCAACCATGTGGGGCCACTGGACGATGCATCGAGCGCGCGGTCGTAAGTGCTAAATTTGCGATTCAATTTTAATTTTTGAATCACTTCTTTCGGCAAGGAACCGGCCAAACGAAACGTTACGAAATATACCGCGCCTTCGCGCTGCAAATGCGGAAGGCCTCGACGATAATAGTTAGTATCGGAATTGATTTTTCTCATACGTGAAAGTGTTGTGTATGGCACCGGGAATATATTCCCGGTGCCACACAAACATTTTAATTTTAAAAATGAATACTCCATGTTTTCAAAACTTTATCGATGGTCAGTGGTGCGATTCTTCGGATGGTAAAATATTCGAAAACCGTAATCCCGCAAATTGGAACGAACTCCTCGGCACGTTTCCACTTTCAACGAAAGAGGATGTGAATCGCGCAGCGAACGCTGCGCTCGAAGCATTCCGTGACTGGCGGCTGGTGCCCGCTCCTGAGCGTGGAGATATTATGCGCCGGGCTGGTGAGATCATGCTCCGCCGAAAAAACGAAATCGCCGAGATCATGACGCGCGAAATGGGCAAGCCGCTCACCGAAACAAAAGGCGATGTGCAGGAAGGCATCGACACGGCGTTTTACTGCGCGACGGAAGGCCGCCGCATGTTCGGCATCAACACGCCGAGCGAGCTTCGCAATAAGCTGAATCTTTCGTTTCGGGTTCCCATCGGCGTCTGCGGCCTCATCACGCCGTGGAATTTCCCGATGGCCATACCAACATGGAATATCTTTCCCGGACTTGTTGCCGGAAACACCTTCGTCTTCAAACCCGCCGAAGATACACCGTGGACCGCAAATGTACTCGTTGAAATTTTGATCGAAGCGGGATTGCCGAAAGGATGTTTGAATCTCGTGCATGGCGCAGGCGACGTGGTGGGCACAGCGATTACGGAACACCCTCTGATCCGCGCCATAAGTTTTACAGGATCGAATGCGACCGGCGCGATCGTCGCACAAAGCTGTGGCATACTGACGAAGCACGTCTGTCTCGAAATGGGCGGCAAGAATGCGCAGATCGTGATGGAGGACGCCGATCTCGATCTTGCCATCGAAGGTGTGCTGTGGGGCGCTTTCGGAACGACCGGCCAGCGCTGCACCGCAACCTCGCGCCTTATCCTTCACGAAAAAATTCACGATGAGATGATCGCGCGACTTGTCGAACGTGCATCGAAACTACGATTAGGAAACGGACTGGACGCCACGACGGATGTTGGCCCCATCATCAATGAAAAGCAACGCAAAAATATCGAGCGGTATGTGAAAATCGGAAAAGAAGAAGGCGCGAAATGTATTCTTGGTGGAAAAATTGCGGAGGGTCGGGCTGGAAGCACCGACCTACGCGATGGATGGTTTTTTCAACCCACGATTTTTACAGGCGTAACCCCACAAATGCGGATTGCGAAAGAAGAAATTTTCGGTCCCGTACTTTCCGTCCTTGCATGTCGCTCTTTGGAAGAAGCCATCGAAATCAACAATAGCGTCATCTATGGTCTTTCTTCGAGCATTTACACGCAGGATATTAATCGCGCGATGATAGCTGCGCGCGATCTCGAAGCTGGAATCACCTACATCAACGCCGCAACCATCGGCGCGGAGGCGCACATGCCGTTTGGCGGCGTGAAGGCAACCGGCAACGGTCACCGCGAAGGCGGATGGGCTGTCTTCGATTTTTATACCGAATGGAAATCCGTTTATATCGACTACAGCGGCAAGCTTCAGCGGGCGCAGATCGACAATGCCTGAACCTGGATTACACGGATTTAAGCGGATTACGCGGACGATTTTTTGGATTCGAGTTCTGAGACTCTGTAGTATTTTCCAAAACCTGCGGCTCCTTACTGTGGTTAACCGCGTTTTCATTTTTTCAATACTTCAATAATAAATAATAGAGAGTCATATTATTACGCTTTCGCTTGGGGAAATCCATCCTGTAAATCGTCCGCGTAATCCGCTTAAATCCGTGTAATCCCGGTTCTCTTATGAACTTCCAATATTCCGAAGACCACATCGCCATCCGCGACGCCGCCCGCGAATTCGCCGAACATGAAATTGCGCCCTCCGCCGTGGAGCGCGATAAGACCGGCGAGTTCCCAACGGAGATCGTCCAGAAGCTCGGCGAGCTTGGCTTCATGGGCATGATGACGGCACCCGAATGGGGCGGCGCGGGACTCGACGCCGTGAGCTATGTGCTCGCGCTCGAGGAGATCGCGAAGGTCGATGCAAGTGTCGCCGTGATTATGTCCGTCAACAATTCGCTCGTCTGCTGGGTCATCGAAACCTTCGGGACGAACGAACAAAAAGAGCGGTTTCTTCGTCCACTTGCGACCGGACAGAAGCTCGGCGCGTATTGCCTGAGCGAACCGGGCATCGGCTCCGATGCTACGCAGCAAGCCACTACTGCCACGCTGCAATCCGACGGAAGCTATCTGATGAACGGCGCGAAAAATTGGATCACGAATGGCACGACCGCCGATCATTATATCGTCTTCGCGCAAACCGATCCGGCAAAAAAACATCACGGCATAACATGCTTTATTCTCGATAAAGGAATGCCCGGATTCGAAATCGGACTGAAGGAGGATAAGCTCGGCATTCGTTCGAGCGATACCTGCTCCCTTGGATTTACCGATGTTCGAATTCCACCAGACCGAGTGATTGGCACGGATGGGCAAGGATTCAAGATTGCGATGGAAACGCTGAATGGCGGGCGCATCGGCATTGCCGCGCAGGCGTTAGGCATTGCAAGCGGCGCGATGGATAAATCCATTCGCTATAGCTTCGAGCGCCGTGCCTTCGGAAAGCCGATCAATCAACTGCAGGCGATTCAGTTCAAGCTGGCCGATATGCAGGTCAAAGTCGAGGCGGCGCGAATGCTTATTCTTCGAGCTGCGCGAACGAAAGATGCAGGCCAGAATTATATTAAAGAAGCGGCGATGGCAAAGCTCTATGCATCGTCCATCGCAATGGAAGTCGCCACGCAGGCGATTCAGGTGCATGGCGGCTATGGCTACGTGCGCGAATACTTAGTGGAGCGCGCATTGCGCGACGCAAAGATCACGGAAATTTACGAGGGCACAAGCGAAATCCAGCATATCGTGATCGCGCGGCAATTGATGAAAGAATACGAGCTTCGCAATTAAGAATGAAGAATGAAGAATTAAGAGTTGGAGTAATCCAAGTCATCTCGCGCGTTGCGATAACATTATTCCCATTCCTAATTCTTCATTCTTCATTCTTCATTCTTAATTGCGAAGCTCAGACGGCCGGCAAATACGAATTCTACCGCTATCCACAGCAGTCCGCCGTCGAGATCGATCCGCTGGGGGACATTCTCGGTCGCATCAGCGCACAGTACGAGGTGCGGCTCGATCCGAATTTCACGCGCGTGTATGAAATCGTGTATCAACGAAAATTACAAGATCAAAACGTGACGGGGTGGTATCCGGAATCCGGGGTTTCCCTTGGCGCTATCGAGCGTATTTACCTGATCGATAATGCCGCGATGCTCGGGAACTACGTTGGTGTGGGAGGGGGCGTGGGACTCGTCAATCGAACAATATCGCTGCGCATGACCGCCGAGATCGGCTATAAGTTTATGTTCGGCGGCGGGACCGGACATTACTTCATCGAACCTAAGTTGCTCATGGACGCTTACCTCATTACGAACCGCGTCGGCGAACGCGTTCTTCCGTACCTTGCGCTGCCGTTTGGGTACGCCTGGTAGTAGGAATTCATGGGCGCGGCCAAATTTTGCCGTATATTTGAAGGAATTTGTTCGCGTGAGTTTCATGCGGACGAGGTGTTTTTTACCACATTATCCTGGAAAATCAAAAAAAATATGAAATTCGGATTAGCACATTGTTTCGTTTTACTCGTATTGCTTGCCGTATCTTTTTCGGCGAGCAGAAGTTACGCTCAGGCCCGACCCAGCCCGGCGACGCAAGTCGTCTCCGTCGATTTCGTGCCGCTTGCCATCGGTTATCCTATCTCGTTTCAGTATGAGTACAAAGCCGATCCCGTCTCGAGCTGGCTGTTCCGTCTCAATTTTTGGCCGAGTCCAGAAGCAAACTGGACGGGCTATGGCTTCGGAGCAGCCTATCGCTTTTACATCGCCGACAGCCGTGCGCTTACGGGTCTTTCCGTGGCGCCCGTGGGTGAACTATTTTTATTCAGTCAATCCTCGTCGGCGATTGCAGGAGGCAGCGGTGCCCGATCGGCCATTGCGGTCGCAATCGGCGGGGACCTCGCCTATAAATGGATTTTCGATCAGTTCGCCGTCGAACCGATTGTAGGACTTCGGTATGGTTTTGGCGGCTCCCAAACACCCCCGAACGCGGCTACGATCTACCCGCTTATCGGGTGTTCGCTCGGATATGCGTGGTAACTCTTTCCTCTAAACCGAGGCTCTTCGTTGGCACCTGGCGGGAGCAGCGTGACTCTTTTAATAAAACGATGAAGCGTACGCTCGCCTGCACGATTCTCTCGCTTCTGGCGGCGAGCGGAGCGTTCGCGCAACAGGGGACGGGCGTACCGCCGCGTAAAGTTCCTATGCTCGTGGATACCATGACCATCATGCCCTATCTCACCGGGAGTTTGAATCTCTTTTCCGGGCAGGCGTTCCTCGCTAACGCAACCGGCTCAGGGTTTGGCGGCGGTCTCAGCTTCGATCTTACCAAACAAGGCCAGAAAGCCGGACTGATGTTCGATTTCGCGTTCCAGGACATGTATGGTATAGCCCAAAATGGCAATTCCATTCGGATCTCGAATGACAGCATCCTCGGCTCCGCGGACGCATATCACTATTGGTATTATGTGCTGTTCGAGCCGTTTCTCAAACTTCAAACGAGCGGGAGACAAAAGGGATATTTTATTATCGGAGCCAGCATGGGATTCGCGGTGTTTGCCGAGACCGTGAGCATCGGAGAAGGCGCGACACAAATACAAAAATGGGGCGATACTCCGTATAGCAGCCGCTTCCGCTTCGACCTGCGTGCAGGGGTGGGCGTCGAGCTTGCGAAGATTCATGGGCATGAGCTTATCCTCGAAGCGCGCGCGGGCTATCCGCTCACGAACGAGCTTTCAAATCTTGAGAACGCCGGCGGCGTGGCCGGGAATTGGAAAATCGTTACCATCCAGGGAAATTTGGGACTGAGATTATAACTTTCTGAACTTATTTTTATGAAAAAAGGAACACTCATCATCGGAGGAATTGTACTTCTCCTGCTCATTCTTTTTATGTGGTGGCGCACCACGTATAATAGCTTCGTCACCATGGACGAAGGCGTCAAGGCGCAGCTCGGGCAACTGAACAATGTCTATCAGCAGCGCGCGGATCTGATCCCGAATTTGGTCGAGACCGTCAAAGGCTCGGCCGTGAACGAGCGCCAGACGCTGACGGACGTGATCATGGCCCGCAGCCGCGCGACCGGCATCAATCTCACGCCCGAGGCACTGAAAGACCCGCAGGCATTTCAGAATTTCCAGAAAGTGCAGGGTGATCTTTCGAGCGCGATTTCACGGCTTATGGTTGTGGTGGAGCAATATCCGCAGCTCAAGAGCCAGGCGAATTTCACGGTGCTTATGTCACAACTCGAAGGGCAGGAAAACCGGATTCGCTTGGAACGCAACCGTTATAACGACCAAGTGCGCGATTTCAACGCGCGCATCCGTTCCTTTCCGGCGAGCACGATCGCAAGCATGTCGGGCTTTACGCAGTATCCCTATTTCGAAGCCGCCGCCGGCGCGGAAAATGCGCCGCAAGTAAATTTTGGAACACCTGATGGCGCGCCAAGCTCTGGAACAAGCGCTGCTCCGGAGAATGCCCCTCCGGCTCCATCCGCACAGCCACATGGTCCGGCAAGACCGGCGCCAACTCATTAAAAAAATTCTCCCCCGCCTTTTTAAGGCGGGGGTTGGGGGATGGTTCGGTGAGGAAGTACAATGGCCATATTCAACGATAAGCGAGATAAGCAATTCCGACGCGATCTTCGAAAAGCCGCAAGTTTTGGTGAGCGGGTGATATGGAACGGACTTCGCGGAAATAAGCTTGGAGCAAAGTTCCGAAGGCAAGAGAGTATTGGAGTGTACGTTGTGGACTTTTATTGCCCGGAACTTCGCCTTGCTATTGAGGTCGACGGAGTTCATCATGAACACTCGCGTGAATACGATTCGGCCCGTGATGAAAAGCTCAAAGAATTTCATGTTCGAACGATTCGATTTCCCGATTCGGAAGTAATAAGTAATTCCGATCTTGTGTTATCGCAAATTCAAAAAGTAATCACTGAAATGAGACAACACGGAATGTCGGTTCGAACACCTTCGACACAGATAAGTAAAAATGAAAAGGCAATTTTGGAAGTTCGGGATGGGAGCCAACCACCCCCCGGCCCCCGCCTTAAAAAGGCGGGGGTGAACGTCCAAATATTTTTCGTTGGGTTAATTATTCTGTTTGGCAGCGTAGCTTCCGCCCAATCTTCCGGCTATCCGGCAATCCCAATGCTTCATGCCGGCTACATCCTCGATGAAACGAACACGCTGAATCCGAACGAGCTTTCCGCGCTCGATGCAAAGCTTCGGCATTACGAAGATTCCACCTCGACGCAGATTTGCATCGTGCTCATTCCTTCGCTTAATGGCTACCCGGTGGAGGATTTCACTGTTGCGGTTCTCGATAGCAATCATATCGGTCAGGCGCATAAGAATAACGGCGCGCTAATTTTGCTCGCGCTCAAGGATCATCAAGGCTGGATTTCTACGGGTTACGGACTCGAACCCACGCTCACCGACGCGGCGACGAGCATGATCTATCAGCAAATTATCGTCCCCTCCATGCGAAAGGGGGACGCCTATGACGCGCTCGATCAGGCAACGACGGCGATGTTCCAGGTCATCGGCGGCGAATTTAAGAATGAAAATCCTCAAAGCCCATTTCGCGGAAGGCGCGGTGCGCCATCGCCCTCCGGCGCGTTCATCATCGTGATGGGATTTTTTATTGTGCTCTTCATCATGCGCGCGCTGGCGGGAACTGGCTCGAAGCGCACGGTAGTTGGCGCGGGCGGAGCAGGTTCGGGCTGCATGGGTGGCCTTTTGCAGGGGTTGTTTTGGTCCTCGCTCTTCAACACCGGACGCGGCGGATGGGGTGGTGGTGGTTTCGGTGGCGGAGGATTTGGTGGAGGGGGTTTCGGCGGCGGTGGTTTCTCCGGCGGTGGCGGCATGGGTGGTGGTGGCGGCGCGGGCGGTGGGTGGTGATTAACTTATTCCGATTTATTGGCGTAAGGAAACGGAAAGATTGTGTTTTTATTGATCTCGAAGGAATTTTTTAGGTATCCGCACTTTCCTTCTTCCCAACTTCCATTTTTTGCCGTGTCCTGCTGTGCAATCAAAAAAGTTCACATTAAGACCACGCAAAAGCCTCATCACAGTAGCTTTATCCTCCATCTTAGTGTTTAGTCCGAATGTTACGCTTACTAGCGAGCTAAAGTCAAATGGAACAGGTTCTTCACCCATTCTCAGTAGACGCCATTCATGCTCGTACCTCCAAATTTCGTCCTTTTGTGCTCCAATGTAAGCAGTCTGTTTGATTGTTAGAAAGGTGAAGGGAATCTTTTTCCGAGTTGGCTCGTAATTTACAGCGACAAGATTACGGAAGTCCTTATTCATGTTAGTATCAAACTCAAGACATATCCCAGTAAGGTTTCCATAATGTGCGAACATAAGCACGTGATTTTGCTCTTCAGAGAAACAACAAACGGCAATTTTACTTCTAATTGTTTTTGGAAGACGATGACTTAATACCTTGAAATCTGAATCTGGCAATGATAAAAGAATTTTGGCATTCTCCACGGTAATGGTCTTGCTATCTTTTCCTGATTCAACCAGCTTCTCAAGATCTTTTCGATTTATGTCGAAATTAATTCTCCCTTCGAATGGATCATTCAGCTTTTCGAGCGCACAAAAGAATAGCTGCCGAGTAGCCAATGCTTGTATCGTGTATTGGCTTAGAGGCATGTATTTGAAAATACGATCCGGTATTTTTTTCTTCATAATGTTCATTCTAAGATCATCACAAGCACATCGCGAGATTGGTCGGCGTGTGTGTTCTTATCGCGGATACCCTTGCTTGATTCCATCTTAGCGACGTGTGGGTGCGCAAGAATTCGACTGATCTGCGTTTTTCCCCACTTGCCCTTTCTCGTGGGGATCTTGCGGTCGTTGAGTTCGGATACAATGCCTCGGATGCTGAGTTTGATTCGCTGCCCGTCTTTTATGACTCCGTTCTCTCGTAAATCTTTAATTAATTTGATGACATCCTGCTCTGCGGGATTAGGGATGAGCCTATACGCCCTCTTCTTTCCGCGCCTTGAAATACGCTCGAGAGGCTCTCCGAGCATATATCCGTAGGGGATGGTTCCACTTCGCATTCCTCGCAGTTTAAGAGCGGCTAAACCACTCTTAGTCAGAGCTTGTGTGCCGATTGCATGGACGTTGTGTACCTTTGCATGGCACGTAGCACACAAAGGAACTGTCTTTGTACCACCGAGTGAGTGGGGCACAACATGATGGTCATGTTCTGCTGGGTTGCCACATTCAAAGCATGGTTTGCTCTTTTTCGGGTCTCTCTTATTCCCCGCGTTCTCAATCCACAGAATGCTTTGTTGGAAGTGCTCTTTCTTTTTCACTCGCATAGTGCAATAATGATTATTTTGATCGTTCCGTTCGTTCCCTTTGATCTCTTCCTACAACTCGTGGAAAAAGTCCTCGCTCAATACCTTGCTACCGGTTCGCGGTGCGGTGTACCAGTTCCCTTACTAATCAAAACCAAAAGGGACACGCCTCTCAGCGTGTCCCTTCCTATAAATCAGCGTAATTTGCATCATCAGTGCAAGTCGTCATTCTTCAGATACTTCTCCGTAAGATATTGCATCCGAACTTCATCCACATCGGTATCCGGCGGAAGCATTCCTACCATCGATTGCAGAACCGGATCGACCCGCCGCGTGGTCATTCGTTTGAGTCCCTGGATAAGACGGTCAATGACGGTATCGATGCTCAGATTATTTTGCTTCGCATACGTTTGCACGAATTCCGCCTCCGGTTGAGGTAGTTCGATGGTCAGGTGTTGATGTCCGTTCATGATAACTACAAGTGCGGAGGCGGGAAATTGGTTCAAATGGAATTCGGCGTTTTCAAAATGAGGTAGAAGGGGAAAAAAGAGACGCGCGGTGGCGGCATGGGTGGCGCGGCGCGGGTGGTGGGTGGTAATTACCGCCAGCGCACTCGAAATACTTCTCTCCCCTCAGTGATTAACCACCATATAATTCAATCCGGTCACCACACCGCTGTCCGGTTCCCATCGGGATCGATGAGGTAATCGTAAACGTGCCCGCGCCCTGAGATGTAATTGCAAGCCATCCCACGCCCGTCGCCGATAGCGCGAACGGAGTAAGAATAATTGTGCTCGTCGAACTCACAAGTGTATTGTAAATTTGAAGTGAGGTCCCGGTCGCGGCAGGAACGGAAATTTCGTCTGCCCAATATGTTTGCGGCGAACCGGCGCTTAGGCCGGTTCCATCGGCGGCTCCGGTCGAGTTGTTCGCCCCGATTCCACCTCTCACAAGGAACGCCTTATTGCCGTTAGTCTCGGAATCCTGCACGGTGAGTTCCGTCGCTGCGCTCGCAATACTTCCGATGTTATTAGACCCGCTAATCGTAATCCCGTTCGCTCCCGGCGTGATCGCGATGCCATTCCCTCCCTGGATGAGGAAATTGTCGTTCGCGTCGGGCTTAATGCTGTTAATCGTCTCGATAGACTGCGTCTGCAGCAGGCTGTTCGTAATGGGCGGAAGGAAACTCGGAGCAATCTTTACAAGGCCGCTGTATTGCGTGGCATCCGACGTGAGAGGCACAGGGAAAAGATCGCCGCTTACCGGTGTCGTCGAAGCCGCAATGCCATTCACCGTCCCGGAATTAATCGCATACGGCGCGGACCAGAGCTGGGTGGCCGGAAGTGTGACAGGAGCACCACCCGTACTGGCGCTGGTTACGACCGCCGTAAGGTCGTACTGTTCGTTAAAGGACATGGAAGCCGTGAAGGAGATGGGATTCGTGCCACCGTCGCCGATGATCATATTAAAAATTCCATCTGTCAACGGCACGCTCGCAAAAGTATTCGACCAGAGCGCGGTGCCTGCCTTATTACTAAGGGTAATCGTGATGGTGGCGTTGGCATCGGTAACCGGACTTCCATTCAATTCGAAAAGCCCCTGATACGTAAAGCCGCTTGGCACACCGGAACTAGCCCAGGGCTGCGCCTTTGCGGATTGTGCGGAAAAAACAAGCGCCGCGCCGAGCGCAAGCATTGTAAGCCACTGACGAAAAGATTTCATGTTGCCTCCTGAAAAAGCGTGAACGGAATCTACAAAGATACGAAGAAATTAGGGAGGAGCCGGTGAATTGTGCCTACGCCGAGCCGCGTGGCGCAGTTTCTTCCCGTAGGATTGCCCCTTCGAAATATTTTAGCGTCCGTTTCAGCCCTTCACTGCGCGGCACTTTCGGTTCCCAGCCGAACAGCGATTTGGCAAGTGTAATATCCGGCTGCCGGATTTTCGGATCGTCTTCGGGTAAGTCCTCGAACACAATTTTGCTCCGATACTCCCCCTCCTCTGCAAGAGGAGGGGGCTGGGGGGTGGTGTTCTCAAGATTATCGTTCCGCCCCGCTGGACCACCCCCCAGCCCCCTCCTATTCCGCTTCGCTTCATAGGAGGAGGAGTTTTGTACCAGTTCCAAAATCTCTTTCGCTAAATCGAGCATCGTGACTTCGTCCGGATTGCCAATATTGACCGGAAGATTGTAATCCGACATCAGCAATCGGTAAATGCCTTCAATCAAATCGCTCACGTAGCAGACGCTCCGCGTTTGGGAACCATCGCCGAAGACGGTGATTGGCTCGCCGCGCAATGCTTGCGACATGAAGGCCGGAATCGCGCGGCCATCGTGCAGACGCATACGCTCGCCATAAGTATTGAATATCCGGATAATGCGCGTATCGACGCCATGATAGCGGTGGTATGCCATCGTCAGCGCCTCGGCGAAGCGCTTGGCTTCGTCATACACACCGCGAATGCCGATGGGGTTGACGTTGCCCCAATAGGTCTCGCGCTGCGGATGCTCGACGGGATCGCCGTAGGTTTCGCTGGTCGAGGCAAGCAGAAACCGCGCGTTTTTCGCTTTTGCAAGTCCGAGCGTTTTATGCGTGCCGAGCGAACCGACTTTCAGCGTTTGAATCGGCAGCTTGAGATAATCAATCGGGCTGGCCGGCGAAGCAAAATGCAAAATGTAATCGAGCGGGCCTTCGACATAAACGAATTCCGTCACATTGTAGTGAATGAACGAAAAATTCGGAAGCCCAAGCAAATGCGCGATATTTTGCATCGAGCCGGTGCAAAGGTTATCCATGCAGATAACTTCGTGCCCTTCGGCAACGAAGCGGTCGCACAAATGACTTCCGAGAAATCCGGCTCCGCCGGTGATGAGGGTTCGTGGCATGGGGGAGTTAAACCGATTCGCTGCGCCCTAAACTCCCTGATAATTCATTATCATCCATCGTTCTTAAAGATATTCAAATACGCATCGAAAACGTAACGGTTGGCGCGACTTAACCCTTTTGTCTTCCTGAGAACTCCAAGCTTTACAAATTCGGCGAGGAGGCGATTAGCAGTCGAGGTACTCATCCCACAATCCTCTTCTATTTCTATGCGATATAATACGGGGTATTTATAAAAACATTGCAGCACTTTTGCGCCGCGTGTTGCACGTTTCCCAAGTTTGGGAAGCATCTCTCCATCTAGAGTGTGTTTAAGTTCCACAATCTGTTCGAAAGCGTGGATGGAATTCTCCGCAGTCTCTATGACTCCAACGAAAAAAAACTGGAGCCAACCCGAAAGATCGTTGTGAGTGCGAACTCGCGTACGTCTATCATAATACTCGATTCGATTCCGTTCGAAGAAATCTGAAAGATAAAGCGTAGGGCGTTCCAGTATTTTTTCATTGACTAAGTAAAGAGTGATAAGCAGACGTCCGAGCCGTCCATTTCCATCTAAAAAAGGATGGGTCGTCTCAAATTGATAGTGCGCCATTGCAATGCGCAGCAATGGCGGAACAGAAATAGAATCATTCATAAGAAATTTTTCTATGTCGCTCATGAGGTCTGGTACTTCTTCGTGTGATGGAGGAACAAAAACAGCATTTTTCAGTGATGGCCCCAGCCAATTCTGACTTCGTCGCCACTCTCCGGGATTTTTTTGCTTTCCTCTTGCACCTTCGAGAAGTATCTCGTGCGTCTCTTTCAGGAGTCTATTCGAAAGCGGTAATGTCTTAAGCCGTTCTATTGCAGTGTTGATCGCTTTAATATAATTTTGTACCTCCTGCCAATCGTCGCGCCGCTCGGGATCTATCTCATCAGCTTTGCCAATGGCTTCTTCCATCGTGGACTGTGTGCCTTCGATCCTGCTGGATTTCAAAGCCTCGTTGGCGATGTACATTTTAATAAAATAATCTATATCCGGCGCCCACTTACTCGCTGCCGCAAGTTCCCCGAGTTTCCTGTCAGCCTGAGAGAGCAGCGCAACGAGTTTCGGCTCGGTAATTACCCATTCTTTATTAATAGGCTCCGGGCTAAAGCTCTTGTATTCGGCCTGTTTTCTATAATGCCCTGCTTTGAATGATTTTGTATCCATTTGACCCGATAATAATTTATACGGTCAAAAATACAATATTTTGACTCGATAAATTCCTATCCGGTCAAAAAAGACGAATTTTGACCAGATAAAGTATTTTGTCATCGAATTTTGAAGGAAATAAGCTATCTCCTCCCAATCCCATAATACGTAAACCCATTCTCTCTCATGCGGTCGGGATCGTAGATGTTGCGGCCATCGAAGATGACTTTGTCGCGAAGTTTTCCAGCGATTAGCTCGAAATTTGGATTGCGGAATTCATTCCATTCGGTTACGACCACCAGAGCATCGCAGCCTTCGAGCGCATCCGTGTTTTTCCGGTAGTATTTCAGGTTCTCGCTCTCGGGTAGAACATTTTTCATCGGCTTGATCGCGGCGGGGTCGGTCGCGTGGACTGTTGCGCCTCTACTCGTTAATCCTTGAATTATTTCGATGGACGGCGCTTCACGGATGTCGTCCGTGCGCGGCTTGAAGGAAAGTCCCCACACAGCGAATGTTTTGCCTTTTACATTGCCGTCGTAATGCTTCAATATCTTATCTAATAACTTCGTCTTCTGACGATTGTTTACATCATCGACGGCTTTCAGAATCGTGAAATCGTGACCAAGTTCTTCTGCGGTCTTTACGAGCGCCTTAATGTCTTTCGGAAAACAACTCCCGCCGAATCCAACTCCCGGAAATAAAAATTGCGGCCCAATACGGCCATCCGAGCCAATACCTACTCGAACATGATCGACATCGGCGCCCACGAGATCGCAGAGATTCGCAATCTCATTCATAAAGCTGATTTTCGTGGCGAGCATGGAGTTCGCGGCGTATTTCGTAAGCTCCGCCGATTTTTCGTCCATGATGAAAATCGGATTTCCCGTGCGGACGAACGGCTCGTATAATTCCTTCATCACTTCAATCGCACGCGTGTTCCGGGTGCCAACAACGATACGGTCCGGCTTCATAAAGTCCTGCACGGCCGCACCTTCCTTCAGAAATTCCGGATTGGAGACGACCTCCATAGGAATCTTTGTGCCCGCTTCGAAAATTGCGCGTACGCGATCCGCCGTGCCAACGGGAACCGTCGATTTATTTACGACCACTTTTGGCTCCGTCGCGATCGTTGCAATCTTTGCAGCCGTTTCGAGAACCATCGAAAGGTCCGCCGCGCCATCGGCGCCTGGTGGCGTCGGTAGCGCGAGAAAAATTACTTCCGAGCTATCGACCGCTTCTTTGAGATCGAGCGTAAAGCGCAGGCGCCCTTCTGCGGCGTTAAACCGAACGATCTCTTCCAAGCCCGGCTCGAAAATCGGGATGATGCCTTTGCGAAGGTTTTCGATTTTTTCCGGGACGATGTCCATGCATAGGACCTGATTGCCCGTCTCGGCGAAACCGGCTCCGGTTACTAATCCAACGTATCCCGTTCCAATAATTGCTATGTTCACGAAGTATGAAGTGGTAAGTGCTGAGTGCTAAAGTGCTACGAACCGTTCGATAACACGGATGAGAGCAAAATGCTTCACTCTTGGCTGTCAATTTTCATACGTAGCATTTTATCACTCAGCACTTACCACTTCCTCACTTTCCTCTTTAAAAGAAATTCTTTAAAGAGATTTAAATAATATAGATATTAATTTAAAGGGTGTGGAGATGTTGGTAACCGATGCTGTGTGTGAAGCGAAGAGAGATATATCAAGGCAGGATGCCCATTCACATGTTATCCGATCTCTTAAAAAGAAGTGGGCAACAGCTGTTAGCGTAACATCTCACGATACTACTCACGTGATTACCACCCCCTAAAAAAATTCTCACACGTCATCACCCTATTCGCACGTTTCGAGTGTTGAATTGAGGTCGAATGCGAAAGTTATTATTCGCATCATGCGAATAACTAATTGCAAATGCGGAATATCATGTAAACGGAAATAATTTCGTGCTAAGATATTCACAAGAACACTTCGGAAGGATGAGAATTGCGAGCTATTTTTTAAATCAGATTAAATCTTTTAAAATCGTGGTTATTTCTTTTTCCCGCCCGGAATTCCCTTGCCGGCATATTGCTGCTTGCGGACCTCGCGCTGCTGTTTTTCCATTTCCTGCAGGCGTCCCATGAGTCCGCCGCTTTTTTTCGGAGCGGCTTTTAGCTCTTCGAGCGTGGGAGGCGTCGCGATTTTGGTGAGGTAGAATTGCTGCATGAGTCCAAAGATATTGAACATGAAATAATAAAGCCCCACGCCCGACGGCAAATTGTTGAACATGAAGATAAACACGATGGGCATAATGTAGGCCATCTGCTTTTGCCGTGGATCCGTGATGGTAAACATCTGCTGAATGAACATCGTGATGACGAGCAGCAGCGTAAGCCCGCTCATTTGCTCGCCGATGAGCGGTAGCTTCGTGCCGAAGTGGAAGAGCGCGTCGGGGATGGAAAGATCGTTAATCCAGAGCGCAAACGGCGCCTGCCGAAGCTGGATCACATTCTTCAGCACCTGATAGAGCGCAAACAAGATCGGCATTTGAAGGACTAAAGGCAAGCATCCGCCGGCGGGATTGATGCCATAGGTGCGATACACTTTCAGCATCTCCTCGTTCATCTTTTTCGGGTCGTCCTTGTATTTTTCGCGAAGTTCCGTCACCATCGGCTGCACGACTTTCATTTTTCGCATCGAGCGCATCTGGCCCGTCGAAAGCGGAATCGTAACAAGCTTGATGACAATCGAAAAGACGATAATCACAACGCCCCAATTCGAGAAGAACCCATGCAGCCACAGGAAGAATGGCAGGAGCACATGAATTGCGATAGGCCGGACGACGGGCCAGCCGAAGTTCATTGACTGCTCCAGATCTACGCCGAGCGCCTCGACGCGGTCGAATTCCAGCGGGCCGAAATACAGCTCGAAGCCTAAGGACTCGTTCGGAGTGCGGCCAATCAAAATATTGACCGAGGCATTATACATGGCTACAACTGCGCCATCCTGTCCCGGAGCCGCAAGCCCGGAAATATCCGCGCCGACTGCTTTTTCGCCAATGGGGATCAGCGCCTGCTCAAAATACTCGGTTCGCATTCCTGCGTAGGAAATGTCGCCGCTGACCGCTTTATGGCCTGTTGCTCCGGGCTTTGTTACGGTGAGGTCTTCCATTTCACCGGCTTGTCCGGCAAAGGCTTTGGCGGCTGCGGTTTCGTCCGCGCTTCGCTTCTCGATGTAGGGCAAAGGATTGTCCAGCGACGCGGTATAATGGTAGCCACTAACCGAATTTTCAAGGCCATGCAATTTATACTCGATGCCGATCACATAGCCCGCGCCGGAGAAATGGAAAATCTTTTCGATCGAACGTCCGCTATCGAGTTGATAGAGCGCGGAGAAGCTTACGCTGTCGCCGGGACCGAGCAAGAGTGGCTTTGCATCGAGCACGAAGGGTAGATCGTTCGTGGCGACCATCTTCCCATCGGAGGCGACAAATTTGAGATCGATGTCTGCGCCATGAGCCGCCTCATGGTTTACCAATTCAACCGGCTTTTGGTCCCACGTGTTATATCGCTTCAGTACAAAGCTCGAAATCGCCGCGCCGTTGGAGCTTATTTGCGCCGTGAAGTAAGGAGTTGCAATCGTCTTTGTGACTTCGGGAGCTTTTGAAGCAGTTTCAAAGACTTTCGATTGTGTTTCATTTAGGGTATCAGACCTCTGGGTCCCATGGGACGTATTGACCGTATCTGGGCGCGGAATTGGGATGTGGGTTTGAGAGGTATCGGCCGCCACCGGCGCCGGCTTTGGGGGCCTAGCCTGCTCACGGTTCATGAGAAAAAGCCAGCCAATAAAGACCACGAAAATGAGTACGATCCCGATTGTCGTCGTCCTGGAGGAATCCATCGAAAAAAGCTTACGAAGTGAGGTTGTTATGCGGAAGTAGTAGAGACGTTCGAGGACGTCCTCTATTTTAACCGGCCCTCAAACGCGGCGGGATAGGAGAAGGTTTGAGTACGCTCCACTTAGCGTAGCGACTCGCTCATCCATCCAAGGCAAACTGCTGTCCCTGAACGCGCGCTGGCGCCGTGCTGAAATCCGGGCGCTCCGTGAAGATGATATGATCGTGATAGTAATGCGTCAAGAGGAAGCTGAGCACGATGATGTAATAGCACTGATCGAACGAAAGCCCGGTATAGGAACTCGTAAATATCAATATAGTAATGAGTCCGATCGCAATGACCGTCATCATCACGGTAAAACCGTAATAGCGCCACCACTCGCCAGGACGCGAAAACGCGCTGACCCGCTGCGGAAGCTCGTTGCGGTCATAGCGCAAACGGTTGATGTACCACGTAAGCCCGAGGTACTGGAATGAATGCCAGGTGTTCAATCCCTGAAACGCGACATCCAGCTCGTGAAAGAATGGTGTGATGAAGGTCGCTATCACCGTAACCGAGATCAGGATCGTCTTCGGGACATTCCCTTCGCCATTGCGGAACTCCCGCCACGTCTTGGAGATAAATAAGGCCAGTGCCGCTGCGAACGCCGCGCTTGCGAACCACCACACGCCATCGAATTTCAAAAAGTCCGGAAAATAAAGCAGGTTCGAGCCGACCTTGAAGGTATTATGCGTGAACCGGTACATCGCAACGGGATACAGCCCCGTCAGCACCACCGCATAATCGATCGCTTTCGATTTCCAGGATAGTGTCTTTGTTACACGGCCATTGTAGCAATCGACGAGATAGACGATCTGGTGCAGCACATGGATGCTGGCCCAGAAGAAGAAGAACGTAAGGAGAATGATGAAGTAATTAACGCCAAGAAAAATAACACCGACCGGAATAACGATCGCCGCCAGCAGGATCGAGGGATGCCGTTTCCGGAACGCCGGATCGAACGTGGTCCGAAGATGCGTGGCATACATGTGCGGCCCGCCGATAAAGAATGCGATCATTCCGTTGACGATATTGCGCGCGGTATCCTGAGCGAAGCCCAGCGATTGCGCTACGTAATACATGGCATACGGGCTTACCATCAGCAGCACCGAGCCGGAAATCCACAGGAGATCCCATCGCTTGGAGCGAAGCCAAAGCGTGTTGCCGGACGAGGATGATGTTGCGGCGATGGACATTTTTACAGCAAGAAAATTAAAGGCTACCCCTGAAACCACATTCCTTACCCGGTTTGTGCCCGAAAAATGATCTAAGATAAAAACAGTCGGATTTCACTTCTTAACATCCAGAAGTAGAGCCAGCCCCGAGTTTTGTGTGCGGGGGGAGCTTGGAGTTCATGAACTGTGGCGTTTTTGAGCTAATTTCGCCATTTGCTCAAGTACTATTCATCAAAGAAGCACCTGTTTTCTCAATGAACACCTCTTCTGCACTCGCTCGATTTTCAATGAACAATGCACCACCCCCTAACTCTTAATTCTTCATTCTTAACTCTTAATTGATATGGGTGCCTATATAAGACTCTACTAATATACGACAATTTTTTGGCTCGTCACGAAAATCGAAATTTATTTACAACTTCGAAAAAAGCTTTGTCGAAGCCGCTATAATCTGCTCCAACTCATGACGCGACTCCGAACCACTGCCTTGTGTAAATGTCGAGGTAAGGTAAGTCCAATCCATTAAGGATAGACCGTATATATCTCTCGCGACCAAAACCTCTAACTCGGCGCGTATTGCAATCGGGTCAATGTTCGATTTTATCTTTACACCAAGTTCCGAAGCTAAAGCAGAGAATTCTTTCCCTCCGCTCTTCTGAATTAGGAGTTGAAGAGCAAGCAGGCTCAAGCGTGCTTCTATCTTCTTCGGTATTTTAGGAATGGGTAATTCATACAGGTAAAACATGTTCAAATTCGCCGATACCTTATTCCGGAGATAGTAATTCAGAACGAGTGAATTGAAAAGCGAGAGAAATACCATCATCTCTTGTTTCGATGATGGTATTTGCTCGATTTTTTGCCGGGAACGCTTATAAGTTACATTTCGCAAATAATTGAGAGAGTTTCCAAGAACAGTTCCTGGCGTGGCTATGCTCGCAATCAATGTCCGTTGGTCTGTCGAACGGCCAATGGAGCGGTAAACAAGCCGGTAATCCTCATATTCCACCACTTTTACTACAGCGGAAGCCTCTTCTTCGTCAATGCCAAATGACCTGGTGACACGGCCAATTTCCTTAGCCATCATGCGTTCGTGTGCGTCAGCTTGCTTAACCATATAACGAGCTTCCCGCGTCTCGTAACCGGTGTGGAACTGATGAATCATTTTTCCTTCAAGCAATGATAAATACTCTGTTCGTTTCTTTGCAGGAATCTCGGTTCGTTTATGGAATAGACCACTATCATTGGTCATATGGAACTCGGCACCCAATTTAAGTCGAAGCTCGGACAGCAAAGGATGATCAGCCCTGATTTTCTTGCAGAGGTCAAGATCACTTTCTGACGAGAACTCCATGATGGAGAAGCTTATTGGGCTGAAAAGCCGCACAAGTTCGGGGCGATATTCCAAAAATGGTTTGTTGTCAAGCTCTGTCGGGCTGCGCATATAGAATCTGGCGATGAACGGGGCGGAATCCGAATTATCTTTTTGCGCACGGAGGATCGAGAATTTGAATTGCGGATGGACTTCGGAAAATAATTTCCTTCGAATCGGTATTCCATTCGACTCATCCATATATCCCTTATTGTCGAAAGAACTAATTTCGAGCAGCCGGTTTTCCTCGATAAGCAATTTTCGAAGAGGCTCCGAACCAGCATCCGTTTGAAATCCAGACTGCACCAGGATGGAGAGAATTCCTGCCTTTTTCAACAGTCCGAGATCACGCTCAATAAACAGCTTATAGAAATTGGGGTCACCCGCGCCCTGATGAGTGTAAAGGCTTCCAAGATAATCATTGTAACGACTATAAAAACGCTTGTACGCATCCCATCCTTCTTTGAAGGAAGTATTTGCCCGAAGTTCTTCCTCGAACCATGCATCGAAATCGAGCACATCGAACTCGAACTTACCTTTGGATGCAAACTCCTTCTTAACAGGCTTGACCGCTTCCCACGGTGGATTACTAATTATCCCATTGAAGCCTTGTTCCGTCTCTGAAAGCGGTTGCCCGTTCTCATCGAAGTAGGCGAAGAAAAATTCCAATACAACGAAAGCGGGCCGCTCAATATCCGGTAACTCTTGCAGAAGCCGTGCGCGAAGCTTCTGTTTAATGGCCAAAGCTTCTTCGAGCACTTCGGGCTTAAAGGGATCCTGAATATATTGATTTCGAATGCCATGCAACCGTACAACTTCCTCTCGGAACTCAGAATGCAGCACTTTAATTTGACGCTCGATGGGAAGATCGGCAAGGCTATCTCCGGAAATAAAGTTAAGCTCAAGATCGGGAAGAATATGATCGATCTGCGCCTTTCGGAACCTTCGGTAATTGTAAATCCGGGGACGCAGCTTAATCGCTTCCTTCCAGGTATTGGTTTTTGCGGTATCTAATGCACGTTCATCGAGATCGATTGCGTGGATATGCCGCAAGATCATTTGCCCAATGAGCGTCAATCTATTGTTTGTCCCGAGTTTATGATCGTCGCGAAATCTTGCGGTGTCTCCATAAACCCTGGGCTGCTCGGCAATCGAACCCGTTTCTACACTCTGAACCCATTCCGTCGCTAAGGTGATACGCTGATATTGCGCGTCAATTTCACGCAGTACCTTGATAAGAAAACTTCCGCTGCCGCTGGTTGGATCGAGCACCCGCAGAGAAAAAAGCTGATCCATGAGCGCATCGGCTCGTGCAAAATCTGGTTTATTCTTATCGATAGTAGTCAAAATCTGATCTACGAGTGGACGAAAGAGATCGTCCACAAGTTTGTGCGCCATATAAACGGTTAAAGGACGCGGGGTATAATAGACACCACTATCCTTGCGATGCTCCGCAATAAACGTCTCATAAGCTTTACCGAAAACGTCCTCATCGATCTGGCGATACGTGTAGTGCGTTAGACCATGTGCGAACTCCTTAGCCCAGCGGCCCGTGCCGAGCATTGCTTCAAAAATATCTCGGAACTTAGCAACGTTTTCTTTGTCCTTATCAACATAATCCCAGAATTTGAGCTTGAATAATTCGGTATCATAATAAACTTTAAAGAACTCTTCAACTTCATCGAAGAATCGTTCTACAAAGCGAAGCAAATCTCGCTCTTCCCATCGGTCCTTGTAAAGTTCGTAGGTGTCTGTTAGATACTGGAAATCGATGAGTCCATAATCTTCGAGGGTTTTTATAAAGATAACTTTATTAAGCAATAGAACGATGAGTTCACTTTTCGTTCTTCCTTCCGGTGGGCGCATCTTAATGGCTTGAAACTCGCCGTGCCATTTTTTGAGATCATCGAAAAAATGCTGGTCGAGATCGGGACGAAAGGATTGATCCTCGATGCGCCGAATGGCATCCCAAATATTTTCAGCTTCCTTAAAACGGAGCAGAAGCGATGCAAGTGATTCCTCGTGAAAGGGTTTGAACTCACCGAGCGCATCACGATTAAAAAGATATGCCGATCTCAAATCACTTAATAAGACGTAGTCATTTTTCCTGAGATATTTGGTAACCTGTTTTTCATGTTGACTCCACTTGATTGGATCGGCCCACAGCGCCCCCTCCTCCTTATCGAGCAAAAAGAGAGGCTTTAGCTCGATAAGAACCGGATTGGAGTGCTCTTCTTGAAGCGAATAATCGACGAAACCTACACCAATATTAGCTTCCGGTACAGCCGTTTTATGAAGAACGTCTTCGAGCAGCCGGTTAAAAAGATTATGTACCTGGGTTTCCGGCTTTCCTGATGCGCGTAAATCATTAACGAACCGTTCGATAGGCTCGTAGTGCGATTCGAATGCCGGCATGTCGAGGCCGGGAAGCGGAATCGTTTTTAGTTTAACGAGTCTTTCCAGCTCGTTAAGAATTTCGTCGGCTGTGAGTCGTTGGCGCGTTTTTGACATTTGGAAAGTTGCGGAGTTACTTCTAACCATTGTAACACTAAGTATTATCAAACTACGCCCTAACCCAAATTATAGGATCGACCATAACCCGGTTGCATACCCGGAATTACTCCCCTTCCCCCGCATGTTAACCTTTTTTAGATTTGCCATTCCGAATGCCTAGGCTGCACCTTTTTTCATTCCCGCGTTTGGCGAAAACTTTTTGCCTCATCGTCTGCGGGCTTCTGCTTCTTCATCCGCTCGAACTCGAAGCGGCTACCTGCACGACCGTCCAAAGCGGCGCGTGGAGCGTGCCGTCCGTGTGGGTGAGCGGCATCGTTCCGCAAGTCGGCGACACCGCCGTTATTGCCGCCGGCGATTCCGTGTGGCTCGATGAATCGACTCCGGCTTTGGGCATGCTCATCGTGAATGGTTCGCTTGCCTTCATCTCCGACACGCTGTATCTGAAAGCCGATTCGATTGCATTCGATACGCTCGTAACGGTCACGGGTACGGTCGATGCGGGCAGCGGATGGTTTGCCGATTCCACTCGGCCCATTGTCCATCTCGATTCGGGTTCCCTGTTTCGGACGAGCGCAGTTTTTCAATACATTTCGCCCAGCATTTTCGATTCGAGCGCCAGCCCGTTTTTCGTGCTCGATTCGGCGAGCACGTTCGAATATTATTCCACGGAAAACGATCTCATCGATGTCTCGTATCTTTTGAATAATATCATTGGTCACGCCTATCGAAATCTGACGCTGACGGGCTGCGTCGCATCGTTTCTCGCTAATTCGCTCGTCGTTAGGGGAACTTTGCATATCAACTTAGGCGCAAGTACCACCACTTCCTACACGCCGCAAACCATCACGCTGAATGGTGACGTCATCAATGATAATCAGGGCGAATCCGGTGCGCCGGGTGCGGGACTTCGCGGCTGCGGGATGCTTTCGCTCGGTCAGGATACCTGGATTTTCGATGCAACGCCAAAAAATCCCGGAACGAAAGACACCTGCCATTGGAGCGGCCCATCGCAGCTTGGAACTGTTATTGTTGCGCCGAACACCGTGCTCGCCATTCGCTTTATAGACAATACGCATTGCGATTCGCTCGATATTCTTACGGGTCTCGTCGAAGAAGCGAAGCCATGTGGCGGGCATCTCATCGGTCGGGCCTATTCCGAAATTTCCGCTACGCTCGATTCCATCAATCCCGTCGATAGCTTTTACGGCTTCGGACTTACCATTACGAGCGGAACGAATCCCTATCTCGGCCTCACTAAAGTTGTAAGAACGAGCGGGTATTTGCCGCCGGGTGCAAATGCTGCTAACGATCCAATGCTTCGATATTATCGTATCACGACAAGCGCGGGGCCGCAAACGGGAACTCCGGACGTGATGACGATGCAAGTCCATTGCGACGAATTGAATGGTGCTAATCTTTCGCAAATCCATTTTTGGCGCTCGCCAGACCGTGGAAATACGTGGGCCTTTAGCGGAATCACAAGCTACAATGCCGCAAGCGATATTTTTACATGGGATACGACCGTCCTCGGCTGGCCGAACGATTCGGGCAGCTTTTTGTGGATGCTCTCCGATGGTTATACCGATACCCCGCTGCCTGTCACGCTTCAAAGTTTCACGGCTGAACGAGCGGGAACGAACGTTCAACTAGCGTGGCAGACAAGTTCCGAAAACAACATCGTAGGTTACGAGCTTGACCGCGATTCCGAATTCATCGCCAGTTATTCGGGGGACGATTCGCTCCGCTCCCGCTCGCCCGATGGCGCAATCTATTATTATACGGACGCGGATGCGCCTGCCGGAATCCCTCGCTACGATCTCTATGAAGTTACTGACGATGGCGCGTGGGAGTGGCTGGCATCGCAAACGGCGCTCGCCAGCAATTCCTCAGCGCCAGCGGGCTTTGAGAACGTTTGGTATGCCAGTGGGACGCTCCTAATTTCCCTCGCGGAACCGGCGAACGTGTCAGTTTCCATCACGGACGCCATTGGCCGAATAGTTTTCGAAAATACGAGCAATGCCGGTCCGCTGGAATTGGCTGTGCCGATCGATCTTATGCCTGGCGTCTATTTCGCTACGGTCGGAGACGCAGGAAATACGGTACGCATGAAATTCGTCCAGGCCGACAGGTAATTAGGCGGCCTGCTTAAGCTCGCTCGAATCGAAATCGGCATTGGCGATGCGGCGAACGTTTCGGAGTTCAAGTTCGAGCAGGTTGCACTGCTCGTCATACGCCGCCACCAGCCCGGGAGCGATTTCTGCCCCGTCCTCGAACGCTCCATCACCAAGATGGATCGTTAGGATGTCAACGTCGTGATCGTAAGAATATACTGCATTCATGGTAAATATCTCCGGAATCGTTAGGCGTTTAACATGTCATTCCCGCGAAAGCGGGAATCCAGAGATTTAATGCAAAGGATGGGGTCTGGATTCCCGCTTTCGCGGGAATGACAACCAGCGGCAGCGAGTTCATATTCCCGTGAACTTTCCCCCGTCCGGCTGGGTTTGACCTGTAAGTTTAGATTTCAGCTGCTTGCCAGCCCCAAAAGTTTAGTTTTTTGTCGATGCCACGCACGCATCTTTTTCCAGTCTTTTTCGCGATCTTAGCCATCGCGGGATCGTCGTTGCCGATGATTTCCCCTGCGCGCGCCCAGCTTATGTATAACAATGGCGCGACGATCGTCACGAAGCCGAATTCCTCCGTGCAGGTCAACGGCGCGTACCAGAATCAAACCGGCTCCATCGACGATTCCGGCACCGTCACCATCACGACGGATTTTACCAATGCCACGCTCGCCACGGCCGGAGGGTCCGGCCTGTATAACATCGGGGGCAACTTCACGAACAATGGAACGTGGGTAGATAAAACGGGAACCGTCAATCTCGATGGTACTTCGAATCAGAACGTCGGTGGCACGACGATCACGACGTTTTACGATCTTCAATTTACCAACGGCGGCTCGAAAACGCTGACGCAGCAGGAGATTGTCGATAGCAATTGCTATTTCAATAATGGCATTTGCTACACCACCGCGACGGACGTTCTGCATTTCGATGTAAACGGCAATTGGGTGAACATCTCCGGGATGCCGACGTCATCCTGCGCAAGCTACGTCGATGGCCCGTGCGAGAAGGATATGAATTCGACGAATTTCTTTCAGTTCCCAGTCGGTAAAGCGGGGCGCGCCAATACGTGCGGCATCACGCCACAAAGTTCTGCTGCAACGACCTATCTCACGCAGTATTTCGATTATTCCTACACCAATACCACAAGCATTCAATCGCCGCTCGTCACGGTCAGCAAGGTTCAATATTGGTTCGGCAATATCGTGAGCGGCAGCGCAAACGCGATCATGCGGCTCTACTGGATTCCGGGCGATTATACGAGCGCGTCCTATATGGCGACGATTTCCAACCTTGTTGTTGGCCGGTGGGACACGCTCGCGCCGAATCCTCCGGGGCCCCAGCCGGCGTGGCTTACGGCGGGGGTGAGCGCGGTGCAGGCCGGTGCGACATATCAATCCGGCTGGATCGCTTCCGCCGTTGTAACGTCAGCACAGTATGGTACATCGACGATCAACCGGCCATTTACTCTCGCCTCCCTCACGTCGGACAATTCCCTGCCGGTTGAAATGGGGCTGTTTACTGCGCGGCAGGTGGAGAACAATGTCGTGCTCGATTGGCAAACATATAGCGAAATTGAATCGCTGGGCTTTGAACTCGATCGAAGCCGGGCTGGAAACAGCGGGAGTCAGGCTGGAAGCACTGGCCCACGCGTCCTTGGAAGTTATGTGAACGATACTGCGCTCATGGCCAAAAGCCCAACGGGTGCCTATTACCAAACGATTGACAATGACAGCCTCACGACAGGAACTTATACTTACGATCTGTATCAAATCGACAAAAACGGCGCTCGCACGCTCGCGGGAACGCAGACCGTTGATTTTAGTGAGATTGCCATTCCTAATGCGCTCGAGGTTTCGATCTATCCGAATCCCGCTGCGTCAAAGGCGAATGTGAATTTCGATCTTCCGATGGATGCCGCATCGCCCACGATGCATGTCACCTTCAGCTTATTCGATGTAACAGGCCGTCTTGTGGCGCAGATAGACGAAGGCGACGCAGCGGCCGGGCCGCATCTCGCTTCGATCGACCTTTCGACGCTTACTGCGGGAACGTATAATCTTATCGTTGATGCCGATGCGAACCGAATCATGAGAAGGCTGCTGGTAATTAAGTAAGAATGATACAAATTACGAATTACGAAAGCATGATCGATCATGCGCGAATTACGAACGATCGCTCTTCTAAGAACAGCGAACGTCTCCCGTTGGCCAAATTCGTCATTCGTCATTTGTCATTTGTCATTCTCCTCCTTTTACCCCTTACTTCTTACTTCTTACCTCGAGCGTATGCCCAAAGCGTCGGCATCAGCATTGCGGTCCCGGATAATTCCGCGCTGCTCCAGCTTCAGACTACTGCGCAGGGACTGCTTCTGCCACGCTTAACGAACGCGCAGATGCTTGCCGTCACCACGCCGGCCACGGGGGACCTCGTGTATAACTCCACCTACGTAAATTACTATTACTACAATGGCACGATCTGGACGCCGCTCGTGGGCAATGGATGGTCGCTGACAGGCAATAGCGGGACGAGTCCTTCGACGAATTTCCTTGGTACGATCGATGCCGAAGATCTCGTGCAAAAAACAAAGGCCATCGAGCACGTTCGTTTCTACAATGGCGGCAACGTGGGGCTTACGAATACGAATAACTCCGCCGAATCGCTTATCTTTTACGAGCCATCCGGCTCCGGGACACGCTATACCGGATTCAAAGCTGGAGTGCAGAAGGCGGATACATTAGGAGTGATTAGCCCCCATTATATCTGGCCGCTTGGCGGGGACGGGCTTCCTAATCAGGCGCTTGTCACCGATGGCTCCGGGGATCTTAGTTGGCATACCTTCGCGACCTTCAGCGGTAGTGGTTCGGAATTGCTCTGGAAACGCGGCTCGGCGGCGGGTGGTGAGTATTCGGATAGCACGGGAAGCAGCAGTACCGGACCCTATTCCATTGCAGCCGGGTACCATACGACCGTTACCGGCAACTACGAAGCGGTGTTTGGAGACAGCACGTCGGGAGTCTCCGGTTCGTATGGGGCCGTCAATGGCGGCAGTGGCAACTCTTCGAATGGAGACGACGACGCCAGCGGCGGTGGCCAGGATAATTCCGCCGCCGCGACGGCCAGCTATATTGGAGGCGGTTCTAATAATGCGACCTCCGGTAACGAAGAAGTAGTTCTCGGTGGAAGCGGAAATTATTTCAGCGGCACCAATTCTACCATCATCGGAGGCAAAAATAACAATACCACCTGCAATCAGGAACTGCTTTATGGAAGCGGTTTCACGGATGGCACCTGCGGTTCCGTCGTCTTCAAAATGGGTACGCACACGCTGATGGGTATTGGAACGGTCTCCCCGGCACAGGCGATGGACGTGAATGGAAATGTGAAATTTTCGGGATCTCTCAAGCCGAATGGGACTGCCGGATCGAGCGGGAAATACTTGCTGTCGGCAGGTGCCGGCTCGCCCCCGACCTGGGGCACGATTGCCATTGCTGCAACCAACTGGTTGCTCACAGGGACATCCGGCTCCAGCCCTGCGACCAATTATATCGGCACCGGCGATGTGCAGGACCTCGCCATTCGTACGAATAATGCCGAGCGAATGCGCGTCCTCGCGGCAGGACAGATCGTCATCGACACGTCCACATCCACCCATCAGCTCACGTCCGTCCTGAAAACCACGACGACGGAAACTGCCGCGATCTTTGGCAATGCCTCAGGGAGTTCAACGTCACAGTCCGTTGGATGTTGGGGAACGGCTAATAACACGGGCACCTCGAACACGGGCACGATCGCGACACTTGCAACCGGCAACGGAAACACGACCGCCGGAACAACCAACGCGGCGCTGCAAATAAATCAGGGCGAGTTTGCGATGGGCCGCACGATCAAGCTGGCTTCTGCAGGGACTATCGTCGAGCCGGCTACGGCGGGAACGGCGTTTTCCCAGCAGGGGCCATCGGGTGTCATCCAGCTTTCGCTCAAGCTCGATCTAAACTCGACGGCGCCGACCGCCGGGGTCTTCGAGGACTTGGGCGACGTGACGATCAATAGCCAATTCATTTCGGCAAACAGCATTATCCTTGCCGGCGTTGTCCAAAAGATAAGTAGCGGTTTCGATCCGTATCCCAACAACTCTGTTTATAAAGTAGATGTCGAAAGCCGCTCGGCCGGCTCTTGCGTAGTGCACATCGGGATGATTCCCTTTGTGACCGACGCCAGTAATTATCATCCTTCCGATTATATTCGGATCGGATACACCGTTATCAATCCGGGAAGATGAACCACGATTTACAGGATTAAAAAGATTTTCAGGATAATAGATATGACAAAGCAAATTACGAGATCGAATGCAATGCGCAGGGGGCTTGGGAAGCTCCTTGCCACGCTCCTTTTTTCATCATTCATCATTCATCATTCATCATTGCCCGCACGAGCTCAAGGCAACGTCGGTATCGGCACGACGTCGCCGGACGCGAGCGCCCTGCTCGATTTGACGAGCACGTCGCGCGGACTGCTTGTGCCACGCATGACGGAGGCGCAAAAGAATGCTATCTCAACGCCAGCAACGGGACTTCTCATTTACGAAACCAACACGGCAACGACGGGAATTTACGCCGGCACGGGCCCAACGTTCTGGTTTTACACGGGCACGCTCTGGGAGCCGTTTTTAGGCGGCGGCTGGCTGCTGCTTGGAAATTCCGGTACCAGCCCCACGAATAATTTTATCGGTACGACGGATTCCGAAGATTGGGTTATCCGCACGGATAATCTCGAGCACCTTCGCGTCTATGCGGCGGGGAATGTCGGGCTTACGAATACCAACAATACGGCCGAAGAGCTTCGCTTCTTCGAACCATCGGGATCTGGCTCGAACTATAGCGGATTCAAAACCGGCTTGCAGACCACGAGCGTAACCTATACGCTGCCGCTCGCCGATGGCGATGGCACGAACTACGTGCTCTGCACGGATGGGTTTGGGAATCTGTCATGGCGTGGATTCGGGACCGCCGGCGGCGGCGGCAACGATACGCTCTGGAAACGTGGCTCGGGCAAAGATGCCCTCGCGGGCGTCGGTACTTCGAATACGGCCTCCGGTGATTATTCTATTGCCGCAGGTTACGAAAACCTCTCTTCGGGAACCTATTCGGTTTCCTGGGGCGCGCAAAACCGCTCCACCGGCACGGCTTCGACTGTTTCCGGCGGCGAGTTCGATACGGCGAGCGGCAACTATTCGGTGATCAGCGGTGGAATTAATAACTCCGCGACCGGAAATTATTCCTTTGTCGGTGGCGGGGAAAACAATAGCGCCTGCGGACTATACTCTGTGGTTGCCGGCGGCTATGAGAATACTGCATGTGGGAATTATTCCGTTGTGCTTGGAGGCAACAACAATCACGCTTCCGGCAACTTCGATCTTGTCTTTGGCGCGGGCGCGACGGTTTCGCAGGATAGCAGCGTCGTCTTTTATAATTCCGGTACGACCTTAAAATTCGGTGTTGGCAATTCAAGCCCAAGCGAAGTGTTGGACATCACCGGCAATCTCAAATTCTCCGGCGCGCTTATGCCGAATAATTTGCCTGGGACATCGGGTTATGTCCTTACATCGCAAGGTTCCTCGACGCCTCCCATCTGGCAGGCCGCTTCGAATCTTTATTGGAGCACGCTGGGAAATACGGGCACGAGTTCCTCGACGAATTATCTCGGCACCACCGACGCGCACGATTTCGTTTTCCGCACCAATGCGACCGAGCGGATGCGCATCCTTTCCGGCGGCGGTCTTTGCATCGGCGTGACGACGACCACGCATCAGCTTCACTCCCTCTATTCCGGCACGACGAACGAGACGGCGGCCATCTATGGCAACGCAAATGGTTCCACAACGAATCAGGCTATCGGACTGTGGGGAACGGCTTCGAACACTTCGTCGAGCAATACCGGGACGATCGGCGTTCTTGCGACCGGCAACGGCAATACGACCGCAGGCCAAACAAACGTTGCTTTGCAGCTTAACGATGGCGAGTTCACCATGGGCCGCACGACGGAAGCGCCGAGCGTGGGAATCGTTGTCGAGGGAGCAGCGTCGCACACGGCGTGGTCGCAGCAGGGGCCGAGCGGCGTGATCGAACTCACGATGGGAGGCGGAAATCTGGCGACATCGCCGCCAACCGCCGGAGTCTTTCAGGATTTGGGTACGCTTACAGTCAACAACCAATTTGTTTCGGCCACGAGTATTGTGCTTGTGAGCGTCGAGCAAAAAATCAGCGACGGCACGACGCCCAGCCCCCAGCTTGCCGAATATTTTGTCGATGCCGATAACCGCGCGTCCGGATCGTTTAGTATTCATATCGGAATGATTCCGACGACGACCAGCCTCTCGAATTACACGACGACGGACATGCTGAAAGTGGGATATACCATTATCAATCCGGGGAGATGAACCAGGACTAACAGGATGTTCAGGATAGGGAACTTCTGAGTAAGCCCCTTATGTCGTCATTGCGAGGAGGAATTGCGAAGCGGAGCAATTCCGACGAAGCAATCTCCCGGCTACGGCATGGAGATTGCTTCCCTCGATTCCTCGGGACCGAACGATCTCCCTCCGGTCGATTCGTTCTCCTCGCAATGACGCTCAAACTTGCTGACTATCTATTTTCAACCGGCTCGTGTTTTTTTTCGTATCTTTGTATGCTAAAAACATTTCATCTTTTTATGTGCTATACTAAAATTGTTCTTTTCGTCCTTTTTTCGATCGTTTTTACTGCCACGTCTTCGAGGGCGCAGCAATCCTCGGCGTCAAGCGGCTCGGATTTCCGCATTGGCATCGGGGTATCGCTGGATCTTGGCAGTGCTTCCGAATTGCAGATATCGCACTCTCTTTCGGAACCGGAGTTCGGTGTCCCCGCCTTTTGGCCTACTGTCCCGCTCGTGTTCCTCATTCCCATGCGGTTTGGGAATTTCAAGATCGAGCCGGAAGTGGGAATTTATAGCTTCTCCTATATGATCAGTGGCGCGAAGGACTCGACCGGAACTCAGATCGGGGTAACGGATGGCTATAGCTCTACCAGCATCCGGGTTGGCCTGGGCCTTTATTATACCCAGCAAGTGGCCGGAAATCTTTCCGCATACGTCGGCCCTCGTCTTGGGATCATCACGAACAGTATCGAGGCCGATAGTTATCCGCCGCCCGCAGACACTGGCGTGTTTGGCCAAAAAGCCTCTACCACCAATACATCGAGGACAGATTTTTTTGTGGGCTTGACCTTAGGTGGCGAATACTTTTTCTCGAGTGCATTCTCGCTTGGCGCGGACGTGGGTTTCGAATACCGGAGCCTTGGCAACCAGACCACGACCGAAACGCCGGCTGTAAGTGGTACCCCAGCAGGGGCTACCACCGGCCACTCTTTTGAGACCAAAGAGGCCATTGTCGCGCGGGTGTATTTTTGAGAGGAAATCGCTTAGTCCTTATTTCACCGCATCCAGCACGATCTCCGCAATATCGCGGACCGAGACATTCTCGCTTTCGCCTTTGGCTTTGACGCCATCGGTGAGCATCGTCATGCAATAGGGGCACGCGCTGGCAACGACCTTTGCGCCGGTCGCTAAGGCTTCCTCGGTGCGTTCGATGTTAATGCGCTTGCCGGATTTTTCTTCCATCCACATTTGTCCGCCGCCCGCCCCGCAGCAGAAGCCTTTGGAGCGGGAACGATCCATTTCGACGATGTCGAGGCCCGGAATGCTTTCGAGCGCATTCCGGGGCGCGTCGTAAATATCGTTCGAGCGTCCCAAATAGCAGGAATCGTGATAGGTCGCGCGTTCGAGCAATTCTTTCGTTGGCTTGATGCGGCCCGTGTCTAAAAGTTCCTTGATAAATTCGGTATGGTGCTGAACCTCATAATGCCCACCAAAATCCTTCCATTCGTTTTTGATTGCGTTGAAGCAATGCGGGCAGGTCGTAACGACTTTCGTAACCTGATAGCGGTTGAGCGTTTCGACATTTTCCTTGATGAGCATTTGCGCGAGATATTCATTCCCCATTCTTCTGGCGGGATCGCCGGTGCATTTTTCTTCATTGCCGAGAATACGAAAATCTATTTCCGCAAGCTGCATCAGCTCCGCGAAGGCGCGCGTAATTTTCTTCGCCCGCTGATCGTAGGAACCCGCGCATCCAACCCAAAATAATATTGGAGCGTTTAATTTCCCATTCGTCCCATCAGCCCCGTCCGTCCCATTACCATCGCCTTCCGCCATCGTAGTAATCCCCATCCCATGAGCCCACTCCCCGCGTTCCGATGGCGAAAAGGCCCACGGAGAGAAATTATTCTCCATGTTGCCGAAGGCGGATTGAAGCTCTGATGGGAAATTCGATTCCATCATCACCAGGTTACGCCGCAAGTCGATAATCTCATCGACGTGCTCGATAGTGACCGGGCATTCGGTCATGCAGGCCTGGCAGGTGGTGCATTGCCAAAGCATTTCTTCCGGAATGTAATCGCCCACGAATTTTTTCGACTCTACTTCCTCGCGTTTCATCTTCGGCGATTGAAAGAGAAGCATTCCTTTCGCGTGATCGGTCTCTTGCGCTTGCGGAGTTACTAATTCATCGCCTGTCGCATCGCCGCTCGTTGCGACTTTTGCTTTAACGATTTCGCCCGACCAGGAACCAAAACCATATTTTCCTTGCGCGGTGAGATAGGGAGCTTTATCCATCATCCGCGCATGCGTGGCGATAATAATAAGTCGTGGATCGAGAATTTTACCAGTCACATTCGCGGGGCAGACCGCAGTGCAGCGCCCGCAGTGGGTGCAAGTGTCGCCATCCAAAAGCTGCTTCCATGTGAGGTCTTCGATGTCCGACGCGCCGTATTTTGTGATTGTCTCATCTTCGAAATTTATCGGCTTCAAATAATTTTTTTTGCGGAGATCGGAAAAATAAACATTCGGGAGCGAGGTGATGACATGCAAGTGCTTCGAATACGGCAGGTAATTCATAAAGCCGAGCACGGCCAAGATATGCACCCACCAAAATACTTCATAAAGAACAGCCGTAAAAGCAAGTCCTGCAAATATCGGCGCCATCCACGAGGCCAGCCAATGATATTCATACGTATAAGCGCCGTGCATCGCAATGCGGGAAGCATTCCCAAGCGTGTACGCGCAAACGATGATGAGAATGAGCAGCAGAATAATTGTCGCATCTAATTTTTCATGCTTATCGCCCTCTAATCTTTTTACGTGAGTGATAAATCTGCGCCAGAGTGCCGCAACGACAGAAAGGACGACAAGAACAATAAACGCATCTTGCGATGCGGTGATGACGGAATAGACTGGTCCTAAAAAAGAGAGCGAAAAATGATTCGCGGTGAGGCCTTCGCCGATGGATTCGATGACAGCGAAAAGCAGCACCAGAAATCCCCAGAAGATAAAAGCGTGAATTGGCCCGGCGATGGGGTCGCGGAAAATTTTCGATTGGCCGATGGCAATGCCGAGCACGCGCTTTACGCGCTCGCTCGCGTGGTCGAAACGGTTCGTCCACTTGCCTAAGCGCAAGAAATCGGTGAGCCGTTTGCCGTTAATAATAATGCCCGCGAACGCGGCTATGAGGACGAGCGCGAAAATAATAGCTTTAATCATTCAGAAATCGCCTATTTGAGGCACGGAAGAAACAAAATTACGATGAGGATGGAGCCGAACCAAATCCCAGCTCTCTTCTGTTAGCCGCGCCACTTAGCACTTACTGCCCATGAAACGCACCTACCAACCCAGCCGCCGGAAGCGGTCGAACAAACACGGATTTCGCTCGCGTATGGCCACCAAGAACGGTCGTCGCGTCCTGGCTTCGCGCCGCGCTAAAGGCCGTCATAAGCTCACCGTCTCCGACGAGCGAAAAGCTTGATTTCAGGTAAGAAGTAAGAGGTAAGAAGTAAGAAGTAAAACACCTCTTACCTCTTACTTCTTAATTCTTACTTCAGAATGTCTCGCCTCACGATCGATCGCCGTCATTCCTTTAGCGGGCGCGATAATCTCGACTGGTTTTTCGCTAATCGAAAGTGGATTCGGATCGGGCCTAATTCCATTATCGAATCGGCATGGGCGAAGCGACCGCTGCCGGAAGTATCGCCAGTCCCGAGGAATCGAGGGATGCGCGAAGCCGGTATCCGATTTCTTTTGCTCGCCTCGAAACGCTCGCACAAACGCGCCCACGACCGCAATAAAATCAAACGCTGGCTCCGCGCGGCGATTGCGGAAGTCCACGAATTTTCTACACTCGAAACACAGCTTGCCGCGCGCGGAGAGCAAGTGCTCGTCATGATGAGAATCTCGAAGCCGGTCCGCGAAGTGAAATGGGATGAGGTGGTAGAAAATGTTCGCAGGATTGCTGAACACCTGAAAAAACGACTTGCCCGATCGGATTGATAGCCGCGCCTCGGTATCGTTCTAATTTTTTCGTTGCACCAACTCTTCGTCCGGCCTGTTTCAGGTGGCTGCAATGAAGCCGTTTATCTCACTGCTTTTTTTGTGCCTGTTTTCGGCACTCGTTGGGTTGTCCTGCGGTCCAAGTAAGGTGACACGGACGCAATCCACTTCGCCAAATTTCATCCCCACGGACGCGGAGTATCTCAAGGCGTACACGCCCTTGGGCGATCTTTATATTCTCCACAACTGGCATGTCGATTCGGGTCGCGTGCGGGGCGTTGGCGTGCGGCTCGATAAGAACCGCGACACCCTGGAGCAGCGCGAATTCGACATCAGCGCTTCGGACGTATCCCTCTTCGAAACCAACACGAATGGGATTTCCTCTGCCGGTTCCGGCATGGCCATCGTGCTGGTGCTCCACGCAATCCTGACGATTTACTGCATCGAGAATCCGAAAGCGTGCTTTGGCTCGTGCCCAACATTTTATGCCAGCGACGGAAGAGGCGAGAAGCTGATGGCGGAAGGATTTTCTTCGAGCATTCTTCCCAAGCTCGAAGCCGAAGATATTGACGCGCTCCCACGCGCTGTTCCACGCGGACGCATGCTTGACATTACCATGAAGAATGAAGCGCTCGAAACGCACGTCGTTCGCGCCGTCGATCTCATGGCCGTTCCTCACGACTCCGGCACGCGCGTTTTTAAAACGGACGATGGTATTTTTTACGAAGCCTCTTCGACGCGCAAACCAACGAAGGCCGTTGGATTGAATGGCGATGCGCTGGCATCGCTCCGCTTGTTCGATGGCGTCGAATATCATTCCAAAACGGATTCGAACGATCTCGCGAAGAAAGAAACGCTCGATCTCGAGTTTGCTCCAACGGAAAATGGCTCCTACGGCATGGTCATCGGCTGCCGCCAGGCGTTCGTGAGCACGTATTTGTTTTATCAGGGAATGAGCTATCTCGGGCGTCAGGCCGGAGAGTATTTATCGCTCCTGCAAAATGGAGATTCGGCAATGACCGAGACCTTCGACCGGTTTCGTTCGGCGCTCGGCGGTGTCGAGGCGTGGGCGGAGGATGAAAATGGAAATTGGAAAAAAGAAGGTGAAGTTACGGAAATGGGACCGATCGCTTCGGACATTCATCTCATAAAAATTACCTCGACAAACAGGCCGAAACACATTCGCCTCGTCATGCCGCAAGGCGCGTGGCGCATAGATTACGTTGCGATGGCCAAACTTGCAGGTGAAGTCACGCCGATTGTCCTTCATCCATCCCTGCGTAAGCACACGCGCGATCAAATTCTTTTTTCCGATACATCGCGCTGGGCGTTGCGTCCGGATAATCTTTCGGATGCGCTCGTTACGCTGCCGGGAGATGAGTATCGCTACACCTTCAAATTGCCGGAGCATCCCGAACGATATGAGCTGTTTCTTCGATCGCGCGGGTATTATTTGGAATGGATGCGCGAGGACTGGCTTCGCGATGAAGACCCCATGCGCGCCGCGCTATTTTTCCTGAATCCAGAGGAAACCATGCGCGACGAAGCAGGCCGTTTCAAAGCTGTCGAAGAGGAAATGGAGACCGAGTTCTGGCGCACGAAAATTTCTCATAACATTCAATAACATGAAGCGCACGATCCGTCCAATAACACTCGCGCTGATTTTCGCGCTCACCGTTTCCGGCTGCTCGCCGCAACTCGGCGAGGGCTGGCTTGGCAATGCCGATCAGGCTACCCACGATGGATATGGCGTGTGGGTGCGAGTGACATTGCGCTTCAGCTTGCCGAACGAAAAACAATATGAAGGCGAGCTTCTCGCGGTTTCTAACGATTCTCTTTATCTGATCGATGTATCCCGGCGATCGTTCGAAGTTGTTGCGCGGCAGGATATTGACGAGGTTGTAGGTAACACGTATGACCGTGGTGGATACGGAGTGTTTGCGGGTGAAGCGATTCTGGGAATTCTTCTCTCGCCCTTCACTTCAGGTTTCTATTTTTTCATCGTAGCACCGCTTTATATCATCTCTGCCATTGGTGCAAGCATCGTAGCCAGCCGCATCTCTCGCATTTCGTACGACGGCGATGGAGAGGATTGGCACGAACTAAGTATCTATGCCCGCTTCCCGACCGGCCTGCCGCCGACCTATTATCGCGCTAATCCTAAGACGAAGTCCATGGTGCCGAATTAGCCCCAGGAAACGAGCCTAAACTCTTTACTCGTTACTCATCCACTCGTTACTCTTCAATGCGCTCTATTTTCATCTTTTTTATCCGTCTTTACCAGCGGCTTCTTTCGCCGCTGTTTCCGGCCGCATGCCGGTTTACGCCAACGTGTTCGGAATACATGGCGCAGGCGGTTTCAAAGTATGGAATTATTCAAGGCGTGGTGCTCGGTCTGAAACGAATTAGCAAATGTCATCCCTTTCATAAAGGGGGATTCGATCCGGTCCCATGATTTCTTCCAAAGCAATCAATTGGATGAATGTAGCGGCAGTGCTGTTGCTCGCCATCTATATCGCCATCGCCGCGCTGCATCTTTTTCGGTACGACGATAGCTGGATTGGCTTTGGCATTATTGCGGTTGCCGCTTCGCTTTCGATCGTTTCAGCATTCGCGCGGCTTCGGCGGCGTACTGAGCGCAAGCGCGCCATAAAATCCACGCAAGCTTCGTTGCTCAAGCATCTATGGGAACTTCGGCACCGGCGGGAGTGGTAACGCTCAGTGGTACGCCGCGCGCACAAGGCTGTCGAGCACACGTTCCGTCGCATAGCCTTCCGAGTAAGCCATGATCGTCCCGTTTGGCTTGATAATAAAGGTTTCCGGCCACCCGATGTTGTTGTCCGCAAGTTGGACATATTGGATGTTTGCTAATTTCGCGCTATCGACGACGATCTGCACCTTGATTTTATTTAAGGTATCATAAGCATAAGCCGCCTGGAACGTATTCTCCACGACCGTCACGATGCCCACGCTGTCGCCCAAATCCTTTTGCACCGAATCCAATGCGCTTTCTTCGGATGCTGTCGTATCATTGTTCGTGGCCCAAAACGACAGCAGCATCGGCTTGCCGGAATCGCCGTAGGAGGACATAGCGCGAATAACCCCATTCGAGTCCTTCCATTTAATATCGACGCCCGTCCACGAACCGACGGTGCCGTAGTTTTCCAGCGCGTAAATGCCGGAGACATTTCCAATATGAGCAGCATCGGCGTTCGTAAAACTCGTGTTCGGATTTGGCACCGTCGTTGACGAGCAGCCGGCGGCGATGACGAGAAGTGAAAGGAAGAAGAGATTGCGTGGTTTCATAAGTTGTGTAAGAGAAATGAACTTGAATGAAAAGATATATCGCAAACTAAAGTTCGCGCTACACACTTTAGCACCTTCCATGCCGCTCACTCTTTTTCACGATACGATCGTCGCCATAAGCACCGCCGAGGGCCGGGCCGCGCTTTCCATCGTCCGGATTTCGGGCGCGGACGCAATCGAGATCGTATCGAAAATCGTGAGCGAGCCGGAAGCGCTATGGGTTGCGAGGACTGGGAGCTCGGTTTATACTCAGATTCAACCACCCCCCGTCCCCCTCCTTGAAAAGGAGGGGGTGAATAACGGGAACCCCCTCCTTTTCAAGGGGGGGGCGAATAATGGGAACCCCCTCCTTTTCAAGGAGGGGGCGAATAATGGGAACCCCCTCCTTTTCAAGGAGGGGGCAGGGGGTGGTTACATCGATGATGTCGTCATCCACATTTTCCGCGCGCCGCGTTCTTTCACGGGCGAGGATTTGTGCGAAATCACCACACACGGCTCGCCGGTAATTGTCCGCCAAGTGCTTGCCGTGCTTATTGCGCATGGCGCTCGCGAGGCCGAGCCGGGGGAATTTTCTCGCCGCGCGTTTTTCAATGGCAAAATCGGAATCGAGGATGCCGAACTGATTTCCATCAAGGCCAATGCCGTCAGCGAGCGCGAACTGCGCGGTGCCGAGCTTGCGGTGCATGAGAAGTTCGAGCGGCTGCGAAGTGCGTATGATAAGCTCATTGCCTTGATAGCATTGGTCGATGGCGAGATCGACTTCGGCGATTCGGATGAGATTGAAATCAAAGATTTTTCTTTTCGGGTCGAGGAAGTTGTTCATACACTCAATACACTCCGGCGCGATAGCGCCAATCGCCGCGAGAATGCCAGCTACTTTACGGTCGCGCTAATCGGCCCGCCAAATGTCGGCAAGAGCAGCATTTTCAATGCCCTGCTCAATTTCGAGCGCAGCATCGTAAGCGAAACACCTGGCACGACGCGCGATTATGTCGAAGCGTTTATCGAGGTGGATGGATTTCGCGTGAAGCTGATTGACACGGCGGGCGTTCGGGAAACCGAGGCATCGCTTGAAGCGCGTGGTATCGCGCTTGGCTCCGATGCAGCTCGCCACGCCGATATTTCGCTTCGAGTCACGGAGCCTTCGGACCGCTCGCCTCAAGTGACAAATGGGAGCGTCCTTCTTCATAATAAAACCGATTTGGATGGATGGAAAGAGTCTCTTCATATTTCGGCCCTGACGGGACAAGGAATCGAAGACCTTCACCAATGGCTCGCCGACGAACTCAGAGTGCGTTCGTCGGAGTTTAATCAAATGAGTCTCAGCGACGCAGAGAAGGTCAAGCTCGAAGCGGTAATAAAAAGATTAGAAACATTGAATACCGAATTGGAGACAGCCTTGCTCGCAGAAGAATTGCGAAGTTCGGCTTTTGAACTGGCAAATTTGCTTGGAAAGAACGTCGGTGAAGATAGTATTAACTATATTTTCTCTAAAATGTGCATAGGAAAATAAACTTTTCATAATTCATACTTCATAATTATCTAAATGTTCCACGTGGAACACTTTGCAGACATATTGGTAATTGGCGGCGGACATGCCGGAATCGAAGCCGCGAATGCAGCCCATAAAATGGGGCTGAAGGTTCGGCTCGTATCGATGTCAGCCGAAAAAGTAGGGACGCTATCCTGCAACCCGGCCGTGGGAGGTACGGCAAAGGGGCAGGTGGTCAAGGAGATCGATGCACTTGGCGGGCTGATGGGTGAAATCACCGACGAGTGCTCACTTCAATTCCGAATGCTGAATAAATCAAAAGGCCCGGCGGTGTGGTCGCCAAGAAGCCAGGTGAGCCGCAGCCGTTATCCTGTCATCGCTCAAAGAAAGCTTCGTGAGCTTGATCCCGACATAATTTTTGAAGGAGCAGTCGAGAAAATCTGGATTGAAAATAATAAGGCTGTTGGAGTGATTCTAAACTCCGGTGAAAGACTCAGGGCCAATGCTGTAATCGTCTGCGCCGGGACATTCCTGAATGGGGTAATGCACACCGGGCTTGACCAATCTTCTGGCGGAAGATTTGGCGAACAATCAGCAACCTTAAAAACGGAGCCGGAAGGTGCGCTGGTTTTACATTCTGCGCGGCTAAAAACTGGCACGCCACCCCGTGTTTCGTTGATGTCTATTGATTTCAGCAATCTTGAAGAGCAAAAAGGCGATGAGAACATCATTCCTTTCTCTTCAAGGACGGTGAGGCTGTTAACCAACACAATCTCATGCTGGCTGACCCATACGTCCCATAGGACTCATGCCATATTAGCCACCGGCTTTGATCGATCCCCCATGTTTACCGGACGAATTCAAGGGAAAGGACCACGATATTGCCCTTCTATCGAGGATAAGATCGTTCGTTTTGCAGAAAAAAGCGAGCACCATGTTTTCCTTGAACCCGAGGAAAAAGAAGGTGATGTGGTTTATGTCAATGGCTTCTCCACCAGCCTTCCAGCAGATGTTCAGCTTGACGCGCTTCGAACGTTGCCTGGCCTCGAAAATGTCGAAATGCTTCGTCCAGGATACGCCGTTGAATATGATTACTTTCCGGCATATCAGCTGCATCATACGCTTGAAAGCAAATCAATTGAAGGTCTTTACTTCGCCGGGCAGGTAAATGGCACTTCGGGTTATGAAGAAGCGGCAGCTCAGGGAATCGTCGCCGGAATCAACGCTGCCTCAAAGCTGATTGGCAAGCCAGAATTTGTGCTGCGCCGGGATGAAGCCTATATCGGCGTTATGGTCGATGATCTAATCAACAAAATACAAGAAGAGCCTTACCGGCTCTTCACGTCGAGCGCCGAGCATAGGCTCTTATTACGTCAGGACAATGCCGATCTCAGGCTTTCAGAAAAAGCTTTTGCTTATGGCTTAATTTCAGAATCCGAAAGGAGAATGGTTCGAGAGAAGCAGCATCTTATTAAAAAAGCTTTGGATTGGGCTGAAACAGAGCGGGTAGTTGTCAGCACAAATCCGCTTGTTCGGGATTCGGTGAAAAATCGTATAAAATCGAAAAACGGCTTATTTCAGCATTATTTGGCCGAAAGCAATGATTCCGATCTGAGGATGAAGCTCATTGAAAGGCCCGATATTTTCGAAATTGTCGAAACGGAAATTGCTTACGAAGGATATGTCAAACGACATCAGCAGCAAATTACGCGCTTGAGCGAGAGTGAATCGACCGAAATTCCCCATACATTTGATTTCGCACTCCTTTCATCAGTCAGCAAAGAGGCAAGCGAGGTGCTATCGAAAGTTAGGCCGAGAACGATCGGACAAGCTACGCGGCTTGCGGGAGTCACTCCTTCCGATGCGTCTATTTTAATGGCAGCTGTTAGGAGGGGATGAATAAATACATGTTCCACGTGGAATAATAGAGCAATTATGAATTATGAATGATGAATTATGACAATCTTATCAATTATATTATATAGAAATGAATAAACTTTTCGATGAAATAGAATCTCTGGCTACCGAACAGCGAAACCCAGCATCTTCAACTTTGGATGAGATGGCGACTTCGGAAATTCTTCGTCTCATCAATTCGGAGGATGCGAAAGTTGCGGGTGCGGTTCGAGCGGAAATTCCGTACATCGCGCGGGTTGTCGATGAACTTGTCGCTCGATTCAAAAACGGTGGACGGCTTTTCTATGTCGGAGCGGGCACGAGTGGCAGGATGGGAATCATCGATGCCGCAGAATGTCCACCCACATTCGGGACGCCGCGGGATCTTGTGCAAGCCATCATCGCGGGAGGAAAAGAAGCGGTCTTCCAATCGCAGGAGGGTGCGGAGGATAAGCCGGAAAATGGAGCAAAAGAAATCGCCCTGCGTGGCGTGAAAGCAAGTGATATGGTCATCGGCATTGCCGCAAGCAAGCGTACGCCCTTCGTGCTTGGCGCGCTTGAAAAATCTTATTCCATTGGAGCATTTACTGTTCTTCTTACAACGAATCCACGGGAATCTATTTCGTATCCACTTCTTAATGAGACGATCTGTCCGGTCGTTGGGCCGGAAGTGCTGATGGGTTCCACGCGCATGAAATCCGCGCTTGCGCAGAAGATGGTGCTCACGATGATTACGACAACCGCGATGGTGCGGCTCGGAAAAGTCTATGAGAACATGATGGTCGATCTTCAGCTTACCAACAAAAAGCTCGAAGAGCGCGCCAAGCGAATTATTATGATTGCAACGGGCTGTGAGTACGACCGAGCAGTGGAACTTCTGAAGGAATGCGGCGGAAGCGTGAAGACTGCGATCGTCATGCAGATCGGGAACTGTTCCAAAGAAGAGGCGGTACGATTGCTGGCGGAGTCGGATGGATTTGTGAAGCGAGCGATAGGGAAATTGCCTGAACCGGGATGACACGGATGATGCGGATTACGCTGATGGATTCGTAGGGACGTGCTGTGCACGTCCTTTTGTCATCGTGAAACGGTTGTGATTTTCAGAGAGAGGACATGTGCAACGAGAGGGCGGGCGGACGTGCGCAGCACGTCCCTACGGCAACGAATCGCTACTCGTTCCTCGTTACGCATCCACTCGTTACTGAAAAATGTCTGACATCTTCATCTCCTACTCCTCGAAAGACCGCGCGCAGGCCGATCAACTGATCCAGCTGCTCGGCTCGGCTGGCCTTTCTGTGTGGATCGATAAATCCGGCATCGAGGCGGCTACAAGCTGGTCGAAGGAGATCGTGCAGGCGATAAATGAGTGCAAGGCGTTCGTCGTGTTGCTCTCGCCGAACTCGCTGTTATCGAATAATGTGATAAAGGAGGTTTCGCTGGCGTCCGAAAAGCGGAAAAAGATTCTGCCGCTTGATCTTGAGCCGGTTCAGCTCACCGAAGACTTCGAATACCAGTTAGCCGGACTCCAACATGCCTCGATGACGAATATCGATGCTGTTATCCGTGCATTAGCCAAACTTGGCCTTGAAGCCACCGGCGCGCCACAGCCGCCGAAGATCGTAAAAGAGACGGATGCGCGCAAATCGCTCATGATCCTTCCCTTCGAAGACCTCTCGCCAACGGGCGATAACGGATGGTTTGCCGATGGCATCGTGAGCGAACTCATTTCGGCGCTTTCGAACGTGAAGGCACTTCGTACGATGGACGCGCAAACGACGAAGGAGTTCAAGGGCTTCAAAGGTCACCTCACTACCTATGCGAGTGAGATGAAGATTCGATACTTCGTGCAAGGGGATGTCCGTAAATTCGGGGACCAGATAAAAATTAGCTCACGGCTGCTCGACATCGAAACCGGAGATCACCTTTGGCAGGACTCCATGAAGGGGACGATGGATAACATCTTCGATCTCCAGGAACAAGTCGCGAAGAAGGTTCTGGATGGCTTGAAGGTACATCTTACGAGCGCGGAATTCAAGAAGCTTGAACAGCGTACCACTGATAATATCGAGGCTTATGAATTGTACATGCGCGCCCGCGAACAATATGATCTTCTGCGAAAAGTGGGTCACGAACAGGCCGTCGCATTATTACGGCAAGCTATCGCCCTTGACCCTTCCTTCGTGGCCGCCTACCGGCTTCTTGCGCAAGCTCTGGTCCAAATCTCCCGGATCTATGACACGGATAACACCCGAGCCGTTGAGGCCGAGGGCTATGCCGAGCAAGCTCTCCGTCTCGATCCGGATATGCATGAAATATACTATACCCTCGCAAATATTTACGGTAAGCTACATAAAATGGAGATGGCGAAGACCGCTGCATTGGAGGCCGTCCGCCGGGCACCGCACGATCCACAAAGCCACTTTAGTCTTGCCTATTACTACGTTGACATCGGAGAACCCAATGAGGCTATTGCTCCACTCGAAGAAGCGCTTCGGCTCGACCCGGAGTTCAAATTGGCCTACTGGCTCTATCAACGAGCCCACTGGAGAGCGGGCGGCGCGCTTGCTCGCAGATCGGCGGCGGAACGGGCGTTGCCGGTGTTTACCCGCTGGGTGAACCTTCATCCGGACGATGAAACAGCAAGAGTATGGTTCGCTTATTTGCTCCAGTTTGCCGGTCGAAATGAGGATGCCATCACGGTGCTGCTCCCTCTGCGCGACAGAAAAAACCTCGATGCGCGCTCCTCCTATAACTTGGCATGTCTCCATGCTAATCAAGGCTTGTTCGAGGATGCGATGCAGTTTCTCACAGCCGCGATTTCTGCTGGCTTTGCAAATTATGGCGTGCTTGTCTCCGATGAAGATCTCGATCCATTGAGGGAACGAAATGATTTTCGGCTATTAGTGAAGAAGTTGGAGGCAAAGCTGAATGCCTGACATCTTCATCTCCTACTCCCGCAAAGATTCCGCGCACGCCATCGAGCTTGCGGAGCGGCTGCGTGCGGACGGTCAATCGGTGTGGATCGATCAGCATGGTATCGTTGGAGCCGAGAAATGGGCAACGGAGATCGTCGAGGGTATTCGCGAATGCGCCACATTCATTTTGCTAATATCGCCGAATAGTATCGAGTCGGAAAACGTATTGCGGGAATTATCGCTGGCCTCTGAAAAACGGAAGCGCGTTTTGCCTGTCGATATCGAGCCAACCGTACTTCCATCTTCTTTCGAATATCCACTTGCCGGATTGCAGCGTGTGCCGTTCGCGGATTTCGATCGCATCGTTCATGCCCACAAACATGGTGTCGAGAAGGTTATCCATAAGGACGAACGCAAGAGCCTGATGATCCTTCCCTTCGAAGACCTTTCACCTACCGGTGACAACGCGTGGTTTTCCGATGGGATTGTGAACGAGATGATCTCGTCGCTCTCGGTTGTCAAGGCGCTGCGCGTGGCCGACCAACAGGCGACGAAGGATTTCAAACGCTATAAGGGAACGCTTCCGGACTATGCCCGCGAAATGAGAATCCGATACTTCGTACAGGGCGACGTTCGTAAATTCGGCGATCAGATCAAGATAAGTTCTCGTCTCCTCGACATCGAAACTGGCGACCACCTCTGGCAGGACTCGATGAAAGGCACGATGAACGACATCTTCGAAATTCAGGAGGCTGTGGCGCTGAAAGTTGTCGAAGGACTGAAAGTACACTTGGCCTCGGACGAAAAGAAAAAGCTCGCCGAGCGCGGCACCGAAAATGCCGAGGCGTATGAATTACGGCTCAAAGCGAACGAGTATTTTGACCGCCAGAGCAAAGCAGGCTTTCA
>PLYO01000008.1 GCA_003151825.1 Ignavibacteriota bacterium
TTTTTCACTTACCTCAAGATTGCTCCTGAGACAACGTCCGGTGCCGAAGCACCGAATGCCTGTATTACGTATCATTTGATACTGAAATCTCAGAACAACGTGGCGTCTATAAAATAAACGCTTGTTGTTCCAGATTGCAAGTGTGTGAATCTCACGCCCGGTACTAATGACCGGGCGAATTCACGGTTGCTTGCTGCTGATGAGATCACATAAGTGACCATTACAGAGATGAGAATGTCTTCCCATCCGCAAGTAACCCCCACGCATCACTGCGCAGGCTCATCATGCTGACTTTGCTACTTATCTACTATAAGTAGCCCTTCTATTTCAATGAACACTTGTTTTTAGTCGGTTTTACTGATAAAAGCGTAACGCTATTATCAAACGACAGACAAAATCCCTCTTCGAGAGGGAGCGGTATAACCCGCTTCCTCTCACGGAAGTTCTCGCTTCCGAACAATATTAAGAGATTTTTAAGATTTTATTTTTCCAGCGGTGGTTTGCTTGGGAGCACCTGCATACTGGCGGCTCTACGAAAGTTTTACGAGCCTTCCCTATTGTTGGGACGCCCTTAACCATTACCCTAACCCACCCGTTCCATATTACCAAATATTTCTTGAAATTCCTTCATGAATCTGTGGCAGCTGCGGCTAATGACCTGCCATAGAGTACACTACAATAGGCCACAATACATTTTCAAAGAACTCCGGTGATCGATGTCCCCCAAGCTAAGGGTAGACCCGCTCAGGACTTTTTGATCACCCCCAGGCGCCATTTGATTTCAGTGGATAAGAGATCATCGCGTAAGCCAATCATCGCATTATGCGAATCTCACCCATGTGCAGGGATCAGACATGCCTGTACTGGCAGCGGTCTGCGTACACTCTCAACGCTCGCGGATAGGGGGTATCATTATCGATAGGACAGAAGGCCAATTCACCATCTGGTCAGATCAAGTTGAAGAGTACCCCCTAATTTATAGAACACAGATTTCAGTCCAAAGGTGCCCGTGCAGGCAGATATTGGCCTTTTGGCACTGATTTCAACGTTTTATTTTCGCACTGCCCGCCCCGAACTTGCCGACGGTCCTTACTTCTTACCTCTTACTTTCCCCCATCCTTCCCTAATCCTGAAAATCCTGTGAATCGTGGTCCATCCTTCATCCCTCATCCTTTCCCCAGCATGACCAAAAGCAAGCGTTTCGGGAAAATAAGTGAAAATTTCTTTGGGTAGGCAAAGATTCGTGCCGGGCACCGTTCATCGCTCAAAGAATTCGGTAAAGTATTAAAATCAGTGTGTCAAAGCCTATTTCTCAATTTTGAACGCTTTCGATCGTCGTGATAAACTGCGTGAACATAAAGTTCCTCATCTTCGACAGAATAAAGCACGGAGAATGGAAAGCCCTTTATGCGTTTTTCTCGCAGCCCGAATTCTGTCATCCGATTTCGGTGCGGAGCTTCCAAAATTGATGCGTATGCTTTTTCTAATTCCGTCGTGAAGCGTTCAGCCAATGCAGCCGATTCTTCCGTCATATAAAACAACACCGTCTCGACATAGTCGATATCCGCTTCCGAGCTGACGTGGAGCGTCATCGTTGTTTAGATTTTGCGGCTTCGATCATCGCGCGACCTTTGGCAAGAGATTCCTCCGCCGTCATGTAGGTGCCCTCGCCGCGGCGGTGCTTTTCAAGCCTCCGCCCGATCTCCGCTTTCCAATCATCAGTCCACTCGGATTCCGATAATTTCTCCTCGATTTCATCGGCAAGCTTTCGCTGGCTATCCGGATCCAGTTCCAGCACTTCGTGACGCAAGTCTTCAAACGTTCGGTCCATGATTTGGTAACTCAAAATCGAAGGGCTTCGTGCCGGGCACATTTCTTCGCGCGAAGGGATTTGATGAAGGAACGTTCGTTCGAACCGCCTCGCGGGGTGACAAGTCCCTCGGTCCCGGCCCGTTCTAATCACTCCGATAATACGCATGGAAACGCCTAGGCATTCCTTTCCTTACAACTTATTTTTTAACTTTTTACGAAGATGAAATCAAAATTCGTGCTCTTCAGCCTAATATTTTTAGCCGGGCTCCTCGCGTCGTGTTCGAATTCTCCGCAACCTGTGCAGACCCGTTCGTCCGCAGCACCGTGGGACAGTGTCGATGTCGCAAACACAGCGAATCCTTACGACTCTGTCGGATATTTACACGACCTCGCTATGGATTTCGTTGCTCCGAAAGCAAACGGAATCAAGGACCCTATCGCCTTGAAAAATGACGTGTATCAATTCTTTTATCAGCGATGGGGAACTCCCGTGGATTCTCAGCAGGATTATTATGGCGCGATAGATTCCATTCTCGCTATTTACCCTGCGAGTCCACAAGTCGTTAAACTGGTGGACAGCCTCGCTACCCTTTTATCAAGCGCGGAAGTTCAAACCGATTTGAAGACAGTTGATGTCATTATTAGAAACTGGCGTTCTTACACACGTTCGACGGTTCTTAGTACCGTCAAGACGGTTGAAAGCCAGGTTATTGTTAGCTCAACGCTTTCAAGCTATCAAAAAATGATCCTTGAATGCTACTTTGCAACGGTACGCTATAGTTACGCATATTGGACCTCTTCGTCTGGGTCCCAATATCCTTATCCAACAAGGGCGCAACCAAAATCCAAAAATACTATCTTGTCACTGGATAGTGGTCAGACAGGCAGTACCATTCAGGATGATTGCATCGGATACGCCGAGGGGATGGCAGAAGGGTTCGTCGCAGGAGGCTTTGCCGGCGCGATTATTGGTTCCGCAATTGTCCCAGGGGCCGGCACAATCGGTGGGGCGGCTGGTGGAGCTGTTGAGGGTAGCTTGTCGGGCGGCATTGAAGGTGCTGCAGAACATTCCGTAATAGGCGCTGCTACCGGCCAACATGAAGACGGGTTTGAGTTTTCTTCTACAGAAACAGTCGGATCCTTCTTTGAAGATTTGTGGGAATAATACACATTGAATCTAATTGGATGTAGCAACGGAAGCGTGGAGCGGGTATCAATCGTGCTTGAGCGATAACTTTGGATTAACGAAATAACTTTGAATTAACGAACATGAAAACAAAACTGGTACTCTTCGCTTCGATGCTTTCCCTTACGTTCGGCGCCGCGCCGAATGCTTTTGGCCAGTGGGTGAAGACGAATGGGCCGATTGCGAGAGCCATTGTCTCCGTTCGGTGTTTTGCCGTCAGCGGCACAAATCTCTTTGCTGGAACCGATAGCGGCGTTTTTCTCTCGACCAACAATGGCACAAATTGGAGTAACGTAAGTACTGGCTTACCCGGAAATAGTGTTAATGCTATCGCGGTTAGCGCATCGAATCTCTTTGCCGGGACGATTGATAGCGGCGTGTATCTCTCGACCGACAACGGCACAAACTGGAGGCCGGTCAATAACGGATTGGGGCACGTTGTTGTCGATGCCCTTGCGGTGAGCGGCACGAATCTCTTCGCTGGGACTTCGGACATTTCGGGCGGAAACGTTTTTCATTCGACTAACAATGGCACAAGCTGGAATAACGTAAGTGCTGGCTTACCCGGAATGAGTGTCATTGCCTTTGCGGTGAGCGGCACGAATCTCTTTGCCGGGACTGAAGGCGGCGGTGTTCTTCTCTCGACCGACAACGGCACAAACTGGACGGCCGCGAGCGCCGGATTGACGAACCCTTATGTCTATTCCCTTGCGGTGAGCGGCACGAATCTCTTTGCCGGGACTGGCGACGGCGTTTTTTTTTCGACCAGCAGCGGCCGCTGGAGTAACGTGAGTACTGGCTTACCCGGAAATAGTGTTAATGCTATCGCGGTTAGTGCATCGAATCTCTTTGCCGGGATTAGTGGCAGAGTTTACCTCTCGACCGACAACGGCACAAGCTGGGCGAACGCCGGATTGACGAGCACTGGAGTCAATGCCCTTGCGGTGAGCGGCACGAATCTCTTTGCCGGGACGAGTGACAGCGGCATTTATCTCTCGAACAACAACGGCACAAGCTGGGCGGCGGCGAGCGCCGGATTGACGAACACTTTGACTAACATTGATGCCAATGCCCTTTCGGTGAGCGGCACGAATCTCTTTGCAGGGACTTACGAGAACCCCGGCGGCGTTTTTCTCTCGACCAACGACGGCACAAGCTGGACGGCGGCGAGCGCCGGATTGACGGACCCTTATGTCGATGCCCTTGCGGTGAGCGGCACGAATCTCTTTGCCGGGACAGGCAACGCCATTTTTCTCTCGACCAACGACGGCACAAGCTGGACGGCGGTGAGCGCCGTGACGGCTACAGCCAATTCCTTTGCGGTGATTGGCACGAATCTCTTTGCCGGGTCTGAGTACAGCGGCGTTTTGCTCTCGACCGATAACGGCACAAGCTGGACGCCGGTCAATAACGGATTGGGGAACGTTGGTGTCACTGCCCTTGCGGTGATCGGCGCGAATCTCTTTGCCGGGATTGACAGCAATAATACCTTTGTCGGGACTAACTATGGAGCGGTTTTCCGCTCGACCGACAACGGCACAAGCTGGACGGCGGCGAGCGACGGATTGAACATCAATAATTTCTTTGCCCTTGCGGTGAGCGGCACGAATCTCTTTGCAGGGACTGACTACGGAGTTTTTCTCTCGACCAACAACGGCGCAAGCTGGACGGCGGCGAGCAATGGCTTGCCAGCGTTTACTACTATCCTTGCCCTTGCTGTGAGCGGCACGAATCTCTTTGCCGGGGCCGGCGATATTTACGGCAATGGCGGAGGAGGCGTGTTTCTCTCGACCGACAACGGCACGAACTGGACTGCCGTCAATTCTGGATTGACGGACACTATTGTCACTGCCTTTGCGGTTAGCAGCACGTATCTCTTTGCTGGGTCTTTTTCCGTCGGCGACGTCTGGCGGCGGCCGCTTTCGGATTTCGGAATAAGCGATGTTTCACAAATCACTCCGATCCAAAATTCGATTCAAAGTTACCCTAATCCCTTCTCACAATCCACCACTATCTCCTTCACACCCGAAACGAGCGGCTATGCCGATGTCTCCATCGTAAATCCGCTTGGCGTGGAAGTCGCGCATCTCTTTTCGGGCGTTGTGGGCGCTGGGAATCATTCCTTCACCTGGACTCCCACCGGCGTGCCCGATGGGATGTATGAATGTGTCGTGCGAATGAACGGCACTGTGCAAACGCTGCCGATGGTATTGCAACGCTAACATTTTCTCATCCCCCGCCCATCATTCCCCAAGCGCGTCGGAATTGCCGTTACTCATTTCGTGTATCGGAGGGGCATGAGCGATCATGCGCGTTTCCCATCTTTTAAAACGCCAACACATTCGCATCGAGAAAAACCCTCACGACACGTCTCTAAAAATATCTTCTTCCGAGTTGTAGCCCGCCGCTCGCGCGAGGGGCTCGAACACTTCCTGCATTTTCATCATCTGTTGTAAAAGGGCATGCCGCCTAATGAGATCGCTAACGATCTCGGATTTATCGCGGTGTTCTTCGCGGCTGGTCTGTTCGAGCAGCGCAAAAACCTGCGGCTCTACCGGCACGGCATATTGTGTTTGCATATTAGGATAACAAGCTTATGCAATAACAGTTCGAGAGCCTACAGCGAGCTTCACTTCTTTTCCGTCTCTAATTTCCGAATATCGTCGCGGAGTTTGGCGGCACGCTCATATTCTTCTTTTTTGATGGCTTCGGAAAGCTGCTGGTTGAGTTTGTCCAGCGCGGTGAGTGGCAGCTTGGCGGCTTTCGCCGGTTTCTCCTCGGATTTTCCGGCGAGTCGTTCGGCAAGGCTGAGTTCGTCTTCGTCCTCTTCTTCATCGCCGTCTCCTTCACCCTCCTCCGGCAGAAACGACGCTTCGGCCATCACGTTTTCCGCAACCCAAATCGGCACACCGAAACGAATGGCGAGCGCAATGGCGTCGCTGGGCCGGGCATCGATCTCCTGATCGTCGGAAAGACGGAGTGTAGCGAAGAACGTCCCTTCGCGCAGCTCGTGAATGGATACTTCCGCCAGCGATCCGCCGAGCGCTTCGACAAGCAGCTTAACGAGATCGTGTGTAAGCGGGCGCGGCGGCTTGATGCCTTCCATTTCGAGCGCGATGGCCTGCGCCTCGAATCCGCCGATAATAATGGGGATGCGGCGCAAGCCGGAAGTTTCGCGCAGGATGAGCGCGTAAGCCCCGCTCGTCGAGGGGTTTGCGGAGATGCCTAAAATTTCAACTTGAACTCGGTCCATGCTGCTTACTAACCTACTTAAATATCACTCATGGCAAATGAATTCCACGAAAGATGAGCGGTTCGCCGATTGTTCATAAAGCTTGCCGCATGGCCCTATACGCGCATACGGCTGAAATGGTAACAACAGGGACGCGAAGCGATTCCCGGCGCGGCAATGTTTAGCCGATCCCCGAAGAAAAATGTCTCCAGAAATCGCATTGAAAATCGTCGCGCCACAAAAACAAGTTCGATGGAATGTAAGACATTTCATCGCCTTCGCGCTCGTGCTTCTTTTATTTCCTTCGTGCGGCAATCCAGAAATAGCGGCCACGCTCGACATCGCCCTGACCGATGGCACGCATACGGGCGGTCTGCTCATCGCTGTGGACGATAACTGGCTCGTGCTCGATGAGACGGGCGAAGCTTCGCCGGAATCGCCGGTTACGTTGCTCGATTATGCCTTAGTCGATACCGTGACGATCACCGGTACAAAATACGACCGTGCGGGCGCGGTGCTGGGCGGGCTTTTGGGCGCGGTCGGCGGTATTTTTGTTGGGGGCGGCTTAGATTCGGCGTCGCCACAAACGGAGCGATCTCGAACCATCCTCGGTTTCGGCGCTGGACTTGTCGTCGGCGCGGCGGCGGGTTATTTCATTGGCCACGCATACAGCGATACCGATATTGTGCTCCCCCACCCCACCGATGATGATTACGTGTTCCTCCGCAAATATGCGCTGTATCCCGACAGCCTTCCCCATGATTTAAAGTTCTCGCTCGATAGCGTCGATGCCGCCGATAGCATTAATTTGCAAAATAACCGATAGATTAAAAAATTGAAGTAATGTAGGACTCTTTTAGTCCGATATGCTGTTTCTCACTCTGGAAACATGCTACGGCTCTCAAAACGGGTGGAATATGGACTGATCGCTTTGCAGCAACTCGCGCGAAGCGGGGATGTTCTGACGGCGCGAGAAATCGCGGACGAGAACGACATTTCCTACGATCTCGTAGCGAAGATCATGCAGGATTTGAAGCGCGACGGCATGATCCTTTCGCAGCAAGGAGTTCGGGGCGGATACTCGCTGATGCTCGCGCCGCAACAGATCTCGGTTTCGCGCGTAATTGATGCGCTCGAAGAGGATAGCTCGATCACGGAATGTACATCGGAAAGCGAATGCTGCTCACGCGAGGCCGTCTGCACCATCAAAGGCCCGATGCACAAGCTGCAGGAGCAAGTGGAGCAGGTTTTGAATTCGGTAACGATAGCACAGCTATTATAGAAATTTATTATGGTAAAACTACCAATTTATTTAGACAACAACGCCACGACCCAAATGGACGAACGGGTCTTCGAGGCGATGAAGCCGTATTTTATCGACTATTTCGGTAACGCGGCCAGCAGGAATCATTCCTTCGGCTGGAAAGCCGAGGAAGCCGTCGATTGGTCGCGCGAAACGATCGCGCGCTCCATCGGCGCCGATCCGAAAGAGATCGTTTTCACGAGCGGCGCAACGGAATCCGATAATCTCGCGATCAAAGGCATTGCCGAGATGTACGCATCGAAAGGCGATCACATTATCACGCTCACCACTGAGCACAAAGCGGTGCTCGACACCTGCAAGGCGCTCGAACGCCGTGGTTCCCGCGTGACGTATATGCAGGTGACGAAAGAAGGTTTTGTCGATCTCGATATGCTGGCGGGTGCCATCACCGATAAGACGGTGCTCGTCACCATCATGCATGCGAACAACGAGATCGGCGTTATTCAGGATTTGGAAGCTATCGGAAAGCTCTGCCACGAAAAGGGCGTGATCTTCCATACGGATTCCACGCAATCCATCGGAAAGATTCCCTTCGACGTGCAAAAGATGAATGTCGATCTCGCATCCATTTCCGGCCACAAAATTTATGGACCGAAAGGCGTTGGCGCGCTCTATGTTCGCAAGAAATCGCCGCGCGTGAAGCTTGCATCCCAAATGGATGGCGGTGGCCACGAGCGTGGAATGCGTTCAGGTACGCTGAACGTGCCCGGCATCGTCGGACTTGGCAAGGCGCTGGAACTTTGTATTGAGGATATGGGAACGGATACCAAACGCATTCAAAACATGCGCGACAAAATGTGGATGGATTTCCAGGCCGAGCTTGACGAAATTTACATCAACGGCCCCGATCCGCTCGATAAACCCGAGTGGCGCTTGCCGGGCAATCTCAACGTCAGCTTTGCCTTTGTCGAAGGCGAAGCGCTGATGATGGGAATTAAAGATATTGCGGTTTCCAGCGGCTCGGCATGTACGTCGGCCAGTTTGGAACCCAGCTATGTACTGAAAGCGCTCGGCGTTGGCGAGGACTTGGCGCACACCTCCATTCGTTTCGGCATCGGGCGGTTCAATACGCAGGAAGAATGCGATTACACCGTCGCGAGCGTCGTCGAAGCGGTGAAGCATCTGCGCGAGATGTCGCCGCTATACGAAATGGCGAAAGCGGGAATTGATTTAACGAAGATCGAATGGGCGGCGCATTAATATGACTCATTCGCCTCATACGACCCATTCGACCCATGAGACCTATCAATAACCCGGCAGAGCACTATTTCGGTAACCCCGAGGTACTGCTTGGCTTTATGCGGCAGACGCGGAAGCCGGTATTTCATAAGTCGAATGTTTTTTTTCGGGACATTCAACATGCGGTGCATGATTATTTCGAGACCGTAGCACGCAAGCCGGTGACGATGCCCGAAGCGGAACAGATGACGCGGGAAATCGTACAGCTATATAAGGATAGTGGCGTTCTGCGCGAGGTGAACAATCAAGCGTACCGACTCGATGGCCCCGCGTGGGCCACGCCAAAAGGTGGAACGTACGCAATGCTCACGCTAAACGGCACACCGCTTCCCGGTGAGGCGGAAGAAGCGAGTGTAATCGAAGCGCCGGTTGCGCCGAAAGCCGAAGATGCAAAACGCGAAGACGCGCGCATCACAAGTTTTGTGCTCCCGATCGCTCCGCCCAAAAATGCGGAGCCGGGACATTTGGATGGACGTCCATTCAGGCCGGGGGAACGCGAATATCAATTCCATCGCGATCCGCAGGCGGGAACGGACGACAAACCGGAACCGGGAGAATCCAGAGCGAATGGTATCAACATCGTTCCTCCGCCGGCAGAGAAACCGAAAGTTGCTCCGCCGCCGTGGATGAAAAAGAATTAGAATTTGTTATCGGAGAATAAATTATGGCATACTCAGACAAAGTAATCGAGCATTATCAGCACCCGCGCAACGTTGGCACGCTGGACGCGAAGGACGTGAACGTGGGAACCGGACTCGTCGGCGCGCCGGAATGCGGAGACGTCATGCGCTTGCAGCTTAAGATCAATCCCGTTACGGGCGTGATCGAAGATGCAAAGTTCAAGACCTTCGGCTGCGGCAGCGCGATCGCCTCAAGCTCATTCGCAACCGAAATGATCAAGGGCAAAACGGTGGATGAAGCCTACGCGATCAAGAACACCACGATCGTGCAGGAACTGAATCTCCCGCCGGTGAAGATCCACTGCTCGGTCTTGGCCGAGGATGCGATCAAAGCCGCCATCGAAGATTTTAAAAAGAAACGCGCTGCGGCATCTGTTGCCGAAGCCGTTGCGTAACTAAACAACCATTCGTCCTATGTGACCCATACGTCGCACGGGATGGCAAAAAAGTTTTTTTAACCATTTCAAACAGGAGAACTGAAAAATGTCAGAAGTAATGGAAATGCCTTCGTTAGAAGAAACGACCGTCGAGCAAGCGTTCACCGATCTCGATAACGAGATCACGCTCAGCGATAAGGCCGTGAGCGAGGTGCGAAAAATCATGGAAGCGAATAAAATTCCCGATACCTACGGCCTGCGCGTTGGCGTAAAAGGCGGCGGATGTTCCGGGCTTTCCTATTCGCTGGGGTTCGATGGCGAACAGCGCGAGAACGATAAAGTGATCGTGAAGGACGATATTCGTATCTTCATCGATACCAAATCGCTCTTTTATCTTTCGGGAACCGAACTCGATTTCACCGATGGCCTGAACGGTCGCGGCTTCGTGTTCAACAACCCGAACGCGACCAAGACCTGCGGCTGCGGTAGCTCGTTCGGAGCGTAAGAATCGATCGGGCTGGAAGCACCGACCTACGCGTAGGTCGGTGCTTCCAGCCCGACTTTTCCTCTTTCATGACCGATCACTTTTGCCGATTTGGCATCGACCGCGCCTTTGCGGTGGATCGTGAAGCGCTGGAGCGGCGTTTTCATGAACTGCAGCTACAGTCGCATCCGGACCGGCATGTGACGGCCAAAGAGACGCGCCGGGATCAAGCACTCGCGGAGTCCAGCGACATCAACGCAGCCTACCGAACGCTGCGGGAACCCATCCAACGCGCCAAGCACGTAGTGGAACTCTATGGCTTCCCCATCTCCGAGCGAAAAAGCGTACCGCCCAGTCTGCTTATGACGGTCATGGAAGCGCAGGAGAAGATCGCCGATCTTGAAACGGCAATCAGCCAGCGTGATAAAGAGAAAGTCATGCGCGAGCTATTTGCTATCGTCGAAGAACTGGAAGGCCAGCGTGAAGCGATCGATAAAGAGCGCGAGCAGATCGGGAAGCAATGGGACTCCGCGATGCATCCGAATGAGCCAAACGATCTTTCCAACGAAGAACGCGAAGCACTCGGACGCATGGCGCAGCTCATGAGCGAACGTGCCTATCTCGAAACACTCCGCATTTCCGTTAGCGCAGCACGGCAAGGCAAACCAGCTTTTATTCAACATTAATTCGTGGCTGACCCACATATTCTCGCAAGCCTCAGTGAAGCGCAAGAATGTCTTCAGGCATTTCTGAATGATGATTCGAGCTTACAGAAAATCGAACAATTCGTCGATCTTCTGGTCAAGACGTTTCCATCCGGACATAAAGTCTATTCCGCCGGCAACGGCGGCAGCCATTGCGATGCCATGCACTTCGCCGAAGAGTGGACCGGCCGCTACCGCAAAGACCGCAAGCCGATGCCTGCGCTTGCGTTCTCCGATCCATCGCATATTACCTGCACTGCAAACGATTACGGTTTCGAGCATGTGTTCGAGCGGATGGTAGATGCCTTTGGTGCTACGGGAGATGTTTTTCTTGCAATCACAACCTCCGGTAACAGTAAAAATCTGATCTTAGCCGCAGAAGCAGCCAAGCGAAAAGGGATGAAAGTCATCGGGTTGCTCGGTAAGAATGGCGGTGCAATTAAAGACCTGTGCGATATTCCCATCATCGTTCCCGGCGCAACAAGCGACCGCATTCAGGAGCTTCATATTAAGATCATCCATGTCGTGATAGAATGCGCGGAACGTCGATTATTCCCGGAATTATATTGAACACGATTTGCCTGACGAATGCCGCTTAACATCCAATTACCCTCCACGAACGGAACGAATCACGAGGCGCCAAAGGGCCGCGTGATCGGGATCGATCTGGGCACGACGAATTCGCTCGTCGCCTACGTCGATCACGGCGTCGCGAAGATTATCGAAGGCGTGGATGGAAAGCTCGTGCCTTCCGTTGTTACGCTCAACGATCATGGCGATGTGGTCGCGATTGGCCAGAAAGCCCGCGAACGCTCGATGCAGGATGCGCAGCATACCGTTTATTCCGTGAAGCGGCTGATGGGTAAGTCCTATCAGGATGTCAAGAAAGATTCCGGGATGCTGGGGTATCGTCTCGTGCCTGCCGATGAAGGACTGGTTCGCATCCAAATCGGCAAGCAGCTTTACACTCCGATCGAGCTTTCCAGTTATGTGCTGATCGAGCTAAAACGAAGAGCGGAACTGTTTTTTGGCGAGCCGGTTACGCGAGCGGTTATTACAGTTCCCGCTTATTTTAACGATGCGCAACGTCACGCTACGAAGGACGCCGGACGTCTTGCCGGTCTCGACGTGCTCCGCATTATCAGCGAGCCAACGGCAGCGGCGCTTGCGTATGGATTAGATAAAACGAAAGAAGGTATTGTCGCCGTCTATGATCTTGGCGGTGGAACGTTCGATATTTCCATTCTAAAAATCACTGGCGGAATTTTCGAAGTGCTCTCGACGAATGGCGATACCTATTTAGGTGGCGATGATATTGACCGGCGGCTCATGGAGCTTTTTATTTCACAAATCCAGCACATGACGCCTTCCTTTGCGCCGACTCCGGAGCAACTGCAAAAAATTCGGCAGATTGCGGAACACGCGAAAGTCGAGCTTTCCTCGAAATCGCATGTAACGGTCGAAATCGACTTGCCGGAATCGGGCATCGCCTACAAGCGGAACCTTACGCTGACGGAATTCGAGAAAGTCGCAAAAAGCATCGTCGAGCGGACGCGCAAACCATGCGAGGATGCGCTCACCGATGCGAAGCTCGATATCGATGACATTGATGAAGTCGTGCTCGTCGGCGGAGCAACGAGGATGCCGATGGTGAAGGCACTCGTCCGGGAAATTTTCAAGCGCAAGCCGCACGATGAATTGAATCCGGATGAAACCGTCGCGCTCGGCGCGGCGATTCAGGCCGATATTCTTGCAGGCGTCACGAAAAATATTCTTCTGCTCGATGTTACTCCCCTATCGCTTGGCATCGAGACGATGGGTGGAATGATGAGCACAATCATTCCCCGCAATACGACGATTCCTACGAAAGTATCGGAGACGTACACGACGTTTGCCGACCATCAAACGGGCGTGGAAATCAATGTCTTTCAGGGCGAGCGCGATTTTGTGAAAGACAATCGGCATCTCGCATCGTTTACACTGAAGGGCATTCCGCCCATGCCGGCGGGCGCGGCAAAAGTGGATGTAACTTTTCTTATCGACGCCGACGGTATTCTGCAAGTGCGCGCGAGAGAATCGCATACGGGAACCGAGCAGCAGGTCGAGGTGAAACCATCCTACGGTTTAGCCGAAGAAGAGATCAGCCGAATGCTCCGCGAGGCCGTAGAACACGCCCCCGCCGACATCGCCGCGCGCAGGTTAGCGGAAGCAAAAACGGAGGCGCAACGCATTCTCGCTGCAACGGAAAAAGTATTAGGCCAGCTTCGTCGTGGGCAGCTTGCAGTTTCCGCCGCAAAACTCAAGACGATCAACGTCGGCGATGTCATCGACGCGCTCTATGCGCTTCGCCGCGTCACGGCTGGCGAAGATGCGGCGAGTATCCTTCAGCAGCAGGAACTTTTGGAACGCGTCACCGAGCCGCTTGCTCATGAGATCATGAATGCAAGCCTCGCCGTTGCGCTCGAAGGAAAAGCCATCGAACAAGTGTAAGATATTACGAATAATGGATACCACCCTGTCATCCTGAGCGGAGTTCGTCCGACGAAGGAGGATGAACGGAGTCGAAGGATCTCATGTAGTTAAAAAGATCCTTCGACTCCGCAATTCTCCCTTCGGTCGAATTGCTCCGCTCAGGATGACATGAATACTATTTTTTAACCAACTCATTTAATTCCCATGAAAGCAACTGAATTCTCCTTAAAAAAACGACCCTATTCGGACGACCTTGCGAAAACATTACTGGCTAAAGTGATGGACGCGGAAACCTCCGACTGGCATTACAACACGCACCACAAAGGCTACGTCGATAAACTGAACGAAATCGAAAAATCTCTGCTTGACGCCGATGCCGCGAAAGCGAACGGGAATTATTCCCAGTTTGGCGAACTGAAGCGGCGCTGGACGTGGAATCATTCCGGCACGATCCTCCATGATGTGTATTGGGAATGTTTGGGCGGCGACGGCGACCCGGCCTTTGGCGTCGAAATCCACGAGCAAATCGTCCGCGATTTTGGATCGTTCGAAGAATGGAAAACCGATTTCAAGGCCACGGCGCTCGCGGCAAAGCTTTCTGGCTGGGGATTGCTCGTGTTCGACGCGCTCGGCTCCGGGCAGCTAAAAAACGTGCTCGTCGATGAGCATCATTATGGCGCGGTGTGGGGCGCGATTCCGCTCGTCGCGTGTGACGTGTTCGAGCATGCGTATTATCACAAGGACGGCCCGAAGCGCGCAGCCTATATCGATAACTTCATCAATGGGCTTCACTGGAGCCGCATCAACGAACGGTTTTTGAAATTCATCGCGAGATGAGAACCAGGATTACGAAGGGAAAGAACCACGATTACGCTGATTTAATCGGATTACGCGGACAATTTTGGGGATTGTATTTCAATTTCATCGGCAATTTCGTCTTTGACTAAGGTCCAATTATCTTTGTCGGAAATGTTACGAATAATCCTTTAATCGTCCGCGTAATCCATCTAAATCCGCGTAATCCCGTTTCTATGGCCCGAGTAACTTTCCTTCCTATGAACGTCACCTGCGAAGCCCTCCTCGGCGAGAGCTTCTTAGATGTTGCACTCGCGCATAAAATAGACCTACAGCATAATTGCGGGGGCGTCTGCGCGTGCTCGACATGCCATGTGAAGGTCAAACAAGGGATGGAACGATTACCGGAAATGGAAGACGACGAAGCCGATCAATTGGACGAGGCCGAAGGGCTTGCGCTCGATTCCCGACTTGGATGCCAATGCAAAATTCAGGAAGATATGGATTATATTGTCGAAATTCCGCAGCTCAATCCGGCGATTGCGAAATTATTTCATGAGGGAGCACATTAAGGTGTAGCGCGGGCTTTAGCCCGCAGCTCCAAAAGCGCCGGGCTGAAGCCCGCGCTACACCGCGAATTATTATATGACCTGGTCTGACCGAGAAGATATTGCAGAAGCGCTGATGGAAGCCCATCCGGGCATCGATCCGCTGACGGTGCGTTTTACGGACTTGCTGAAATGGATTATGGAACTCGAAGAATTCGAGGACGACCCCCATGCTTCCAATGAAGCAAAACTCGAGGCTATCCAAATGGAGTGGTATGAACTCTATCGAGAACCATGATTACGCGGATTTGAGCGGATTACGCCCACGATTTTGGGATTTTTTATTATTAAGAATGTATCTATCTAAATAGTTTGGAAGAATAGGCATTAACCCCGATTTTGCATTGTTATGAACAAATCGAATGCACACAAATCATCCTATAATCGTCCGCGTAATCCGCTCAAATCCGCGTAATCCTGGTTCTGGCCCCCATGACTAATCGCACTCGCATTCCGGTCTTTCCTTTAGGCGTCGTGCTCTTTCCGGAGAGCCGTATCCCCCTGCATATTTTCGAAGATCGCTACAAGAAGCTTATCAATGAAGCCATAGAGGATAAGTCGTCCTTCGGCATCAACTATGTCGAGGGCGACCGGCTGCATGCTGTCGGATGTTCCGCGCGCGTGGTCGAAGTGCTCGAACGCCATCCCGATGGCGAGATCGACGTCGTCACCGAAGGCGAGAGCCGTTACGAAGTGCTCGAATTCGAGCAGAACGGTCCCGGCGAAATTTCTTTTGCGACGGTGCGCTGGCTCGATGACGAACCGGAAGTACGCGATACCGATTTAGCTGGTGAGACTATTCACCTCTTCAACGAACTCGCCGAGATCGCCTACAAAGGCACCATCGATCCGCTCGATGAAAAGCTGTGGAACGCGGAAGATAGGTTCCCATCGTTCAAGATCGCACAGAAATCCGGACTGGAAGCGCCGCAGCGTCAGGCGCTGCTCAGCATTACGAGCGAAAACGAGCGGCTCTCCATGCTGCACAAATTTCTCGCGCAACTCCTTCCGAAAGTTCAGGAACTCGAAACCATGCACACGCTCATCCGCAACGACGGCTATATCGTAACCTGGAATAAAAAGCCGGGGCCGGATCAGGAAGATTAACGAATAGATTGATTCCTCTTTTGTTTTAGCGCAACAATTATTACAATGTCATTCCCGCGAAAGCGGGAATCCAGCTTTCAAGTTATCGCGACGATGTGGTCTGGATTCCCGCTTTCGCGGGAATGACAAATAAGAATATAAATTCTATCGGATATTCTATTCCTTCTATTGTGCCAGAACGATTTCCCATTACCGATCCTATCCTGTTCGCCATTGGCTCCATTGCCGATGAAGCGAAGATGGAAGCCTACGTTGTTGGCGGATTTGTGCGCGACGAACTGCTAAACCGAGGCATTCGAAAAGACATTGACATCACCGTCATTGGCGATGGAGTTGGCTTCGCTTCACTCGTTGCCAGTGAGTTCGATGGCGCGCGGCTTGCCGTCTATGAGCAATTTCGCACCGCCGCGCTGCATGTCGGCGATCATACCATTGAATTTGTCGGCGCGCGCAAGGAATCGTACCGCGCGAATAGCCGCAATCCGATTACCGAAGAAGGAACGCTCGATGACGATCTCGCTCGCCGCGATTTTACGATCAACGCGCTCGCCGTTTCGCTCAATCAAACAAACATCGGCGATCTTATCGATAAGTTTGAGGGCATGAAAGATCTGCGGGAGCACATTCTTCGTACGCCGCTTCATCCAGAGCAAACATTTTCCGACGATCCGCTTCGCATGATGCGAGCCGCGCGTTTCGCCGCACAACTGGATTTCAAAGTCGATGGCTTCGCGCTCGATGCGATGCAACGAATGGCCGATCGCATTACGATCGTCAGTCAGGAACGAATAACAGATGAGTTCCTAAAAATCATGGAAGCTCCGAAGCCCTCTATCGGACTTAAAATCCTCTTTGAAGAGGGCCTCATGCGCTTCATATTTCCTGAAGTGGACATGCTGGGCGGAGTAGAACTTCGCTCCGTTGGTGAGCAAGAATATGCGCACAAGGATGTATTCCGGCATACGATGCAGGTCGTCGATAACATGGCGGCGATGACGGACGACGTGTGGCTCCGATTTGCCGCGCTGCTGCACGATGTTGCAAAGCCGCGCACAAAAGAATTTCGTAACGGAATCGGCTGGACGTTTTACGGTCATGATATTGTCGGCGCCAGATGGGTGCATAAAATTTTTCGGCGAATGAAGCTGCCGATGGAAGCAGCCGAGCGAGTTTCCAAACTTGTGCGGCTGCACATGCGGCCCATGGGGCTTGTCGATGAAGGCGTGACGGATTCCGCCGTGCGCCGGATTCTTTTCGAAGCCGGCGAAAGCATTGACGATCTTCTGACACTCTGCCGCGCGGATATTACCTCGAAAAATCCACGACTCGCCACAAGCTATCAGAAAAATTACGACGTCGTTGCGGAAAAAATGGCCGAAGTCGAAGCGAAGGATCGGATGCGCGCGTTTCAATCACCGGTGCGCGGCGAGGAAATCATGGAAATCTGCGGCATTCCCCCATCGCGCACCGTCGGCATCCTCAAAACCGCCATCGAGGAAGCCATTCTGGATGGAATCATTCCCAACGAGTATGAGGCTGCGAAAGAATATCTTTTGAAGATCAAGGATGAGGTTTTGAGGGAGAATCCGCTAACCGATCGGGAACTGAAAAGAAGCGGCACAGAATAAACAATCACTTCACTACTACAAACCGCCGCGTTTGAAGGAAGCCATTCGTCTCTGCGCGCAGGAGCAGAACGCCCTCCGGCAAATCATAGGCGGAAAGCGAAAGCTGACTCTCGCTCGTTTCGCCGCTCGTGAGGGTTCTGCCCAGCACATCGTCAATCTCATAGTGGGTGGGCGTGTTGCTGGGTTTTGTGAAGGTGATGGTGAATTCATCGCTGGAGGGATTGGGGATGATGCCGTCAATGAGGAGTGTCTTGCCAGTCAGCAATCGCAAAAGCAAGCTATCTCCACATTCGGGATCGAGATTGAACTCGGGAACCGGTGCATTACAAATGGAGAGGGACATCATGCCGCTACCGGCATCCGCAAACAGGCTGTCCACGGACACCGAGGTGTTCAGTGTGTCTGTCATATCAGCCTCTGCTATTAGAGTTGCCATGGGGCATGAGCTATCGAGATCTAATGCGACCGGCCGTGTAAAGACGATGCTGCAAACCATCGTATTTTTGTCTATTCGGTTTAACGATGTGAACTTAATCAACGAGCCAAAGCAATCCGCGGCAACCAAAGAACCGGGCGAAAGAAGATCGTTATTGAAATGAAGAACAAAACGCAGGCTGTCCAGCAATAGCGGAGGCTTGCTCTCGCCCAACGAAATCACAAGCTGGACTTTCGATCCCGCTATACCGTGTGTTGGAACAACTGCGACTTGTAATGGCGGAGTCTCTTGAACTGCAACCTGAGCCGGCGCGGATACACTGCTGCACCCATTGCGATCTGTGGCCCGGATTATGTAGCGTCCGTAGTCGCCCGTTATGAGTGTGTCCCTGGTATCAACCACTATACTATTGTTATCCAGCCACTCCGTGTTAAGGCCGGGAAGTGACGTATAAAGAGTGTCTCTCTCGCCAGCACATATGAGTGGAATCGATTTGGGAAGTATTTCCGGCTGAGGAGGCGCATCCACGACAACGGCAACCGAATTCGAGGAGGCAAAACAGCCGTTCGAGTCGGTCAGGGTGACAAAATAGTTGCCAGCATCCGAAACGACAATCGAGGACGTCGTCTCGCCATCGCTCCAGCGATAGGACTTCCCGCCCGAAGCCATAAGCGTTGTGCTTGACCCGGCGCAAATAATGGTATCTGGCGCTATAATTGTTGCCACCGGCAAGGGATTGATGGCCACATGTACTGTTGCGGAATCCGAGCAGCCGGATGTATTCGACACGACAATACTATAATCGCCCGAGTCAGTTACGATGAGCGAATCCGTCGAAACAAGCTGCTGCCCGTTTTTCATCCATTGGTAACTCAATCCACCCGGAGAAGCGCTGAGTATTGCACTGCTACCCGCGCAAAAGGATCGTGGACCGGAGATACCCGCGACTGGAGCGGGGTTAACAATGACGTGAACAGAGGTAGAATCGGAACATGCACCGCCATTTGAAACAATCACACTATAAATTCCTGAATCGGAGACCGTGAGAGAATCATCGGAAACGGGCAGAGTCTGGCCATTCTTTTGCCATTCGTAATCGAAGCCAGCAGGCGAAGCGCTAAGGATCGTACTGCTACCTAAGCAAATGGATCGGGGACCGGAGATGTCTGCAACCAGAGCGGGTGTAATACTGACGCTAACAGCAGTAGAATCGGAACAACCGGCAGCATTCGAAACAATGACGCTATAAATTCCAGAATCGGAGACCGTGAGCGAGTCATCGGTTACGGGCAACGTTTGGTTGTTTTTTAGCCATTGATAATGGAAGCCAGAAGGCGAAGCCGAGAGCGTTACACTATCTCCCACGCAAAGGATTGGTGGCTTGTTCGATGTGATCGCAGCAACGGGCGGCCTGCAGTCCGTCCTGAGAATATTGGCGGCGGATTGCGAGAGTACCCATGATGGATCGCTTGCGTACGGCGCTGAACTTGGTGACGGAACACTCTGCGCAGCAGCCAAAAGGTAGATCGTGTCGGTCCCCGGCAGGGTTATCGATGTGCTCCACGAAGTCCCGTAATTGGAGACCGCTGCGGCCTGATACCAGGCGCTCGATAATGGACGAATGTATATGTTTACGACTTTGCCATTAGCCGTCCCGGTGAGAATGAATGTTCTGCTCACGTAAGACTGTGTGTCAGTAGATGGGCCTTTGTAATCGGAAGCTCCACGAGCCCCTGTGGGTAACACATTTGGTGGCGTTTGCTCGGGGCCATCGATTCGTAGTCTTCCGGGGCTGCTGTTGCCACCATCCTGAGCCTGCCCAATCGGGAAGCCTTTGCCTCCCATTCCTCCGTCTAAATGAACCGACGCAAACGAAGCACTCATCTTTGAGCCGCAAAGAATCGAGCCACCGCTACCACCGCCTCCAGCCCCGTTGTTTGCGGATGAATCCCCATCACCGCCCGATGAAATGAGCGGACCGAAAATACTACTCATTCGACCATACATTGCTACGGCGCCACCGCCGCCGCCGCCGCTCCCCGCACCACTGCCAACCGACGAGTTCACGTTACCACCTCCGCCTCCGGAACCACCAGCCAATGGAATGATGGAAACGTTGCCATAGGACTGGCCACCCGAGTGGACGCTTGCCCAAGCTCCTCCATCAATTCCATTCAAGACATATCCTGCCCCGCCACCTCCGCCTTGCCGGGGAGGCGTTCCATACTGCGGCCCGCCGGAGCCACCTCCGAATCCTGGAGGACCACCTCCAGAAAAAGCATTCTCACCGCCTGGACCACCGCCTATACCAAATGGATGGCCTGTTCCTCCACCTCCTCCCTCATTCTGACCGCTCGATACCCCACCTGGGACGGCGTTCAGGCCATTTTGATTTTGACCTGTGCCGATACCCGAGGGCAGGGCACCGCAGCCGGATGTCCAGTCCGCATTTCCACCCCCTCCTGTAAATCCATTTCCACCGATGGTTCCGCATATAAGTCCATCTCCACCACCACCACCACCCGGCCCGGCATCGACGCCCGTTGCGCTCACGTATATGGTTGCGTTTGCGCCCGTTCGTATGGAAGCGGCGCTAATCAATACAAACGGCAGATAGCCCTGATTGCCCGGAGTGTTGGGGTCGCAGTCCGTGATGCTGACGCCGTAAGTCCCGTTGCCAGTAAGAATCATACTATCGACAATCATCGCGCCACGGCGCGAGCGTGTGCCATAGGCACCGCCGGAGCCGAGCAGCCCCGGCGCGGTGAGTGTCCCAAGCGTTTGCGGCTTGACAATATAGAATGTATCTACATTCGATGGGACGCCGCCAACGAGTACTCGGACTTGTAGCTTGATCCCCGCCTGCCAGGCGGCGGAAGGCGCCTGCACCCACGGCAGCACGAATGCCTGCGTGGAAATCATTTTTCCATTCCAGCTAACGACACATGGCCCAAAGCGGACGTATTGACTATCCGAAGGATTAGCACATACCACTTGAATGGCGTCTCCGGGATTATTCAAGTACATACCATCACTTCCAAAATTTCCTTTCACACTGTAGGGCCCGATAATTTCGACATAGGTATTCATGTCCGGCGTTCCAATGTCCGGGATGAGATAGGAGATGACAGGGGAGGTCTGAGCGCGACCGGCTGAGGCGAGAAAAACCACCGAGAGGCAGGCCGTAAGCATCGTCGCCGATGCTGTCGCATACATGCGAAAAATTGGTTTCATCGTAATGGCCTCTTGTGGATCAATTCACACGGGATGAGCTACATTCGCGCGTGAGGTTTAATTCCTGCATATTTTGTGGCAATCCTTGTTCGAACAAAGACGTTTAAGATATCATGGGAGAAGTCCTAAAAAAGCGGCTGAAAATGTCGAAGTTCGAAAGCCCGGTGCAGGAGGCGACGCTGGCGCTTATGGCCGCAGCGAGCGAGCTGCGCTCGAATATCGACCGCGCGCTTGCCGAAGCAAACCTGACAGGCGAGCAGTTCAATATCCTTCGCATTCTTCGCGGCGCCGGAGTCGAGGGTCATCCCTCCGGCGAGATCGGCTGCCGGATGGTCGATCGCTCGTCGGACATTACGCGCCGCATCGATACGCTCGAAAAGCAAGGCTTCGTAAAACGCAAACGCTCCACCCGCGACCGTCGCGTGGTCCGCGTCCATATCACCAATAAAGGATTGTCGGTTCTCGATTCTATCACACCCAAACTCATCGAGTTCGATCACAAACTTGGTAAAAACCTGAACGAAAGCGAGCTTCATCAACTCGCCGCGCTATGCGAGAAGCTGATCGGCATGGAAGAAGAGTCTGCGTGAGACTTCGAGATGTGCTTCCTGCCGGGCTCGAACCGGCGACCCACTGATTAAGAGTCAGTTGCTCTACCAACTGAGCTAAGGAAGCGAGCCTCTAATGCCGCGCGAATTCAGTAGGTTCCGCACTCGTAAAACCGGCACTTCGACGAACAAGCGGCGTTACTTTCAAAGTACGAATCCCAGCACTGCATCGGCCAAAATCCTGCAACGAAGCGTTGGTCGTTCGGTGGGGTTTTCCAGCACGCCGGACATTCCCTCAAGTCTGACTGTTTCAAGAATACTACTCTGGCCTCTCACAGCGTCATGAAAGCGTCTTGGTTTAGCAATGCAAAATTAGGGAGTGGGTCGATTTGAAATGGAATGGCTTTCAAATCATTCCGAGCCGAGCGGGGGAGGGGGTGAAAAATAAACATGGATTTCACGGCCACTCTCCAAAAAGTTCGTATATTTGTAATGATAGGTATGGTTAGGGTACCTTTCACACGGAAACTTGAGCGTTTTTCAGAATAGGCGGGGGCTTGAGCCTTGCTTATTCTTCGGGCTCCACGAGGAGTTATAGCGTTTTTTCAGCATAGGCGGGGGCTTGAGCCTTGCTTATGCTTCGGCCTTCACGTGGAGGTCTTTCGCTGATATTCGCATGTCGGCTCATCGAGGCATTTATCCTCGGTGAGTTGTATTATTGAATATCCCGATTTTTTTCATTGTATGCGAACCAAGGAAATAAAGCGGCAACTCACCTTCGCCATCATGGCGCTGGGACTCCTCGCGTCATCGTCGCATTACTCGCGCGCGCAGACGCAAGACATCCCCCGCCTGATTAGCTATCAGGGAATGCTCGCCGGCGCATCCGGACAGCCGGCCGGGGACAGCATCCGCCAGCTTACCATCCGCTTTTATGCGGACGAGCAGGGCGCATCGCCAGCCGTATGGGAGGATACCTTTAGTGTTGCAACGCATAGCGGGGTGTTTTCCATCATTCTTGGCTCTCAGAAGCCGCTTCCGGATGCTTCCGCGATGGGCCAGCCGATGTGGATCGGGGTCGAGGTGAGTGGCGCAGAGCTTCGTCCGCTTTCGCAGATTACCGCCTCGCCGTACGCGCTGACCGTCGCCAACGGCGCGATCACCGCCGAGAAGATTTCAGCGGATTACGTCGGCTCGATCTCGGTCAATGGCACGAAGGTTACGGGCAACGGATCGAACCTGAATCTCCTGGCAGGTAATGGACTGACAATGAGTTACGATCCGATTTCCAGTTCTATTTCGCTCAGCGCCACGGGGATTTCCGGGAACAAGGGTAAGGGCGCGAAGACGCTTTCGGATGATTGGATTGATAATAGCACGTCCCAGCAAGAGGGCGCGAATTTCAACATCGATGGGAGCGGTGTGATCGGCACGACCCTCAGCGTCGACGGCGCGGCGACAACAAACGGCACTACGGACGCAGGTGGCATCGCGACAACCAACCTCTACGTGGCGGACGCAACAACTCTCAATGGCGGAGTGACAATAGGGAGCGAACTCCTCGTACAGTCCGGCGCGACAATGAACGGCATTTCGGACTACGGTGGCATTACGGACTATGGCGGCATCACCACAGCCACGCTCGTCGACATCACCGATGGTGGTGCGTTGGCCGTCACGGGCGCGACGACAACGAACGGCATTACGGACGCGGGCGGCATCACAACAACCACGCTCGGCACATCGAGCGGCATCACTGATGGTGGTGCGCTCGGAGTCACCGGTGCGACGACGCTCAGGGGCCTGACCAACACGGGCACCCTGACCGAAACAGGAAATCAGACCGTGAGCGGGACTCTCGGCGTATCGGGCGCGACGACGCTCGCAGGCCTCACCAACACGGGCACGCTCACCGAAACAGGGAATCAGACCGTGAGCGGGACACTCGGCGTCAGCGGAGCAACGACACTCGCGGGCCTCACGGCTGGCGCGACCACGCTCGGCAACACCACGACGGGCACCCTCGCTGCTTCGACGGGAACATTTTCCGGTGCGGTCTCCTCGACCGGCCTGACCAACACGGGCACGTTCACCCAAACAGGCAATCTACAGTTCTCCGGCGCGCTTCTGCCCGATGGTAACTCCGGGACGAGTGGCCAGGTCCTCATGAGCGACGGAGCGGACACTCCGCCATACTGGTCTTCGATCGCCCCCGCATCAATCTCCACCGTCTTTGGGCGTACCGGCGCGATCACCGCGCAAACGGGAGACTATTCGTTCCCGCAAATTTCCGGGACAACCTCGGTTGCCCAGGGCGGAACCGGCGCAACGACAGCCTCCAACGCGCTCACAAATCTTGGCGCCGCCAGCGCCGTAAATTTGACTACCGAGACCACTCGTGCCGAGGGCGCGGAAAGTACGCTGACGACGAACCTTGCAACTACGAATACCAATCTTGCCGGCGAGACCACTCGTGCCGA